>JAHBVH010000037.1 GCA_019637645.1 Caldilineaceae bacterium
GTAAGATTGATCCTGCGTCGCGACATTACACAGCTAATATTTTTGCTTGAGGATGTCGGATTCGGCTGTTAATAATGGATTCTGAACAGCCCTCTTCCTTGATTTATAGATTGGGGAATGAGGATATTGCAAATTCTAATAATTACATATTATGATCTGAACCAGACCGTTCATATAAGTTGAACGCGTCTGGTTTTTTTGTTTTGTGAATAAAGACACGGCTTTTGGGCTTTTTCGGTGCAATAATATTCTTTAGGGTGAGGTACTGTGAACGTAGCAACAGTTGTTCTAGCGGCTGGATATGGCACACGGATGAAATCGGACTTACCGAAAATGATGCACCCCGTCATGGGTCGGCCTATGATTGAGTGGGCAGTAAAAACTGCCCAAGCAGTAAGCCAAGTGCCACCGGTTATCGTTGTCGGGCACAAGCGTGAGTTGATTGAAGCGCATTTAGGTGATCAGGTGCGCTATACGGTGCAGCAGGAATTGTTAGGGACGGGCCATGCTGTGATGCAGGCAACCACCCTGCTGCAAGGGCAGTCAGATGCTGTCATGGTCACCTATGGCGATATGCCTTTGTTACGCAGTGAAACCCTACAAAAGTTGCTTGACCTTTTTACTCAGTTGCACAACAATGAAGAAGTTGGGCCAGCTATCGCGATGTTGACGATCGAACGCGAGGATGCTCAAGGTTTTGGCCGGGTGGTCCGGAATGCCCAAGGGGAAATTCAGGCGATTGTTGAGGAAGTGGATTGTACGCCGGAGCAAAAAGCGATCCGCGAACTCAATCCAGGTATCTATTGTTTTCACGGTGCCTGGTTATGGGAAAATCTGTCAAAGATTCCGCTTAGCGCCAAAGGTGAATACTATTTGACCGATATGGTGGGCATTGCCGTCAGCCAAGGTCGCCGTGTGGTAACAATGTCGGCACCCCTGAGTGATGTTGATGGGATTAATACGCGGATCCAGTTGGCCAATGCAACGGCTGTCATGCGTCAGCGCATTTTAGAGCGTCATATGTTAGCAGGGGTTACCATTGTTGAACCAGCGACCACTTATATTGAAGATGAAGTGAGCATTGGTTCAGACACCACCATTTGGCCGGGTACCCTATTGCAGGGGGTAACCACCATTGGTCGCCATGGTGTGATTGGGCCCCACGCCCAAATCATTGACTGTATGATTGGTGATCACTGCCGGGTTGTCTGCTCGGTGTTGGAACAAGCACGAATGGATAATCACAGTGAAATTGGGCCATTTGGGCACCTGCGTAAAGGCGCGCATTTGGGTGAACATGTGCATATGGGCAATTTTGGTGAGGTCAAAAATAGCTATTTAGGCCCTGGCACCAAAATGGGCCATTTTAGTTATATCGGTGATGCCCAAGTTGATGGCTCGGTTAATATTGGCGCAGGCACGATCACTTGCAATTACGATGGTGTGCGCAAAGCCAAAACACAGATTGGGCAAGGCGCTTTTATTGGCAGCGATACCCTCTTGGTGGCTCCGGTGACCATTGGTGCTGGCGCTACGACGGGTGCTGGCGCTGTGGTGACCAAGGATGTTGCCCCAGGCGCACTAGCCTATGGTGTGCCAGCGCGTGAACGACAGGTGACACCGCCTACCCAATCATCTGACAATGAGTAGTATGACAATGAGTAGTATGACAATGAGTAGTATGACAATGAGTAGTATGACAATGAGTAGTATTTAATCTAGGGGTTGTAGTGTCACTTTGTTCGCTGTTTCCTTGCCGCGATGGTCTGTCTGCCCATGGCCGTAGGGAAGGCAGATTGGCTGGCTAGGTACTGGCGGGGCAAAGTCGGGCTACGATCCTTAGGTTTCACAACGCTGGTTGATCGGATCCTACCGCGATAGTGGTGGGCTGATTTTACGGTTGTTGCATAGCGATCTACCACGTATTTAACTTAATTAAGGAGTACACTGTGGAACCTGACCCGTTGCCGTGGTTGATGTTTGCACTCTCTCTGCTGTTGGTTGGTGTGGCAACTGCGCTTGAGGTTGTATTTACTGTTACTAGTCGTAGTGAAGTTCGGCGTAGAAGTGAACAGGGCGATCCAGCGGCTCGCCTCTTGGATACTTACCCCCTAAATCATCGAGCTCATCTTTATCTTACCCTCAGTCTTTTTAAAAATGGTTGCCTCTTATTCCTGGGCGCAACAAGCGCTTGGGTAACTCTTCACTCTCAATCGACCCAAATTTTTCTAACCTTTCTCGGTATCTGGTTGCTCATGGCGCTTGTTCAGCCCCTATGGCGGAGTTGGACCGTGCGCAATGTCGATACGCTCGTCTTTCAACTGGCACCGTTGGTGCGGATCTTGGATCTGCTGCTACGACCTTTTGTTTTCTTGGTGCAACAAGTCGCGGTCTGGGCAAATCCCTATGACCCCGCGCGCTCAGATGAAACAAACGGGTTAACGGATGAAACACTGCGTTTGCTGATGAACACAGCCGATAGTGGCGAAGCAATTGAAGAGAATGAGCGCGAGATGATTGTAAGCATTCTGGAAATGAATGATACTGTTGCCCGCGAAGTGATGGTGCCTCGCATTGATATGGTGGCAATAGATATAGAAACATCTTTTCAGGAAGCACTTGACATTATCATTGCTGCGGGCCATAGTCGTATCCCGGTCTATGAAGATCACATCGACCGGATCCTTGGCATTTTATATGCCAAGGATCTATTGCGCTGCTTTCGTGATCAAACAACAGATGTTCCGATTCGGCAACTCCTGCGCCCACCGTACTTTATTCCAGCCAGTAAAAAAGTCGATGCTCTCTTTCAAGAAATGCAAAAGCATCGTGTCCATATTGCCACGGTGGTTGATGAATATGGCGGTACGGCTGGCTTAGTGACCATCGAAGATATTATTGAAGAGATCGTAGGGGACATCCAGGATGAGTATGATATTGAGGAAGATATCTACGTCCAAGGCAGTGGTCCCGATACCTATCTCTTGAACTCACGGCTTGATGTATATTCGCTGTCCAAACTATTGGATATTAACCTCGATACAGATACCGCCGACACGTTAGGTGGCTTCTTATATAGCTTGATGGAGCATGTGCCGGAGCAAGGTGAATATGTCGAACACCAAGGTTGGCGTTTTACCGTGCTATCGCTAGAAGGGCGTCGCATTGAGCAAGTGCGCGCCGAGCGCGTGCCCACGCCATCCCAAGAAGAGCCGGATACCGCAGGGAAATCGGTGCATGAGCGGCGCTCTTCTGCCGCTTCGCTGATCAATATACAAGCGATGGAGTAGATGATGCCACAAGCAAGCAAGGCAACAGAATTGGTACAACAGGCTATCCTGGCGCGCCAACGTGCTTATGCTCCCTATAGTCATTATAGGGTTGGTGCTGCCGTCCTAACCGCCACAGGACAAGTGATCCTCGGTTGTAATGTAGAAAACGCCTCCTATCCGGCGACAATCTGTGCGGAGCGCGTGGCCTTGACGGCCGCGGTGGCCCAAGGCCATCAGGACTTTGTGGCGTTGGCGGTGGCCACCGAAAACGGTGGTACCCCCTGTGGCATCTGTCGACAAGTGATGGCAGAATTAGGCCCAACGATGACAGTCTATATTGCCGATGTCGCGGGCAATTTTCATGCCACAACTGTTGCGGAATTACTGCCTAGCGCTTTTGATCGCCGCAGTTTAGGATAGCTGTCGTCGCGGAAAATGTCGGTTGCCATCATCTAGACGCAACTTATGGACACGGGCAGAACTAACTTTATAAGCGACTTCTACTGAGTTGCCAGGAAGGCTTTCCTGGCAACTCTTTATTTTTCCCCTGGTCTCTTGGCGACGCTGCCGAATAAGTGTTCTTTTGGATAATTTCGATTGGCAGAAGCTTGCTGATGAAGGGGAACCATGAAATTCGGTAACCTAGCGCTGATTGAAATCAGCACCGGCTCGGTCAAGCGGCGCGAAAGCGCACGAGTGAGCTCTACCGCTTTCATTGCTTACCCTTCATCAGCAAGCTTGGTTGCTAGCCCGGGTTTATTTTGCTTGAAATTGTCAGCGCAAAGTAAGCAAAATCTTGTATTTTTTTGTGATAAAATGAATCGCCATCTAGTAACGTTGTTCGGCTAGCGCTTATTGTGGACAGTTTTTGTTTGCCTCAGCCTAGCGTTCTAGCGAACAGATCTACGTCTGTGTAGACCATCGTAGACCCAAGCCAACAATTGAGTCACCTATCCATTTATATCCATCGTAGGGGATATTCGTTATCATATTGGTTTGGATCGCGTCCCGGTTTACGCACCATGACCCACTTCATGCTATGAGAGAGAGCAATCATGACCAAAGAGCTTTCCATTGCAACCAAGCAACGGCATACTAGCCGACGCACCTTTCCTGAAGTAGTCGGTGAGTTTATCAAGACTAGTGCTGCTGAGTGGCGCATGTCCCCTTCGATCATGGTAATCATTCTACTGACGCCTTTCCTTTTACTGGTAACCGGGGTGGTCTCAGCCCTATTTGGTAAAGCTGCCTATCTGTGGTTTACTGGGGAAGATGGCTTTGCCGAGAATCTACAGCAGCTCTTTAATGCGCTGGCCTTGGCATGGGCCGCGCTGATTATGCATCGCTACTGGCGCACTGGCGAACGCCTGATTGCTGGCCTCTACCTACTTCTCTGTGTTGGTCTCATTTTTTTGATCGGAGAAGAGATCAGTTGGGGGCAACGGATCTTTGGCTGGGAAACCCAAGGTGTGATGGCAGAGATTAACACCCAAAATGAAACCAATATCCATAACCTTGTCGGCGCGAAAACCGCCTTCAAATGGATTCAGCTACTGGTTGGTGCTTACGGCCTGTTACCACTTGTGCTGCCCCTGGCGCGAGTTCCGCTTCGTTGGCAACGGCTCTATATGGCGATCATACCGCCGCTTGCCTTGCTGCCCTACTTTGGTCTGCTCTTTGTGTGGAAACTATACCGCAACTTTATTCCAGCGCCTGCCCATTGGGAATTCCGGCTTGCCGAATATAATGAAGTCCTCGAATTAATCTTAGCCATTGGGCTTTGGCTGTTTATGGTCTTTCAACTGCGCCGAGAACGGGCTAAAAACTTGTAAAAGTAGATAAGCTTCTACCCTATTATGCGCGCTCCGCAGGAACATGCACGTCAGATCCGTTGTGCCGATAATCACCAGCAATGGATGGCCGCCCAGGCTACCTTTCAGCAGGGGCATATCCATCAAGCAGAGGGCGCGCTGTGGATGCATGTCCCCGGTCAAGCGGGCGAAGTTACTTTGGCCTTTCCCAACTTGGCCGAAGATGGCGCCGCCGAACAATTGGACCATTTCTTGGCTTATTGCTATGCCCATCGCCCCATGCGCCAAGTTTCTTGTTGGTCCCTCCTGCCAAGCCAGCCCGCTGACCTTGGGGTGCGTCTCCTGGCACGGGGCTTTGAATGGGGTTGGCAACCGCACTGGATGTGGCTCGATTTTGCCCAAATGCGCACAGACCATGCCGCCCCTGCTGGCTTGCAAATGACCCTGGTCACCCCCGCTAGCCCTTGGCTTACCCAAGATTTACCCTACGAAAACGCCGCTATCACGGCCATGTCGCGCGCGGCGAGCCAGGCCACACCCCGCCAGCTATGGCATTTCACCGCTTGGCTAGATGGCACCATTGTGGGCCACAGCATCCTTTTTGTGACGACCGGCCCCTTGGCCGCGGCGGGCATCTATAACTGTGGTGTCGTGCCAGCTATGCGCAATCGCGGGATAGGCAAAGCGGTGACAGTAGCTGCCTGCCGTCAAGCCCACGCGCTTGGCTATGAGGGCGTTCTGCTCAATGCCACACCGCTGGGGAGACCTGTCTATGCGCAGCTAGGTTTTGAATTTATCGGTGAAGGGCAAACGTGGTGGCTGCATCAGGCGGCTTTATCAGCCTCGCCCCCGACGGCTGGGGAAATCACCCTGGTCGAAGCGGTGGGGCGTGGTGACATCGTTACACTGGCGCGGTTGGCCCCTACCCTACCACCCGCGCAACTAGATGTGCCAATCCGCAACGGGATGACCCTGCTTGAAGTCGCCGCTTTGTTACAACAACCACAGGCCGCGGATTGGTTGGCCGCCCACGGCGCAACGCTGGACATTCTGACCGCCAGAACACTCGAATGGTCGGATCGCATTCCAGCCTTACTAGCCGCCAATCCGGCGTTAGCCAACCACCGCTCTGGCCCGAATGGTGTAACACCCCTCCATGTGGCCGCTTGGGAGGATGATCGCGAACTCATCCGGCTACTCCTGGCCGCCGGTGCCGACACCACCCTACGTGATCAAAGCTTTCAGGCCACCGCTGCCGGTTGGGCACGCCACAACGGTCATCTCGCCGCCGCCGAACTGATCGATAAAACAGCCGCTAGCCCACACGAATTCACACACAATTCACCCCACAGTTAGTATCCAAATAGACCATTCGTTCTACATGTTGTATAATGCTCGGCAAGTAAGATGAATGCTGAAAGGAACTAACTTTGGTATGCAATGGCAACGCGACCAAATTATGGCGCTCGCGCCGGACGCCGCATCGGCCACGGCTGCCCAGGAATTGACGAACCCGCGCAAGTGGGCTACGCGGGGAGCCAGCACCGATCTCCTTTGGGGCGAATGCCAGGGCAGTGGGGCCAAGCTCTATCAAACCGCCATTGATCGGCGCGAGCCAGCCTTCCACTGTTCGTGTCCTAGCCGTAAATTTCCCTGTAAACATGGTTTGGCGCTCTTTTTGCTCTATAACCAAAGTCCCGATACTTTTACACCTGCCCCACCACCGGACTGGGCGCAACGTTGGCTAGATGGCCGCACCCAACGCCAGCAGGCCAAGGCGGATACCCAAGCCGTCCTGCCTGAATCCGTAGCCGCGCAAGGGCAAGTCAAACGGGCCGCGGCGCGCACCGAAAAGGTCGCGGCTGGTATCGAAGAGCTAAAGATGTGGCTGCACGACCTGGTACGCATGGGCTTTGCCGACGCCCAGCCCCAACCCGCTGCCTTTTGGCAAAGCATGGCCGCCCGTTTGGTTGATGCCCAAGCGTCCGGCCTAGCCACCCAAGTACAGCGCTTAGGCCAGCTTGCGGTTTCTGGTGAAGGCTGGGCCGAACGCCTGACCGCCGCGGTGGGGAAACTCTTTTTGTTGCTGGAAGCCTACCAACGTTTGGATACGCTGTCACCTGCCCTGCAACACGATGTCCGCACCTTGATCGGCTGGACACAACCACGGGAGGACGTGCTTACCGGTGAAGGCGTGCCAGGGCCTTGGCTGGTTTTGAGCCACACAGTGGAACAAGGGGAATCACTGCTCCAACAGCGGGTTTGGCTGCGCCACCAACACCAAGAGCGCTATGCCCTAATCGTGAACTTTGCCCATGCGAGCAACCGGCAAAGCCTCGACGCCTTCTGGCGCTGTGGCAGCGAGGTGGCCTGTACCATCTATTATTACGCTGCCACCATACCGCTGCGCGCGGTGGCGACAGCTGCGAAAGTACTCGGCCCGATAAACTACCTCGGCGGAGCGCATCGTATCCACACGGCCTTCCGTGTCTATCAGCAAAGTCTGGCCCAACAGCCATGGCTCACTAATTATCCTTTGCTGTTGGCCGATGTGGTGGCTCAATATCAGCCTAACGGCACGAGGCAAGCGCAGTGGTGGCTGGGCGATGGGCAGACGGCTTCGCTGCCCCTCAGTCGGCGTGCCAAGAACCAATGGCTGCTCCTCAGTATTACGGGTGGCAACCCGGCCCACTGTTTTGGTGAATGGCTGGACGATGGCTTCCTACCCCTGGGACTCTGGGCAGCAGAAAGGTATTGGTCGCTATGACCGCCTGGGAAAGCTTGGTCCAACAGGGCATTCTAGGGACAACCCGCCAGCCAAACGCGGTGATGATGCCACCAGAATTGATCGCACTTTTGCCCCTGCCCACAATCCAGGCACCGGAAACTCACTTTTTGCAGGCCGCAGCCCTGTTAACCCAATATCACGCGGCGGGTACGCAACCGGGGCTAGCACCCTCCGCCGTGCTGATCCAGCCCGCCCCTGCCGAGCGCAACCCACCAGCACCCAGTGGGGCCATTGCTCTGCTCCGTCAACTAGTGGGCGAGGGCGATCAGACATTGCTTGGTGAATGGCTTCAGCACGCGGCGCGCCTACCATGTCATCTGCCCCCCGATCTCCTGCCGGCGCTCCTCACCTTGGCGACCAAACACCCAGCCTTGGCCGCTGCCCTCGCACCTTGTCTCGGCGAACGGGGCCGTTGGCTGCTGCGCCTTCACCCTGATTGGTTGCTGACCACGGTCACGGTGGAATTGACGGCATGGGAGCAGGGCAGCCCTGAAGCGCGTCAGCACTTTCTCCAAGCTGCCCGCCAACGTGATCCCCAGGCTGCACGCACTCACTTGGAACGTACGTGGGGGCAAGAAACTGCCCAAGATCGAGCGAATTTTCTCCGTACCTTCCGCGTGGGTTTGAGTAGCGCTGACGAACCTTTTCTGCTGCAAGCGCTGGCTGACCGTAGCCAAGCGGTGCGGACCGAGGCCGCCCGACTCCTAGCCGGATTAAGCGGCTCACCGCTCCAACAACGGCTGTTAGACCAAGTTGCCACCTATATGCGTGTTGAGCGCAAGTGGTTGCGGCGCACTTTGCAAGTCAAACTACCCACCAGCTTTGCCGCTGATTGGGCGCAACTCGGTGTGCGCCAACAGTCACCGCTTGGCGTACGGATTGGCGAAAAGGCGGGTTGGTTGGTTCAGTTGGTGGCGCTTTTGCCTCCCTCACGTTTGGTGGCTCACCTTGGGCTGGACACCATCGAGTTTTTGGAATTTGTCCAGGCCAGTGACTTTGCCGAAGCGCTCGGCACAGCACTCCTAGAAGGGGCCGAATTGCAGCAGGATCATCCCTTCCTAGTCGCTGAATTGCAACATTTTCAGCGGCTCTTGGCGTTGGCGCAAGTCGCGGCGGGAGAATGGCTCGATCGCTTTGTCCGTTACGCCCCGTTGCTCCCGCCTGCCCTTCGCGACCAGACCTTGCAGCGTTATTTGGCGACAACCCGCACCGCGGCCTTTGCCGATTGGACAACCTTGGGAACGGTATTGCGCGTTTTTGATCAATGTTCGCCTGGCGTGACAGCGACGCTCTTGCAAGAACAACTCCCCGCTCTCTTGGCACGCACCACGCGCGATTACGGCATTGGGCGTGTGCTGCGCGATTGTGCCTATCGTTTGGCCCCGTCCGGCTTCCCCACGGCGGCCAAACTCTTTGCCTTGCGGCCAGGTGATGAGCGGCCTGATTCTATCGAACATTTTCTGCGCATCTATCAACTGCGCCATCAGATGGAGAAGGAATTTGCGTCATGAGTGAGCCTTTCACGGCTGGAATCCCAGCCAACAGCACGGCGATCCTCCGTCACCATGCCGAAGTCCAATACGCCGAGGAGCTAGCCAACTTGGCCGCCCAGGATCCCTATCCGCGTCCGCAAAACTGGCAACTCTCTCCCCGCGCGGTGATCACCTATCTTCTGGGCGGCACCTTGGCCGATGGCTTTGTGGTTACGCCCAAATATGTCGGCGAGCGGCGACTGATGGAAATTGCCGTCGCCACCTTGGTCACTGACCGCGCGCTGTTGCTCTACGGGGTGCCGGGTACAGCCAAGTCTTGGGTTTCCGAACATTTGGCCGCGGCCATTGCGGGCGATTCAACCTTATTGGTGCAAGGGACAGCGGGTTCTAGCGAAGAGCTGTTGCGCTACGGCTGGAACTATGCGCGGTTGCTGGCCGAAGGCCCGTCCGCCGCCGCGTTGGTGCCCAGCCCGCTACTGCGCGCCATGCGCGAAGGTCGGCTGGCGCGGGTCGAAGAGTTGACCCGCATTCCGGCTGATGTGCAAGATGCGTTGATCACCATTCTATCCGAGAAGAGTCTGCCCATCCCCGAGCTGGGGCTGGAAGTGCAGGCGCAGCGGGGGTTTAATGTGATCGCTACCGCCAACAATCGGGACCGGGGTGTCAACGAAATGTCGAGCGCGCTCAAGCGGCGGTTTAACACCGTCGTGCTACCGTTGCCCGCCACGCTAGACGAAGAAGTCACGATTGTGGAAAAGCGGGTTAAAGAGCTGGGGCGCGCGCTGGAATTGCCGGTCGAGCAACCGGCCTTGGCCGAAATGCGCCGGGTGGTAACTATCTTCCGCGAGTTGCGTAGCGGCGCGACGCTGGATGGCAAGGAAAAGCTCAAAAGCCCTAGCAGCACCCTCAGCACTGCCGAAGCTATCTCTGTCATGCATAGCGGCCTTAGTCTCGCCACCCACTTTGGCGACGGCGCGGTCAAAGCGGATGATGTCGCGGCCAGTTTGATCGGCGCGGTGGTTAAAGACCCGGTGCAGGATCTGGTCATCTGGAAAGAATATTTGGAAACGGTCGTCAAGGAACGGGCCGGGTGGAGCGACCTCTATCGCGCCTGTCGGGAATTGAGTTAAGCCTAAACACTTCCTGAAACAGCTATGCAAACAACTTTCTATCTTGGGATTCGGCATCATGGCCCTGGCTCGGCCTATAGTGTGGTACAGGCGCTTGGGGAGATCGAGCCGGATCTGATCCTCATTGAAGGGCCGCCCGAAGCCGAGGACGTGTTGGCGCTGGCTCGCGATCCCCAGATGGAACCACCGGTCGCTTTGTTGGTCTATGCCGAAGATAACGTCGCCGACGCTTCCTTCTTTCCCTTTGCCCTCTTTTCGCCAGAGTGGCAGGCGATCCAGTTTGGGGCGCGCCAGGGCATCTCGGTGCGGCTGATGGACTTGCCCCAAACCCATCACTTGGCCCTGTTGCGCCAAGCTAAAGCCCAACTTGATTCTACCCATGCGGACTCGCAACCAGCCGATTGGCCGCCTTACCTTCAAGCGCGCACGGGAATGCCGGATCCGCTCGGGGTCCTAGCCCAAGCCGCTGGCTTTACCGATGGTGAACGCTGGTGGGAACGGCTGGTCGAACAGCGCCAGGAAGGGTTGGCGGTCTTTACGGGCATTGCCGAAGCGATGACCGCCTTGCGCAGCACCCTGGATGCCGAAGGCTCCTTGCAAAGCCCGCTCGCTGCCCAAGGCGCGCTTCCCTATCGTGAGGCACTGCGCGAAGCGTGGATGC
Organism: Caldilineaceae bacterium; assembly: GCA_019637645.1. The sequence goes on from JAHBVH010000037.1 coordinate 11,156, forward strand.
GCCAAAGCCTGCGCCGCGCCCACGCCGACGGCTTTCGTCGCATTGCTGTTATCTGTGGCGCTTGGCATGTTCCCGCCCTCCAAGCGGAAGCCGATCCCCAGGCCGATGCGGCGCTGCTCAGCCGCTTACCGCGCTGCCCCGTCGTCGCGACCTGGACGCCCTGGAGCTATGGGCGCTTAGCTACAGCTAGTGGCTATCGGGCTGGCGTGAGCGCACCGGGGTGGTACCATTTTCTTTGGGAAAGCCACGCTCGGCCAGGTGACCGTTCTACCTTTATTACAACCGGTTGGTTGGCCCATATGGCGCAACGGCTGCGGGCGGAAGGCCACCCCGTGGCAACGGCTAATGTGATCGATGCCGTGCGGCTGAGCGAAGCGCTGACGGCTCTGCGCGACAAACCGCTGCCCGATCTGGATGAGCTGAACGAAGCTGCGTTAACCACCCTTTGCTTTGGTGACCCAAGCTTGTTGCAACTGATCTACCAAGATCTGGCGGTCAGTGAACGGCTGGGGCGTGTCCCGCCGACAACGCCGCTGACCCCACTCCAAGCCGACCTCGCCCGTTTACAGCGCTCGCTCCGCCTGAAGCCGGAAGCCGAAGAACGGATCGTAGAGCTGGATCTGCGCAAGGAGAATGGACTAGAACGTTCCAAACTGCTGCGCCGGCTGTTGCTCTTGGCGATCCCGTGGGGGGAGTTGGTCAGTGGCCGCGCGGGCAAAGGTACCTTTAAGGAAGTGTGGCGTTTGCAGTGGCAACCGGAATTCGCCGTCCGGTTGATTGAGGCGAGCCGTTGGGGCAATTCGGTCGTCACGGCTGCGGTTGGCCGCGTGCAGCATCAGCTACAAAGCCAGACCCATTTGGCCCAACTGGCCGTGGTGATCGACCAAGCCCTGTTGGCCGATCTACCGCCGGTGGTAGATTTAGCCGTGCAGCGCCTGCAACAGGCTGCGGCCTTAGCCAACGATGTCACCGCGCTCATGGATGCCTTGCCGCCATTGGCGCGTGTCCTGCGCTATGGTCATGTGCGTGCCACCGACACCGGCCTGTTGACCCCTATTCTGCAAGGCTTTGTCACCCGGATCGTGATTGGCCTACCGGGCGCTTGTTATTCGCTCGATGATGCTGCGGCCCAAGCTATGCTTGCACGGTTGGAGGCTTGTCATGAGGCGTTGAGCTTGGTCCAAAGCGCGGATAAGCTGGCCGAGTGGTGGGTGGTCATTCAAAAATTAGCCGATCAGGCCGGCTTGCATGGGCTGATTGCGGGCAAATGCTGTCGGCTTTTGTTCAATGCGGGCCAGATCGACAGTACCGAAGCGGCCACGCGTTTCAGCTACGCCCTTTCCTTGGCGAATCGCCCCGCGGACGCGGCGGCGTGGCTGGCGGGGCTGTTGCGCGGGAGTGGCTTGCTCTTGATTCATGACGCGCGGATCTGGCAGGTGGTCGATAGCTGGCTGGTCAGCCTGACCGAAGAGAGTTTTATCCAGGTGCTGCCGCTGGTACGCCGTACCTTTGCGGCGTTCGCCGTGGGCGAGCGCCGCATGATGAGCGATAAGGTGAAACAGGGCGCACCGCACACTCCTTCGCGGCTGGATCAACCCGTGTCCACCTTTGATGCCGCCGCAGGCGCAGCCGCCTTGCCGCTTGTGTTACACCTATTGGGGATCAAAGCATGAACAAACCCGCAGAAGAACGGCAACGGCGCTGGCGGCTCGTGCTTGGGGGCGCGGCGGAGAATAATATGCTCCAGTTGAATCGCCAAGATGCGCGGCTTGACGAAGCGCTGGGCGCGCTTTATGATCAGGGTGAAGGAGAAAACCAGGATGGGCGGCGGGGCGGCCTGGGCGGTTCTGCCCCACGCGTGGCGCGCTGGCTTGGCGACATTCGCGAATACTTTCCCAGCTCGGTGGTGCGGCTCCTCCAACAGGACGCGATTGAACGGCTCAACCTGCAACAGTTGCTGCTCGAACCCGAGCTTTTGCAATCTGTCGAGGCCGATGTCCATCTGGTAGCCACCCTGATGTCGTTGCGCCATCTTGCGCCCGCCCCTGCCCGCGAGAGCATGCGCCAAGTGGTCAAAGGTGTGGTCGATGCTCTGCTCCAGCGGCTGAGTCAACCCATGCAGCAAGCGGTGCGCGGCAGCCTCAACCGGGCTTGGCGCAACAACCGGCCCCGTGGCCAGGAGATCAACTGGGATCGCACGATCCGCGCCAATTTGCAGCACTATCAGCCTGCATACCAAACGGTGGTGGCGGAACGGCTGATCGGTTATGGCCGCCAGCGCAAACAGGCCGTGAAAGAGATTATCCTCTGTGTTGACCAGTCGGGCTCGATGGCGACCAGTGTGGTCTATGCCAGTATTTTTGCCGCGGTGCTGGCTTCGATCCCAGCCATCAAGACGCAGCTGATTCTCTTTGATACCGCGGTGGTGGATCTGACTGAGCTGTTGACCGACCCGGTGGATCTGCTCTTTGCCACGCAACTGGGCGGCGGTACCGACATCAATCGGGCCATGGCCTATTGCCAGACGCACATTGACCGGCCCAGTGAGACGACGCTGGTGTTGATCAGCGATCTCTACGAAGGCGGCCATGCCGAGGATCTGGTCAAACGAGTGGCGCAGATAGTCCAGAGCGGCGTCAAGCTGATCACGTTGTTGGCGCTCAACGACGACGGTGCGCCAGCCTATCATCATGAATTGGCTCAACGCTTTGCCACCCTCGGCGTCCCGGCCTTTGCCTGCACGCCCGATCACTTTCCCGATCTCATGGCAGCCGCGCTCCAGCAGCAAGATATCGGGGCTTGGGCCTCGAGCCAAGGGCTTGTCCAAGCAGGTGCATCGGGGTCAGGCAACACGCTCATTGGCTAACTTTGTCGTATGTGCTGCATGACTTCATAAATCACGTACTACGCAACACGAATCACGCAACACGAATCACGCAACACGAATCACGCAACACGAATCACGCAACACGAATCACAAAGAAATGAGCTAGGTATGAAGGTTTTTGTCACGGGCCATCGAGGTCGGATTGGCTCGATGATTACGGAACAGTTGGTAGCCCAAGGCCATACGGTGGTGGGCTATGATCGCGCCGATGGGCAGAGTATCTTGGATGGACAGGCCGTGCGCACCGCGGCCCAAGGATGTGACGCGGCCATTCATCTGGCGTCCCTCTTGGGAGGGCCAGACGATGACCCCGATGAAACCGTCCAGGTTAGCCTGATGGGAACTTGGCATGTGCTACAGGCCGCCGCGGCCGAGCAGATGCAGCGGGTGATCTACTTTAGCAGTGTCAACGCCTTGGGGATCTTTATGGGGCTCAAGAAGCCCGATCATCTCCCCATTGATGATACCTACCCGCCCCAACCGATGAGCCCCTATGGCCTTTCCAAGCGGCTGGCCGAAGAGATGTGTTTCTACTTTACCCAACGCACCGGCATTGCTACGATCTGTTTGCGGCCACCGTGGGTGTTGCACCCGGAATATTATGAACGGCTGCGCACCTGGCGCGCCGAAGATCCCGAACGGGAATGGCAGCACTCGTGGGAGTATGGCGCTTTCTGTGATGTGCGTGATGTGGTCGCCGCGGCGGTGTTGGGCCTGACTTGTCCTGACCCTGGGCATGTCACGTTGCTGCTCTGTGCCGATGATATTAATTCCGATCACCCCAGCCGCGCACTAGCGCAGCGGGTTCACCCGGATGTACCCTGGGTGGGCGGCCCCGAATATGACCAAGACCCCTTCCGTGCCTTGGTCTCTAACCAACGGGCCAAGGACATTCTGGGCTGGCGGCCCCAATATCGGTGGCGGGACAACACCTAGCTAGATGCGGGAGAAATTAGGACGCGGATGTGCGCGGATTTTTATTTTATCCGCGCACATCCGCGTCCTCTGTTAACCCTTATCCCTCTAACAGCAGGGCCTCTGGATCTTCGATGAGTTCTTTGACCTTGACCAAGAACTGCACGGCTTCGCGGCCATCGACCATGCGATGATCGTAGCTCAGCGCGACATACATCATCGGGCGGATGACCACTTGACCGTTGAGGGCAATGGGGCGTTCTTGGATCTTGTGCATGCCCAAAATGGCGACTTGCGGCGGGTTAAGGATCGGGGTGCTGAGCAACGAGCCGAAGACGCCGCCGTTGGTGATGGTAAAGGTGCCACCGCGTAGATCATCGATGGAAAGAGTCCCTTTCTGCACCTTTTGGGCAAATTCCTTGATGGCCCGCTCAATGTCGGCAAAGGAGAGTTTATCGGCGTTGCGCAAGACGGGCACCACTAACCCCTCTTCGGCACCGACAGCGATGCCAATGTCGTAGTAGTGCTTGAGGACGATGTCTTCCCCTTGGATCTCGGCGTTGACTGGTGGGAAAGCCTTGAGCGCACCAATGACTGCTTTGGTGAAGAAAGACATAAAGCCGATCTTGATGCCGTGGCGCTTTTCAAAGCCTTCATTGCGGCGTTTGCGGAGATCCATGACCGCGCTCATGTCAATCTCATTGAAGGTCGTCAACATGGCTGCCGTCTGCTGTGCTTGTACCAGCCGTTCGGCAATAGTACGGCGACGGCGGGTCATCCGTTGACGGGTTTCGCCGCGTGGATCGGCGGCTGGTGCGGTGGTTGCTGGTGCCGCTTTTGGCGCGGCGGCTGGTGCGGCTGGTGGTTGCTGCGTGCGTACAAAATTTTCCACATCTTGTTTGGTTACACGGCCACCAGGACCCGCCCCACTGACTGCCCCTAGATCGACGCCCTGTTCTGCCGCGACGCGTTTTGCAACCGGGGTAGCGCGCTCTTCCTTGGCTGGTTGGGCTTCTTTGGCGGGCGCTTCCTCCTTGGCTGGGGCCGGTGTGGCGGCGGCTGGTTTGGAGTCAGCTTTGGCTGGGCTAGCACCTGCTGCGCCTTCTTCGATCAAACCTAGTACATCGCCGATCTGCACATCTTCGCCAGCTTGGCGCTCAATTTTGCTGAGAATGCCATCTTTTTCGGCGGGTACCTCTAAATCGACTTTATCCGTTTCTAGCTCGACGACCGCTTCGCCTGCTTTGACGGCATCGCCCTCTTGCTTGAGCCAGCGCGCAATGGTCGCTTCCACCACCGATTCCCCTAAGGCTGGTACGGTAATATTCGTTGCCATGAGTTCTGTCCTTATTTGCTGCGTGTTACGTGATGGGCCCGGCAGCTACGTTGCTGGGATGGACCCCGCTCGGATAAGTCCGAGCGGGGTGTTGCGCCGGAGAGAGCTGGCATTTTAGCCTAACAGCTCTGGCTCACTTCATCACGCGTTACGAATCATTGGGTTTAAATGCCTGTTCGATGAGCTCGGCCTGGTTCACCTTGTGCCAGGCCGCCGAGCCTTCGGCAGGATTGGCCCGGCGTGGGCGACCCACATAGCGAAGCGGCCAGCGGCGCTGGGTGATGGTTTCTAGCTGGGGCTTGGCCGCGGACCACGCGCCCATGTTGCGTGGCTCTTCCTGCACCCAAACAATCTCTTGGAGATTGGGATAGCTAGCCAAGAGCGGCTCCAGCTCGTAGGCGGGGAAAGGGTAGAGCTGTTCCACCCGGACAATGGCGATCGTGGGGGTCTGCTGGCGTTGCTCGTGGCTAACGAGGTCTACATAGATTTTGCCGCTACAGAGAATCAGGCGTTTTACTTCCTGGCGGGCGCGTTCCCCGCTGACCATGAGCGGATCGTCCAGCACGGGTTGCCATTTGCCTTCGGCCAGTTCGCGCACGGTCGAGCCAGAGAGGGGATGGCGGAGGAGGCTCTTGGGGCTCATGACGATCAAAGGCAATGGATCAGTCTCCAACAGCAGTGCTTGGCGGCGGAGCAGATGGAAGTATTGGGCCGCCGTGGTGGGGTAGGCAATGCGCATATTGATCTCGGCGGCCATCTGTAAGAAGCGCTCCAGCCGTCCCGTTGAATGATCCGGGCCTTGTCCCTCATAACCGTGCGGCAGTAGCAACACGAGTGACGGGGTTTGATCCCACTTGGCGAAGCCCGAGACCACAAATTCATCGATCACCGACTGGGCTACATTAATAAAGTCGCCATATTGCGCTTCCCAGATGACCAGGCGCTCGGGGCGCTCGATGTTATAGCCATATTCAAAGCCAATGGCCGCGGCCTCGCTCAATGGGCTATTGTGAATTTCAAAGGCAGCTTTAGCTTGGGGAATATGATGTAACGGCGTGTACGGCGCGCCGGTTTCGGCATCAAAGAGCACCGCGTGGCGATGGCTAAAGGTGCCGCGCTTGACATCCTCTCCCGTAATGCGAATGGCCGTCCCTTCGGCCAGAATCGAGCCAAAGGCCAATTGTTCGGCAATGGCCCAATCGATTGTTCCTTCATCATCGGTTGCCAACGCGGTCTCGGCGCGGCGGCGAATGCGTTGGAGCCGCGGGTGAACTTGGAAGTCGGGGGGAACCTGGAGGAGCGCTTCATGCAAGGCTCGTAGCTCCGCGGCGGCGATCGCCGTATGAACTTTGCGCGCTGCACCAGGCGGCGGCGGCTTGATCTCAAGTTCCACATGTTCTTCGGCCCCAATACTTTCCAGCGCCTGTTGCAATTCGTCCATGCGCTGCTGCACCAATTGATCAGGCAGCTCCGCCGCCACTGTTTGGCGGGCTACGAGTTGATCGGCCCACTGCTTGCGCACGGTGGGTAACTTGTCGATCACCGCGTACATCTTGGGTTGGGTGAAGCGGGGCTCGTCCCCTTCATTATGTCCATAGCGACGGTAGCCAATGAGGTCGATGAAAAAGTCGCGCTTGAAATGATTGCGATAAGCCATCGCGATGCGCGCCACCCGAATACAGGCAATGGGATCATCGGCATTGACATGCACAATGGGGATTTTGAAGCCTTTGGCCAGGTCGCTGGCGTAGAGGGTACTACGGGTCTCGTTGGGATCGGTGGTAAAGCCGACTTGGTTATTGGCGATGATATGGATGGTGCCGCCGGTGCTATAGCCCGCGAGCCGAGTAAAGTTGAGCGTTTCGGCGACAATGCCCTGCCCCGAGATGGCGGCGTCACCGTGAATTTGGATCGGCAGCGAGATGAATTGATCCTGCCGCGGTGGACCAGGCCGATCGACAAAGGAGCCTGCGGCCCGCGCCATGCCTTCGACCACCGGGTTCACATGCTCCAAATGGCTCGGATTGGGGGCCATATCAACCGTGAGCGCGATCTCGCTGCCATCGGGAACCTCCCGTTCCGCCCCCGCGTGATATTTCACATCGCCGGTCCAGCCCAATTGGCTAAGCCGGGTCTGGGAGGCGCTGTTGATCGGATCTTTGAACTCGATCAACATTTCGCGGTAGGGTTTCTCGAGGACGTGGGTTAAGACATTGAGGCGCCCGCGGTGAGCCATGCCGATGAGAATCGCATAGATGTCGGCGGTGACGGCGCTGGCAATCACCTCGTCCAAGATCGGCACCAGCATGTCCAGCCCTTCAATCGAAAAGCGGGTTTTGCCCGGGTAGTTCGCTTGGATAAATTGCTCAAAGACCTCGACCTGGGTCAGTCTTTCGAGGAGCCGGATCTCGTCAATGGGCATGGTTGCCGGGCCATAGGTATCGGCCTCGACGGCATCGCGTAACCAAGTACGGACTTCGGGTAGACGCAGATGATCGAAGTCGTAGCCGATGTGCAGACCCGCATAGAGACGGCGCAGCTCGGCAATGGCTTGGGCCGCGGTCGTCGTTCGCTCGGCTACGGGACCGCCCACCAAGTTGGCGGGCAATTGCTGGAGATCGGCTTCGGTGAGACCGTGGTAGGCGAGCGCCAAGGAGGGTTCACCAAGCGGCGTTGATCCTAAAGGGTCCAACTGGGCGGCGAGATGCCCATATTCACGGATGGCCTGGGCTAAATTGGCTACCCCTACAATCTTGAGCAGATCGACTGGCGCAGTAGGAACAGTTGGTGCACTGGCCGCGCCGTTAGAGCTGGCTAGTGGCGCAGTTGGCGGCGTCCAGGCTTGGAAAAAAGCGCGCGTAGCGCTATCCACCGCGGTGGGGTCGCGCTGATAGCGATCGTAGAGGTCGAGAATATAGCCGGCGTTCGGCCCGTGAAAGTCACTCCAAGTCAGCATGGTCGTTTCCCGTTATTTCCAGCCTACATCTGTTGAATCATCTGCATCCGGTTGATGGTCGTTGGTGTTACATGGATTGGCTCCATGTCAGTGGGCTTGCCGCGATGGCATTGTCTGGACAAGCGTCAGGTAGCGTCTATGCGCCCTGCACCATAGTAGCAACGCGGGCAGGTACGGCATCCGCTTGGGGGCCCTATGCTGCGCCTGGTTGGGCAAGCAGCTAGGGCGATTTACCTGGAACAGAGCGTAGCGCGAAAAGGGTGCTTTGTCAAGTAGATGGCACACTTCTCTGCCGGGGTTTATGAAGGGGAAGCCTTAAATTCGGCCATCCGCCCGCGCCCAAGGCTTCCCCCGAAAAGCCACCGGGCGTTGTTCACTAGCGCGGTGCTTCAGCGCCGGGCGATCAGCGTATCCCGCAACTTTACGTTTGCCCTGTCATACTTCCGTATCCCCTTGCCTGTTTCTGCACATTGACGGTTTGGCGACTCTTGCATACAATTACGAGCAAGCGCAAATCACGCTTCCTTGTTCATCCGCCAAAGGGGTGCGTTGGTGACGCCGTAACCAGCGCGTTTCATGCTGCGCCGCGCGCCTGGCTTGACGAGCCCTGCTGTAAACTTGCTTTGATACTGTAGAGGGTTTGGGGCTGAAAAACGGTAGCTTTGCGCCCAAAGATAGCGCACTCATTGGGCCATGTTTGTCGGCGTCCTACATTCCGAACCGGATGGGGTGCAATGGCCTTATTTGAACTAAAGCGGCTTGTCGCCGTAGCTATGTTTAAGCCTAATAATACCTATAGAAGTTACGCAGTTGGCTGGGTAACTAGAGACCTGACAGGTTTGGAAAACCTGTCAGGTCTGGCCTACGTGCGTAACTCTTAAGCTAATATAACACTAATAATATCGTCTTAGGAAGGTAAGGAACGTCTACCTTGCAGCGTCAACAAACCTATCTTGGTCTTTTGGGCTATCTCTTTATTGGCACCGCCGCGGTTCTGATGCCGTCGGTGCTGCCTTTTATCAAAGAAGAATTTGTCACGGCTGGTTTGACACTAGCCATGATCGGGCTGATTTTTCCGGCGGGGTCGTTGGGCAGCCTCTTGGGCAATCTTGCCGCTGGCGTCGGCTCCGACTTTCTTGGCCGTGGCCGCATGGTTTGGTTGGCGGCGCTCTTGCTGGCTACAGCCTTGGTCCTAACCGCCATGGCTAAAATTTGGGCCCTCTTTGTGATTGGGTACATTTTGGTGAGCGCGGCCCAAAGTTCCCTTTCGACCAGCATTAACGCCCTGATCGCCGACGCCAATCGGGCGTCGCGTGGGCGGGCCCTCAACACCTTGCACGGGATCTACGGCACTGGCGCAACCCTCTCGCCTTTGGTGATTGGCTATCTCATTGAAGGCGGCTTACAGTGGCGTTGGGCGCTCGGCGGTATGGCGGTTATCTGGCTGAGCTATGCGCTGATCAATTATCTTTTTTACCGGCGTGTCCAAGCCGAAACCCAAGGCCGCAAAGCGCAGAAGCTGGATCTGGGGATGCTACGCCAGGGACCCTTCTTGGCGCTCTTTTTGATCGCGTTTACCTATAATGGTGTGGCCTGGAGCCTGCTGGGCTGGATCGCGGTCTTTATGCAGCAAGCGGCGGGCTTTTCGGCCTTGCTCTCCCTCTCGATGATTTCCGTCTTTTATATCGCGCTCACCATTGGTCGTTTTCTCTGTGCCGCCTATGCCGAACGCTTGGGTTATTCGACCGTTTTCCTCATCTTGGCGATTGGCATTACCCTCACCTACCCCTTGGTGGTGCTGGGGAATCCATGGCTGGTGGTCGCGGGTGTCTTTCTCACCGGCCTCAGCCTCTCGGGGCTCTTCCCCACCGCATTGGCTTTTGGCTCTCGGCTCTATCCTGAACAGACCGGCACGGTGAGCGGCACCCTTAGCGTGGCAATGACCTTGGGTTCCATGGCACCACCCCTGTGGACGGCGGTCATTGCCGAGCAATGGAGCTTTCAGGTGGCGTTAGGGGTGAACTATATCATGGTACTCCCCCTGATCTTTATCGCGCTCTACCTGGGCCGCCGTGAAAGTGGCGCACGCCCCACCCAACCCGTCCCGACGGCCTAGCCGGTGGCGTCTGTTGCTGGGAAGCGACTAGAAGGTACGCCGCGCGGATAAGCGCGGTCAGATTTGCCAAACCTGACCGCGCTCTGGTAATCCTGAGCAACGGCGTAGCACCGAATGACTTTACCCTCGTTGGTGTTGCGAAAACTTCATGAGAAAAGAATGACTATGACAAATCAACTGAATGTTCTCATCTTTGGCGCTCATCCCGACGATCCCGACTTTTCGGTCGGTGGCGTCGGTGCGCTCTATGCTCGGCAAGGGCACCGAGTTAAAATGGTTAGCCTGACCAATGGTGATGCTGGGCATCATGAAGAGGGGGGCGCGCCCTTGGCTTGGCGGCGGCGCGCCGAGGCGGCTGCTGCAGGTCAAGCCTTGGGCGTCGAATATATTACGCTGGACATCCATGATGGCGCGCTCTTGCCCACGTTGGAAAATCGGAATCAGGTGATCGCGATCATCCGTTCCTTTCAGCCCGACTTGGTGATGGTCCACCGCCCCAATGATTATCATCCCGACCATCGCTATGCCTCTCAGCTCGTGCAGGATGCGTCGTATATGGTGACCGTGCCTAATGTCGTTTCCCATGTGCCGCATCTGCGGGTCATGCCGGTGATTGTCCATACTTGGGATCACTTCCAAAAGCCCTATCCCTTCCAACCCGATGTGGTGGTGGCTATTGATGATACAGTCGAGCAGAAGGTTGATGCGCTCCACTGTCACACCTCGCAGGTCTATGAGTGGCTGCCCTACAATGGTCGCTATTTAGAAGAAGTCCCGGCTGCATTGCCCCAACGCCGGGCTTGGTTGCGCCAGCGGCTAGAGCCACGCTTGCAGCGCCAAGCGGATCTCTACCGGGAACAGCTGATCGACTTGTATGGAGCAGAACGGGGACAGCGTGTCCAGTATGCTGAATCGTTCGAGGCGTGTGAATATGGTACTCCGTTGACGGTGGAGAATCGCCAACAGCTTTTCCCATTTTTTGCGTAAAAGTGGGAAAAGCTGCCTTTACACCTGACAGGCTTTCAAAAACCTGTCAGGTGTGGCTCAGGGGCCGAGAGCCTCTTGGATAGGATAACAAGGATGAACAGTGAACCAGTAAAACCCCGTGTTGATTTGGGCCCGATGATTCAGGTGGGCTTGGTCGTTCGCGATGCCGAAGCGGCTGTCCAGGCGTGGACAGCGCGCTTTCACTTTCCCCCAGCTCGTTTTGTGGATTGGCCGCCTGCTGGGCGCAATTTGGAAGAGACGGGCACCTATCATGGGCGGCCTGCCCATTTTCGGATGCGCCTGGCTTTTATTGAAACACCCTCCATCCAACTTGAGTTTATCCAACCGCTGGAGGGCGATAATATTTATGCCGATTGGTTAGAAGCGCATGGTGAGGGCTTGCATCACATTCTCTTTGAAGTGGATGATCCCGAAGCGGTGGCCGCGGGGTTGAATGCGCCTATTTTGCAAAGTGGTGGATCGACCTTGCGTCCTGGCGCGCTGTGGACCTATCTGGATACCCAAGAGCTATTAGGATGTATCCTTGAGTTTCGTACGCGTGTGGCCCCCAGCGCGTAATCGCTCTATCTATAATTCCTTGTATAAGAAAAAGAGCGTTTGACAAGCGAGATAAAGTTTGTTACGCTGAACAAAGTCATATCCCAAAGTGGGGATTGGGAAAATAAGGGCCGTCGCTTTGTCCGCCAAGCGCAATGAACTTTCCAGCCTAGAGCCTGAGTGATCTGCCGGTGTTCATGATGATTAGCGCGAACAATGGAACTTGTGTTTGTTGCTCAAGCTCTGTATAATCTTGAGACATTGACAACTAATCGATAAACCCCTGCAAAGTCGCACAATTGTTCTCGTGTAAAAGTTCTCGTGTAAAAGTTCTCGTGTAAAAGTTCTCGTGTAAAAGTTCTCGTGTAAAAGCAACCTTCAATGTGCGCTTTTAAATGGGTTGTCTATAAGAACAGCAGAATACCACTCGGCAGTCAAATCGGCAGTCAAAGTAGCAGTTGAACGCTTGGGTGGGTACCGTACAGCAGAGACCACCTTGTGGCAACTCGCATTGAGTCCCAATGAGCCTAGAATGTTGTGGCATGTTCACCGATGCCACTCCCCGAATCAATCTGACGCACACCGCAAGCTAATTGCGCTCATCCACTGGAAGTATAAATACAGTATTAGCTTAAACGCCCAACTGCTTTTATGGTTTTGTCGTGCATTCTGGCAGTGCATTTACAAGACTTTTATGCTATTGTTCCGGTTATAGCTTAGCTGGAAAATTTTGCCCTATATGATGGGGAAATGGAAGCGTGCAAAATTCCTAGTTAGAACGATAGAAGTTACGCCGTTGCTCGTTATGACCAGCGCGCGGACAACTTTTCAAAAGCTGTCTGTGCTTGTCCAAGGGCGCAATGTCTAAAAGAATTGGTCCAATTTCATTTGGTTTGCACATTTGTGTAATCAACCACTGTGTAATCAACCACTGTGTAATCAACCACCTAGATCGATCACGCAGATCATCCACTTGGCTATCATCTTAATTTGTATAAGGAGTAAGCGTCTATGGCGAAATTGCTTGAAGTGAAGAATTTGAAAACCCAATTCTTCACCCAAGACGGCGTCGTTCACGCGGTAAATGGGATTACCTATTCAGTCGCTGCCGGTGAGACGGTGGCGATCGTGGGTGAATCAGGTTCTGGCAAGAGCGTTGGTGTCATGTCCTTGATTCGTTTAATTCCACAGCCGCCTGGCAAAATTGTCGATGGGCAGGTGCTCTTCGACGGTCAAGACTTGCTCAAACTGAGCGAGGACGAACTCCGTCATGTGCGTGGGAATCGCGTTGCGATGATCTTCCAAGATCCAATGACCTCTCTCAACCCGGTGTTGACGGTAGGTCGCCAGATTACGGAAGCCTTAGAGTTGCATTTAAACATGAATCGCGAGCAGAGCCGCAAACGGGCCATTGAGTTGTTACAGATGGTGGGTATTCCGGCGGCTGAATCTCGGATTGACGACTATCCCCACCAGTTTTCTGGTGGTATGCGTCAACGTGTGATGATCGCGATGGGCCTTAGCTGTAATCCGCAGCTCTTGATCGCCGATGAGCCAACCACGGCTTTGGATGTGACGATTCAAGCCCAAATTGTGGATCTGGTAGGTCGCCTGAAAGAAGAACTTGGCATGGCGATCATCTGGATCACCCACGACTTGGGGGTGGTGGCTGGCATGGCCGAACGTGTGCTCGTCATGTATTCTGGCTTCATTGTCGAAGAAGCCCCCGTTGATCAAATTTATGCCCGTCCCCGCCATCCCTACACTTTGGGTTTGCTCCGCTCGATCCCGCGGCTGGACTTGGGCCGCCAAAAACGTTTAGTCCCGATCGAAGGGCTCCCACCGGATTTATTAGAAGCACCCACCCATTGTCCCTTTGCGCCACGGTGTCAATTTGCCTTTGATAAATGCTGGCAAGAGAACCCGCCGTTGGAAACCGTTGGTTCCAATCACCGGGCCGCCTGTTGGGCCGATATTTCCGATATCCCCGTGATCCAGACACAGAAAGTTGAGGAGGCGGCCTAATGAGTACGACCAACGGCGCCACTACCGTAAAAAAAGGTGAAAAACTGCTTGAAGTCCAAGATCTGAAGATGCACTTCCCGATTACCCGTGGCGTCATTTTTCAGCGGCAGGTCGGGGCGATCAAAGCAGTCGATGGGATTGATTTTACCCTCTACCGCGGCGAAACGCTGGGGCTCGTGGGCGAATCCGGTTGTGGGAAATCGACAACTGGCCGCGCGATTCTGCAATTGCATCGGCCCACTGATGGCGCAGTGATGTTTGAAGGCAAAGATCTCACCAAAACCAAAGGTGAAGATCTGCGCAAGATGCGGCGACGGATGCAGATGATCTTCCAAGATCCCTATGCCTCACTCAACCCCCGTATGACCGTCGGCAGCATCATCGGGGAGCCACTAGAAGTTCACGGCATTGGTTCTGGCCGCAAGGATCGTCAAGAGCGGGTGCAAGCCTTGCTCAAGACCGTGGGTTTGAATCCGTACTTTGTCAACCGCTATCCCCATGAATTTTCTGGTGGTCAACGTCAGCGGATTGGGATTGCGCGTGCCTTGGCTGTCAATCCAGCTTTTATTGTCTGTGATGAACCGATCTCGGCGCTGGATGTGTCGATTCAAGCGCAAATCATTAACCTGCTGGAAGACTTGCAAGATGAATTGGATTTGACCTACCTCTTCATCGCCCATGATCTCTCCGTTGTGCGTCACATCTCAGATCGCATTGCCGTGATGTATTTGGGCAAGATCGTTGAACTGGCCGGGCGCGATGAGCTGTATGCTGACCCCAAACACCCCTATACCCAGGCGCTATTATCCGCTGTACCCATTCCAGACCCCGTGATTGAAGGTCAACGTCGGCGGATCATTCTGGAAGGGGATGTCCCCAGCCCAGCCAATCCACCCAAGGGCTGCAACTTTAGCACACGTTGCCCGCGGGTGATGGATGTCTGCCGCCAACAAGATCCTCCCTTTAAAGAGTATGGTCAAGGCCACTACGCCGCTTGTTTCTTATATGAATAGCTGTTGCATCTATGGGTACGCTTGGTCTCGCACCCGCCGCCTTGCTCTGCCCCTAGCCTGCCGGCGCGCGCCATAGTATCGGAGGTGGGTGGCGCTGGCTTCTGCACAGGCAGAGACAAACGCCACCTTGCCCGTGATGTAACGCATTTGCCTATACCAGTAGAGTTTTCTCATTGATGAGAAAATTCAGAATTGAAAACGGGGAAAGATCCAGGATGCGACAGTTTTGCTGGCGGCAACATCCGTGGAGCCTTTCTCCGTTGTTTCCGTTTAGGGCGGGATACCGATGCCACGCTAACAAGGGCTCTCTAGGCGGCTGTTGGCAACTGCCTTTATCCAATCGACAGCGGTAGATACGGGTCAAGCAAACGTAAGCTATGTCGCTAACCGATCTTAAAAATACCACACCCTGGCCACCCATTGCCATTTTGCGTGATCCACAGTGGGTTCAGTCGGCGGCCTTCGATCTTCTACGCGTCTTTCAGAAAAGCACCGGCCAGGAAAAAGCGGAAGCCTTTTCGGCGCTTTATAACCGCTATTGCCAAAGTCTATGGGATTATATCTACCGTCAGGTAGATGGCGCTGAAGCGGATGCCAAGGACATCTTTGGTCAAGTCTGGCTGGTCGCGGTGGAAGAGCTGCAAACTTTCCATTATCGATTGGATACCATGGCTGATGATCCGTTGCGCGCTTGGCTTTTTCGTTGTGCCGCTAATCGCATTAAACAATTCTACCGAGAGAAACGTAGCCAAGCGCCGCTTGATCTGGTGGAGGGCTTTTTGCTGGCTCGCCTTTCTGGTATGGATACGGCTCTCTATGAACTCTTTGCGCCAACTGTCAAAAGCCAAGCCGGTGATCTGCTCTATGCTGCCACCAAAGACCTGACGCCAGAGCAGAAGGTAATTTTACGCCTGCGCTATCATGGCAGTATGTCCTTTGCCGAGATTGGCACTTATCTTGGTAAGAGTGAAGGCTCTGTGAAAGTGCAACATCATCGGCTGCTTAAAAAGCTACGTACCTTATTGGAACAAGTAATTCCCTCACCGGGCGGCTGGACCATGGCCGACGATGGCTAGCGCGGGAGCGCACTGGATACTGCGGGCGAGATGGGTTGGGAGCGATGCAAACGAATAGGCAACCACACGAGAAGTTTATCCAGGAACTAGGCCGCCGATTGGCAACCCAATGGCGCATGCCGCAATCGCTGGCCGAGCAACAAGCGCTTGCTCAGTTGGGGAGCTATGTCGGCAGTGCGCGTCGCCACGGCCAATTGACACGCGCTGCCTTAGCACAAAAAGTCGGTAAAACCGAAGTTGAAATTTATGCCTTAGAGCATGGTCTATTGCCCTATCAGGAACTTCATCGCGATTTCGTCAGTAACCTAGCCGCTGCCCTGGATGAAGCGCCAGAGACCTTTCTCCTTCTCTTAGGGCAGCCAAAGCCTGTTGCGCATCCCCGGCGCTCCCCTGAAGCTGAATCCTTATGGTTAGGGTCTAAGCGGCGCATCACCGAGGTCATCGCAACAAACTCGAAACGTGTAGACAACGGGAATGGCTACTGGCAGAGGCATAATCGACGATACCAGCGCTCTCTAAATTTGATCGATTCCAGCCAAGCGGGTAGACTAATTTCTAGATTGTGGACAGGTAGATTGGCTAAGCAGTATGGTAGCTTGCGCGGCAGTATCATTATTGCTGCGTTAGTTTGCTTGCTACTCATCTGTGTTAACACTTACAGTTTATCAAATCGCTTTGGTACACAATCGGAAGGGCAAGCATCAACCCTATCTACACAGCTAATTGTTTCCCCCACCCATGAAGCTTCAGATAGATATCTACTTGATTCGATGACCGTCATTTCCGGAGCATTACCACATCAGCCAGCAAAAGCCATGACCAAAGCAATCGTTTATCCTGAAGTTGCTGCTTACCCTGCCTCTGCGCAGACTGCAACCGCTGGCGTGCACCTATCATCCGCCGTAATCGAAGTGCAGCGGTGTGACATTCGAGTGGCAGGGCGGTTTGCCCTCTGCCGGATCTAGGGCGGCAGCTACCGAGCCGAGATGACCTATGGTCGTAACCCAGAAGGGTTGCTGGTCATTCTGTTGCTGAAGAATCAAAAGTAAGTCTTCTGAAGAACCATCTGTTTCTCACTTATGAGTTGACCGTATTGCTTGGGCATGCTTACCGCTTGAGTAAACCAAATCCAGGTGGTGTGTATTCTCAACTCATGAGCTAAGTTCTATTCACAAGTCAAAAGGAGTAGCTTAACATGAAAACAAAAAGTTTTTCGCTGTTGGCCATCCTGGTGGTAGTCGCTTTGGCCTTTAGCGCCTGTACCCCACCAAGCGGTACACTACCAGGGGCGGGCACGGGTGATACCGCAGCCGGCCCAATCGATGATCTGAGCCAACCTCACCCATCCTTGAGCGACCCACGTGTGCGCCAAGCGATTGCCCATTGTATCGATCGCGATGCGCTGATCTCTTCCGTCTACACCTACGTGCCGGATGATGTCAAAGCTAGCCTGCGCATGGACAGCTTCCTGCCCAAAGATCACTGGGCCTACAGCGGTCCTTATCAGGATTACGAATATAGCGTCGAGCAAGGCGGCGCGCTGTTGGATGAAGCGGGTTGGACCTGGCCCGAAGATTCTGCCTACCGTGTCAATGCAGATGGTGATGCCCTCGAACTGACCCTCACCACCACCAACGCCCAATTCCGCCAGACTTGGGCTGCCGTGGTCGAACAGCAGCTCGGTGAGTGTGGGATCCTTCTCATTCGCCAACACACCCCAGCTTCTTGGTGGTTCGGTGATACCACCGGTCTTGCCCGGCGTGACTTTGAATTAGGCGCTTTTGCGTGGGTTGGTCAGGCTGACCCCGGTGGTCGCACCCTCTATGCCTGTGACCAAATTCCGACGCCCAGCAATAACTGGGAAGGTCAGAATGGTATGGGGTGGTGTAATCCGCTTGCCAGCCAAAACATCATCATCGCCACCAATACCCTGGAGCGCGATGCCCGTATTGCCGCCTACAACATTGTCCAAGAAGAATTTGCCAAGGACATGGTCTCCTTGCCGCTCTTCCAACGTGCCGAAGCGGAAGCCTGGAGCTTGAATCTGGAAGGGCTCGTCACCGACCCGACCGAATATGGGACAGCCAGTGCGGCGAACTGGACCCTAACCGATGGTGGTGACACCATTGTGCTAGGCTTCTCCCAGGAGCCAGCCTCTATGTTTACCTTGGTAGAAAGTGCGGCTGTGCAACGCCAAATTGCCCAGATGGGGATTGGTGTCGCCACCACACAATATAGCTATGACTATCAGGCTGTGCTGCAAGAGGAGTTGAGCACAATTGAATCTGGCTTGGCCACCAATGAATTGGTTCCTGTGACGGCTGGTGACATTGTGTATGGCGCAGATGGTAGCCCTGTCGAGCTGGCAGAGGGTGTCGAAGTCTTGGTCGATGGCGAAGTGGTGGCCTATGACGGTACGAGCGAACTGGAATTACCCCAATTGGTCGTCACCTATAAATTCAAGCCCTATACTTGGAGCGACGGTACCCCTGGCTCGATCGATGACTTCCGCCTGGGTATACAGATCAAGTGTGACCGCCAATCTGGCGCAACTACCTTTAATGGTTGTGAGACCTTTGGGACCGAAGAAGATGTTCTAAGCAATGTTACCTTCAGTGATAGCGCACTGGAATACACGATTAAGTACTGGCCTGGTGTGCAAGATCCTGGCTACTATGTGGCGCCGTTCTCACTCACCGATGAGCCCGTTTACCCCAGCCATCGGGTCTTGAGCGATGGCCGCAACCTGCGTGATGTGCCTGCGGTTGAGTGGACAACATTGCCCGAAATTGCCGAAAGCCCACTGAGCTTTGGCCCCTTCATGATTACCGAATGGATCAAAGGTCAGAGCCTGACTTTGGAAGCCAACCCCTACTATGAAGGGGGGACCGGTGCCCAGAAGATCATTGTCCTCTTCATCCCTGACACCAATCAGGCCGTTGCCCAACTGCTGAGTGGTGATGTGGACTATGTCGAAAAAGCTACCTTGGCCGGTGGTGCTGAAGTACAGTTGGTGGCGGATGCTGCCGAACAAGGCACCGTGAATTTCGAGATCATTCCTAGCCCCACTTGGGAACATATCGACATGAACCTGTTTGTCAAAGAGAAGTAAGATGAACGGTTATTCGCGCACCTGGTAGCCACAGGCGCGTGAGAATCGTCAGGGCTGAAGCGCTTGCTGATGTGTGGCCGCTTCAGCCCTGATAACCGCTTGTCGCGACCGCGTTGTCTCGCCACCGCACCACTTGCGCGAAAGGAATCACCATGACAGCCTACCTGATTCGCCGCTTTATCCAAATGATCTTTGTGATTCTTTTGGTCGCGGTGGCTACCTACTTTTTATTTAGTATCTCGCCTGGTGGTCCGCTCACCGGTCTGCGCCAATCCCAACAGCGGCTTGATGCAGAAGATATCGCGCGCATTCGCGCCCAATATGAACTGGATCTCTATTGGCCGGTTCGTTTCTCTCGTTGGCTGATTGGCGTGCCAGATGGCCCGTTGATGATCGGTGGGCGTGAACTCTTTGCCAATGTTCCCGTTGGCTGCTATTTGCGCAACATGAATACCGACGTCTGTGAAGACTATGTATACATGTCAGAGATCCCGGCATTACACCCAGCCGTGCGCAGTAGCAAAGGCATTTTGCGTGGCGATTTTGGTAAGTCAACCACAGTGCGGATTGGGCAACCGGTCTTTAATGAGATTATGTCGCGGTTGCCCGCTACCTTGCAATTGGGAATTGGCTCGCTCTTCCTTTCGCTGCTCATCGGGGTGCCGATTGGGATTGTTGGCGCGGTACGCCAGTATTCGCGCTTTGACTATTTTGTCACCAGCCTCTCCTTCTTTGGTTCGGCAATGCCGGTCTTTTTCTTTGGCATTTTGCTGATTCTTCTCTTTTCCGTGACGCCCGTTTTCTTGGCCGATCGCTATCCTTGGTTGCCTCGTTTGCCTTCGGGGTCGTTGGAAGCGGTGCGCGATTATACCATTGCCTCTTGGCTGCCCACGATCAAGGCCGGCTCCTTGGCGGATCGCGCCTTGCATTTTATTATGCCGCTCTTTGTGTTGACCTTTTTTAATACTGCACAATGGAGCCGTTTTGTTCGGGCTTCGATGCTAGAAGTCCTGCGCCAAGATTATGTGCGCACGGCTCGTGCCAAAGGTTTGATCGAACGCATTGTGGTGATGAAACATGCCCTGCGTAATGCGTTGATTCCTTTCGTCACCATCTTTGTGCTGAGCCTACCGGGCATCTTTGCGGGTGCCATCATTACCGAAACGATCTTTTCTTGGCCGGGCATGGGGCGCCTCTATTGGGATGCCCTCAACCGCAGTGATTATCCGATCGCGTTGGCTGTCATCTTTATCACCGGTGTGCTCACCGTGATCGCGACCTTGTTAGGCGACATTCTATACACGATTGTTGATCCGCGCATTAAATTTTCCTAATCGATCGAACCGAAATGTTTCTGGATAGGAAGGAATAAAGGACCAACTATGGCTACGGCAGCTGGCACGGTAACGGCAACCAACAAAATCATGGCGACGAAACCGGAAAGCCAGTTTCAGGTCGTACTACGGCGCTTTCTGCGCCATCGTATGGCGGTGATTTCGTTGTTCATTATTGGCTTCCTCTTGTTAATTTCCTTGCTTGCGCCGGTGATCACCACCTTTCCGCGTGATCAAATTGATATTAGTAGCCCCGAACGACCAGCGCCGCCTGGCATTGTTGACAGCCAAGGCCGTACCCATTGGTTTGGCATTGATAACCTAGGCCGTGATCTCTTCACGCGGGTGCTCTATGCAGGCCGGATCTCCTTGGTCATTGCCTTGGCGGTGACCCTGATTGCCGAAACATTAGGCGTGATCGTCGGTGCCTTTGCTGGCTATTATGGGGGCTGGGTCGATGCCTTTATCTCGCGCCTCATTGAATTTATGTTGGCGTTGCCGCAGTTGCCCATTCTATTGATCCTCTCCAAGCTGACCTTGGACTATGGCGAGGTCATCCCACTGCCTGCCTTTCTCCGGCGTACGATTAGCGCTATCCTCTTGACCCCGGAGCGTGAGTCGCAACAGGTAGTGTTATTGATTATGATCTTGATCCTCTTTGGTTGGCTGGGGGCGGCGCGGCTCATGCGTGGGATGGCGCTCTCTTTGCGGAGCCAGGACTTTGTCGAATCTTTGCGAGCCTTTGGGGCTTCGGATGTACGCATTATCTTCGGCCACATCATTACCAACGGGTTGGCACCCATTTGGGTCAATGCCACCCTGAGCCTCGGTGGCGTGATCATTACCGAGGCGGCGCTCAGCTTTTTGGGCTTGGGGATTCAAGATCCAACGCCAACCTGGGGCAATATGTTGGCACAATCGCAAAACTATATGTTCCGTCATCCTTGGTTGCCGTTGGTGCCGGGAATTCCGCTGGTGTTGGTCTCGCTCGCCTTTAACTTTGTCGGTGACGGCCTGCGCGATGCGCTCGATCCACGCCTCAAACGATAATCGCCCAGGCCGCGTCGTTATCCATGACTGGTCATCCATGACCCGGGTCATCTCCGTCGCGAAAAAGTAGCCGCGAAAAAGTAGCCGCGAAAAAGTAGCCAAAAGAAATTGACGATTCATGACAACTGCAAATGCATTACTGGAAGTACACGGGCTAAAAACCTATTTTTACACCGAAGAAGGGGTGGTTCAGGCCATTAATGGCGTTGATTTCACGATCAAAAAAGGTGAAATCATGGGCTTGGTTGGTGAATCGGGCAGTGGCAAAAGTGTCACCTCGTTGTCCATCATGCGCCTCTTGGCCGGTTCGGGCCAGATTGTCGATGGGAAAGTCTTGCTTGATGGCCGCGATTTGGTGCAAATGGTGGATGAGCAATTGGTAAAGCTGCGTGGCAATGAGATTTCCATGATCTTCCAGCAGCCAACCAGCTGTCTGAATCCGGTCTTTCGCATTGGCGACCAAATTGCCGAGACCATTATGGTCCATCAGCGGCTCGACAAACGGGCGGCGTGGCAACAAGCGGTGGAGATGCTGCGCAAAGTGGGGATTCCTGCGCCGGAAAAACGGGCCACCGCCTTCCCCCATGAAATTTCTGGGGGGCAGGCCCAGCGGGTGATGATTGCCATGGCCCTTGCTTGCCAACCCCGCTTGTTGATTGCCGATGAGCCGACGACGGCGCTGGATGTGACGATTCAAGCCCAGATTCTGGATTTAATGCGCCAACTGCGTGATGAAACCAGTACGGCGATCCTCTTGATCACTCATGATATGGGGGTCATTGCCGAAATGTGCGATTCGGTTGCGGTGATGTATGCCGGCCAAATTGTGGAATATACTAGCGTTGCCCAGATCTTTGAAAAACCCCTGCATCCCTATACCGAAGGGCTCTTGGCCGCCATTCCCATCTTGGGGGAGATGAAAGAGACGCTAGCCGTCATTCCCGGTTCGGTGCCCAACTTGATCAATCTGCCCCCTGGCTGTAAATTTGCCCCACGCTGTCCTTATGTCAAAGAAGCAATTTGCACGGTCCAAACGCCCGAACTGCGCGAGGTGACCCCAGGGCATCAGGCCCGTTGCTTTATGCGTTTTCCCGAAACTGCCCACTATTGGGCCGGCACGGAAAAGGCCGATTGGCAGTTCGAGGGGGACGAAGTGTTGGTAAGTTCTAATCCATGACCTATTAGCTGAGCGGTGAATTATTCATCATGCCAATTTCACTTAAATCTGCTGCGAAAGACTTATTAGTCGTTGACGATCTGAAAACCTACTTCCCTATTCGTGCCGGGTTGCTCCAGCGTGTCGTGGCCCAAGTGAAAGCGGTGGATGGGGTTAGTTTTAAAATTCGGGAAGGCGAAACTTTTGGCCTAGTTGGCGAATCGGGCTGTGGGAAAACCACGGTGGGACGTACCATTCTGCGTCTCCAACCAGCGACGGCTGGTTCCGTCTTTTTTGATGGCGAAGATGTCTTTGCCAAGCGGGGCGGGGATCTAAAGGCGCTCCGCCGCAATATGCAGATTGTTTTCCAAGATCCCTACTCTTCGCTGGATCCGCGCGTCCCTGTGGGTGAGACCATTGCCGAAGGGTTAGAGATTCATGGGGTGAGTAACCGGCGCGAGCGCCAAGAAGTGGTGCTGGAGATGCTGGACAAAGTTGGGCTCAATCCCTACCATGCCAACCGCTATCCCCACGAATTTTCGGGCGGGCAACGCCAACGCATTGGGATTGCCCGCGCGCTGGCGCTGCGTCCCAAATTTATTATTTGTGATGAGCCCGTCTCGGCGTTAGATGTATCGATCCAATCGCAAATTCTCAACCTACTCCGTGATCTTTCGCAAGAATTCGGGTTAACCTATCTCTTTATTGCCCATAATTTGAGCGTGGTCGAACATATCAGTGACCGCGTTGGCGTTATGTATCTTGGTTCGTTGGTGGAAGTTGCCAATCGCCAAGAGATCTACCATAATCCTCTACACCCCTATACTCAAGCGCTCCTTTCGGCCATTCCAATGCCCAAACCTGGCCAGAAACGGCAGCGGATCATGTTGCGCGGCGAGATCCCTTCGCCCATTAATCCGCCTAGTGGGTGTCGTTTTCATACGCGCTGTCCGTTTGCCGCGGATATTTGTCAGCAAGTGGTGCCACCTCTCGAAGAAAAAGCCCCTGGTCACTGGGCGGCCTGTCATTTTGTCGAAACGGTAGGTAGTACAGCGCAGCTACGACCCACGGTTGTGCACCAAGCCAACAGTGTGGCCTAGCATTGGCTGGTCGAGACAGGTGTAACCCAATTTGTTCACGCTTTCGCACCGCTTATTGCGGAAAATTCGTCGGAATTGTCGTTGCGCAACGGTGCCAATGACGATTTCCTACACGATTTTGTCTGGTTGCCAAAACCCTCATCTTTCTATAAGATTCGTTTTATCCGTTACTTAGCTGGTTGCGGTAAAAACGCTTATACCTTCCATCCTGCTAACCGAAAGGAGCGCTATGAAAGCCCACGTATCCTTACGTCTGATTCCTTTGTTTTTGCTGAGTATGTTGATCTTGGTGTTGGCAAGCTGTGCGCAGCCCGCTGCCGAAGCACCGCCTGCTGCGGCGGAACCGACCGTCACCACGGCACCGGCTGCTGAAGAAGCGCCTACCGAAGAAACGGCGACTGAGCAAGAAGTCGTAACTTCCACCGTCGAAACCTCACCGGCCGCGCAATCGCAAGCATTACAGGGTCTTGCCGTGACCAGCGATGAGGAGGTGACTAGCCCACGTACCCACTATGGAGGTGAATATCACGATGTCTCGACCGCAGATGCCGTTAGCTTCCATCCGTATTTGACCACTGACACCTCTTCGAGCGGCTATCAGGGCATGGTCTATGCCGGTGGCTTGCTGCGCTTGGATGAAAATACGCTGGAATATATCCCCAACATGGCGGAAAGCTATTCGATCTCTGAGGATGGTCTGACCTTTACTTTCCACTTGCGTCAGGGGATGGTATGGAGCGATGGCGAACCGATTACGGCCCAAGACTTTAAGTGGACTTATGATCAGGCCACCAATCCTGATAATGAGTTCCCCTACCTGTCGCAATTAGGCTTTATCACTTCCTATGAAGCATTGGACGACAGCACGCTGGAAATCAAGATCGGCGAAGTCTATGCACCCGCCTTAGGCCAGATCTCGGGGTTGATTACGCCCTTGCCCAAACACATTTGGGAAAATCTCGAATGGGGTGATCCAGAAAAGAATCCCGAGATCAATCAGCCGTCGGTGGTCTCCGGCCCCTATAAGTTGGCCGAATGGAAACGCGATCAGTATGTGATCTTCGAGGCCAATGAGAGTTACTGGTACCATGGTCGCCCCAACTTTGATCGCTATGTGATCGAAATCGTGCCAGACCAAGATATTGCCTACCAGAAGCTGAAGAGCGGGGAAAGCGATACTGGCGATATCACGCCGGAAAATCTAGAAGAGGCGCGCCAACTCGATAATGTTACCGTTTATGAATGGTGGCCAGCGGCGGCACGGTGGAGCTTTATTGGCCTGAATATGCGCGAAGGCTTTGCCACCAGCGATCTCAATGTCCGCCATGGGCTCAACTACGCGATTGACAAACAGCTGCTAACCGATGAAGTGATGTTGGGCCAAGCCAAGCGGCTCTGTTCGGTCTATCCCGAAACCTCGTGGGTCTACAATCCGGATGTGCCCTGCTATGACTATAACCTCGACGATGCGCTCGCAGCCTTTGCCGAGGCGGGTTATACCTTGGACGGTGATAAGCTGGTTGATGCCAATGGCGAACAGCTAACACTCAAGTTGATCTATGGCCCTAATACCAACAAAGTGCGCGAACTGATGGCGGTAACGGTCCAGGATATGCTGAGCGATGTGGGTGTTGCGGTCGAAGTACAGGCGCTCGAGTGGGCGAGCTTCCTCGACGCCATTCAAGCGGTCGAGCCCGATTGGGACATGTTTATTGGCGGTTGGAGCGCAACCATCGAGCCCCATATTATGTACACCATCTGGGCCGAGGAAAGCATCCCCAGCTTGAACTCTGGCGCATATATCAATAAAGAAGTAGAGCAGCTCTTCAAAGAGGGCGGCGCAACCTATGATGTCGAAGTGCGCAAAGAGAAATACCAAGAAGTACAGCGTATCATTGCCGAAGAGTCCCCCTATATTTTCCTCTTCTACAACAAAGCGTGGAGCGGCCAGAACAACCGCATCCAGGGGATCGAGCCAAGAGCCTTAGGTATTGGCTGGAATTCCGAAGATTGGTATATTGAAGCAACTGAGTAAGGCAAGCTTGGGGGATGTGAAACGTGATTGGAAGTAATAGATCATATTTCACATCCCCCCGAATCACGAATCACGCTTATGATCCGCTATATTATCCGCCGTAGTCTGCAATCGATTGTGCTGCTCTGGATTTCGACGCTGATTGGCTTCACTGTCTATCAACTCGCACCGGGCGGACCCTTACAATTTCTCGATAACGATCCCAAGCGTTCGCAAGCGGATATTGACCGGCTGACCCGCGCCTATGGGCTAGACCGGTCAGTATTGACGCAGTATGCCGCGTGGGCCTTTGGCGAAGATTGGCTCCCCGCCACCGAGACGTGGCGCAGTGGCCGTTGCCTGAGCGATGAAACCCGCTGTAGCCGCGGCATTGTCCGGCTGGACTTTGGTCGCTCCTTCTCCTTCAAAGGCCAGCCTGTCTTGGGGCTCATTATCGAGCGTATTCCGGCCACCTTCCTCTTGGCCTTTTCCAGCCTGCTCATCAGCGTCTTGATTGGCGTGCCCTTGGGGATCATCTCGGCCTTTTGGCGGGGCCGCTGGCCGGACAATCTGATCCGCCTGAGCACGGTCTTGCTCAGTACCGTGCCTGAGTGGTGGATTGGGCTCCTCCTGCTGATTATTCTGGGCGGCTACTTTGGTTTGGTGCCGCTCAGTGGCATGGAAACGATTGGGGATGGCTCCTTCCTGGATCGCCTGCACCATCTGATCCTGCCCGCGACAGTTAGTGCGATCAGCGGTTGGATTGGCTTTTCGCGCATCCTCCGCTTTGAAATGTTGGATGTGCTCAGCCAAGATTATGTGCGTACGGCGCGGGCCAAAGGCTTGCCCAATAAGTTGGTGCTATTGCGCCATGTGCTGCGCAACGCACTCATGCCCTTTGTCACAGGGCTTAGTGGGATCTTCCTCCTGATCCTTTCTGGCTCGGTACTCTTTGAAATTGTCTTTTCTTGGCCGGGCATGGGACGGTTGACCATCAACGCCATCAATGCGCGCGACTATCCCGTGATGATGGCGCTCTTTGTCATCAGCTCTTTTCTCGGTATTTTGGGCGTCTTGTTGGTGGATATTCTCTATAGCGTCGTCGATCCACGCGTACGCTATGACAGAACAGCGGCATAATCTATGGCACCAGGTGTAGTTTCCACAGCGCGTCAACCGACCCTGCTGACCACGCCCGTTAAAGAACAGGGCTATTGGCGGACGGTTGGGGCGGCGCTCTACCACGATAAGCTCGCGCTCTTGGCGATTGGCCTGCTTAGCGTCATTATTCTCCTCTCGGCCACCGCGCCCTGGCTGGCCACGAATGTCACCGGCTTTGACCCCACCGACACCAACCTGCGGATGCGCAGCAAACCACCCACATGGGCCGCCGCGGCTTGGCCGCTCTTTCAAGCGTTCAGCCGCAGCTGCCAAACCAATCAGGGGTGCCAATGGGCCTTATGGGGCGAGATGAGCCGTAGTTCACTCCAAGGGGTCGGTCAATGTTTCCTGGCCGAGCTAGGCCAATGTTCTTGGCTGGGCACCGATCAAGCGGGTCGTGATGTCCTGACACGCGGCCTCTATGGGGGGCGGATCTCGCTGCGGATTGGCTTTTATGTCGCCGTGGTCTCATTGACCTTGGGCGTGGTCATGGGGCTGATCAGTGGCTACTATGCGGCCACCCTGATCGATGATCTGATCAACGCAATCATCATGACGCTCAGCAGCATCCCCTTGCTCTTTTTGCTCATTATTCTCTCGCGGATCTTTGCGCCTGGCCCCGAGGGCTTAGCCTTGTTGATTGGGCTCTTTGGGTGGATGGGCCTCTCCCGGCTCATTCGGGGGCAGATCTTTTCCGTGCGCGAGCGCGAATTTATCTATGCCAGCCGTGCCATTGGCAGCTCGCCATGGCGCATCATGTTCCAACACATTCTGCCCAACATTGCCTCCATTGTCATTGTATCGGCGATCTTTAATGTGGCCGGGGCCATCATCGCCGAAGCTAGCTTGAGCTATCTCGGTGTCGGTATTGGCCCTCCTCATGCCAGCTGGGGCAATATGATGGAAGGCTCGCTTGGTAATTTCACTAATGCCCCGTGGCTGGTGCTAGCACCGGGAATCTTTATCTTTTTCACCACCCTCTCCATCTACTTGATTGGCGATGGCCTGCGCGATGCCCTCGACCCAACCCTCAAAAATAAACGCTAGGCTTGCCAAGCATTTGTCATCCTCGGTATTTCATTGTAGGCTTACTTGGTCAAAAGACGCTTGCCAATTCCGATCAGCGTTCTGCAATGGCTGTCTTGCGCAGCCCGTTAGGCTTTCACCCCCCGAACCGTTTCCAGGATTCGACAACGCCTACTCACAATGACAACTGCTTGTCTCTTCATGGCATGACAAATTCTAAGGTCTTATTCGTTTTACTGATTCTCAGCCTAGCGTTAACGCTGACGACAACGTTACGTCGGCTTATACAAGCCAATCGTGTGGCGAGTGTTAACGCTAGTGTGCAATCTGCCCCTCTTGCTGCGCATTCTGTGGCATCCTCCGCGGTGACGACAACGGTAGCACTCTCCCTAACGACGCAAGTTACTGCGCCGCAACCGGCCCTTACCACCGATCCCGCGCAACCCACCCCAGCGCAGGCCCCCCAATCTGGGGGCACCTTTGTGCAATTGGTGGCGCGTGACGCCGATACCCTCAACCCGTTGTTGACCACCCACCCCACCAGTCGCGCCGTGTTGCAGAAGATCTATCCCGTCTTGGTCGATCTCGATCCAGTTTCCGGCCTGCCCACGGTGGGGCGGGGCTTGGCAACCCACTGGCAATTGGCCGACGCCGGGCGTACGATCACCTTTACACTGCGCGACGATGTCCGCTGGAGCGATGGAGCGCCAGTGACGGCGCAAGACGTAAAGTTCACCTACGATTTGATCCGCGACCCAGCGGTGCCAAACGCCTACCAAGATAATTTTGCCAATGTTAATACCATTGAACTGAGTGCCGACACGCCGCCCGCACTGCTCCTTCGGCTCGCCAACGCCGACTGTGCGCTCTTCCAAACGCTGAATCAACCGATCCTACCGCGCCATCTTTACCAAGCCTGGACCGCCGCCCAACTCACCGATCCGAATCTGCTTCCCCAAGTTAGTGCGGGGCCTTTTCTCTTCATTGATTGGCTGGTGGGCCACCGGATTCTGTTGACGCGCAATCCCACCTACTGGGACGGCGCGCCGCGCCTCGACGGCTGGGAATTTCAGATCAATCCCGATCCGCTGACGCGTTTCCAGGCGTTGGCGGCTGGCACAGGCGATTGGCTGGAGTTGACGCCCGCCCAAATCGCACAGGCCCAAGGCCAAGCAAACTTGGCAACCTATGCCGCCCCAAGTGATAGCATCATCTTTGTGGCGCTGAATCTTGCCAATCGCGCCGAGCCCCAACCAGGGCGTACTGCCGACGGCACCTTGAATCCTCAGCAACCCCACTTGATTTTAGGCGACCGCCGGATGCGTCAAGCCTTGGCCTTGGCAATTGACAAAGCGCAACTCTTGGCCGAAAGCTATGGCTCTGCGGCCCAACCCCTGGGTAGTTATCTGCCGCCAACCATTCCTTGGGCCTATGCCGCCGACGTGGCACCGGTGGGCTATGATCCGGCCGCGGCCGCGCGCCTCTTGGATGAACTGGCTTGGCGCGACAGCGACGGCGATGGGATTCGCGATCGGGCTGGCATGCCCCTGAGCCTGTCGTTGTGGACCAACAGCGATAGTGAGCAACGCGTGCAATTGGGGATGAGATTGGCGGCCCAATGGCGCGCCGTCGGCATTGATATTCGCTTTGCCGCGCGCACCTTTACCGAAGTCACCGACAGCTTGCTGAACCAACAGTATGACATGGTCTTGATTGGCTGGGATAATCTTGGCGCGGAACCGGCCAATAGCGATTTCTGGCACAGTCGCTACGATGCCCCAGGCAGCGGTGCCAACTTTGTCAGTTATCAAAACGCCCAGGTGGATGCTTGGCTCGACGAAGCCCGCACCACCCCCACCTGCGACCCCGCCGTGCGGGGCAAGCTCTATCGCGCGGTGCAGACGCAGATTGCGCAAGACTTCCCTTACCTTATGCTGGGGGGCCAAGTGCGACACTGGGCCTATGCCACGGCTTGGCAAGAGCTACAACCTGCTCCTTGGCGCTTTGATTACAACGCGCACCGCTGGTGGCGCTAGCCCAACACGGCACATCGTTGTGTATCACTCACCACTCATTACCTAAATTTCTTTGCGCTTCCTCCTGACACCCGCTATAATGGACGATGCGCTTCCCATGAGGAGGAGTGCTTTGCTGCTTGCAGTGCGGGCTTGGCCCCGTTGTGAAATTTGCTAGCCGCTAGGCCGACAGCGAGAAGCTGCAAGCCGTGTGGCGTACCCAGAACCTAACCGGTTTAGCTGTACGTATCTCCTACCTGCGCTAGCTTTGCGATTATCTTACATCCAAAATTGAGGGATGGTATGTCAACAATGCCAACAAAAGTATTAGTCGGGGTCGCTTGGCCCTACGTCAATGGCGAAAAGCACATTGGGCAGATTGCCGGGGCCTACTTGCCGCCCGATATTTTTGCCCGCTACCAGCGGATGATCGGGAACGATGTGCTCATGGTGAGCGGTTCTGATACCCATGGCACGCCGATCATGCTCAAGGCTGACGCCGAAGGACTTTCGCCTGCGGCAGTCGTTGACAAATATCATGAACTCTTTGTCGAAGGGTGTGTGGGCATGGGCCTCACCTTTGATCTCTATACCCATACCGACACCCAAAATCACTGGGCAGTGACCCAAAAGCTCTTCCTGCGCCATTTGGAAGCCGGCTATGTCTATAAAGCCGAGCAGCAACAGCTCTTTGATCCCCAAGCGGGGCGTTTCCTGGCTGATCGCTATGTCGAAGGCACCTGTCCCTTCTGTGGCTACACCGAAGCTCGCGGCGATCAATGTGATAACTGTGGGCGGATCTACGATGCCCTAGAGCTCAAGCACCCCCGTTCGAAGATCACCGGAAACACCAACTTGGAAGCGCGCACCACCGAACATTTCTTTTTGGACATGGGTAAGCTCAATCAACCCTTGCTGGATTGGATCCAACAGGGCAAAGCGCATTGGCGACCGAATGTGCTCAACTTTACCCGCGGCCAATTAAAGCTCGAAGAGTTACGTGGCCGTCCCATCACGCGCGATATTGACTGGGGCGTCACCATTCCGCTGCCTGGCTATGAAAATAAGCGGATCTACGTCTGGTACGATGCCGTGATTGGCTATCTGAGCGCCGCCGTTGAATGGTCCCAACTGGTGGGTGCGGAAGACGCTTGGCGCGTGTGGTGGGATGCCAAGGTCAATCCCGCTGCGCTCATCTATAACTTTATCGGCAAGGATAACATTCCCTTCCATACCATCATCTGGCCGGGGATGTTGATTGGCTATAATGATGGCAACGACGAGCAACTCAATTTGCCCTATGACGTGCCGGCCAACGAATATCTCAACCTGCACGGCGGCAAATTTAGCACGAGTCGGGGTAATGTGATTGGCTTCAACTGGATCTTGCGCCAATTCCAAGCGGATGCCGTGCGCTATGTGCTCACCGCCCAAGCGCCCGAGACCGCCGATGTTGAATTTACCTGGCAAGATTTCATGGATCGGATCAACAACGAATTGGTCGCCAATTGGGGGAACCTGGTGAATCGCATGTTGGGCTTTGCCTACAAGCGCTTTGACGGCGTCATCCCGACGCCAACCGCACTCGACGCCACTGATCAAGCCCTGCTGGATGAGATCCAAGCCGGCTTTGTGACCGTTGGCGAGCTCTACCAAGGGGTCAAGCTGAAAGCAGCCCTCCAAGAAACGCGCCGCCTGAGCCAACGGGTGAACCAATATCTCAATGACAAAGCCCCATGGAAGCTGATCAACGAAGACCGCGCCGCCGCGGCCACGGCCGTCTATGTGGCGCTGCAAGCGATTGATTGGCTCAAGCTCCTGTGGGGACCCATTTTGCCTCACACCAGTGAACAGCTCCATGCCATGTTGGGCTACCAACAACCGCTGTGGGGTCGCCAATACACCGAGCGCGTGACCGATGCGCGGGGTACACACACGGTCTTACGCTATGATCATCGGGGGGCGACTGCTCAGTGGCAACCAACGCCATTGCCCGCAGGACAAAGGTTGTTGGAGCCCAAAGCCCTCTTCACCAAATTAGACGAGGCCATCATGGCGGAAAAACTAGGGGTAGGAGACAATGGATAGTCGTAAAGACCATCGTCTTTCGGCAAGCGCTCAGCCATCTGTCTTTACGACTGCCGTCACTACTCTCTCGGAATTAGACCAGCACTATGTCCAGCGTCCGTGGCCGTGGCTGCTGCTGATTGTCGTCGCCTATGTGGCGGTTGCCGTCAATTTTGCCCTCCAGACGCCCGCATGGCAGGCCCCGGATGAGCCTGCCCACTACAATTATATTGCCGACATTGTTGCGAACCGTGCCCTGCCTGTCCTCCACCGCGAGGATTATAGCCAACAATGCCTCGAGACTTTGATCAACAATCGCTTTCCCGTTGAACTTGGGGTGGACTGTATTCGTTATGAATCGTATCAGCCACCCCTTTATTATTTGTTGGGTGCCCTGGTCTATAGTCTGAGCGGTGGTAGCTTATTAGCCTTACGTCTCTTGGGGATTGTGATTGGGGTGGGCATTATTTTGCTCTGTGCCTATAGCTTGCAACTGGTCTTTGCCGATAAACCGATGGTGGTCTTGGGCGCGACAGCTTTTGTCGCTTTTCTGCCCATGCACGTTGCCGTGACCGCCGCGGTCAACAACGATGCCTTTGCGGAGCTGTTGCTATTGGCCCTCCTCGCCATGCTCTTGCACTGGACGCGCCGGCAGTTTATGGCCCCGCCGGATGCCGATGTCACCCAAACCCAGCGCCAGTTGCTGTGGCTGGGCGTTCTGCTCGGGCTTGGCCTCCTGACAAAAATTTACGCCTATCTCTTTATCCCGCTGACCTTGCTCGCGATTGTCGCGACCATCTGGCAACGGCAGCGTAGCTGGCAGAGTCTATGGACTGGTCTTTCCCTTTATCGTTGGGTGTTACTGCCCGCACTGCTCCTCGGTCTACCCTGGTGGGTGCGTAATCTCCAACTCTATGGTGGTGGGGATTTCCTGGGCCTTGCTTGGCATGATGAAGTGGTGATTGGGCAGCCACGCACCAGCGAGTGGATTGCAACCTATGGTCTTATGCCCTATAGCGAGCGTGCTTTTCGCTTTACCTTCCAAAGTTTTTGGGGTGTCTTTGGTTGGATGGGCGTCTTTATGGACGAGCGTATTTACACAGCCATGTTAATCTTTACCGGTGTACTGTTTTTGGGACTGCTTTGGACGTTGATCCGCTTGATTTCGGGTAAGCCCGACACCGATATTGATGACTATCAGCGTGCAGTCTTGATCTTCTTTGGCTTGATTGTGGTGGCCGTGGCGGCTGGTTATATTTGGTATAACACCAAGTTTGTCCAACACCAAGGTCGCTACTTCTTCTGGGGGCTATTACCCATTAGCACCTTTGTCGCCTTGGGCTGGCGGGAGGTTATGCGTCCGCTCCAAGGCTTGATCACGGGCTTTCTGGCTGTTGTCTTGGCCGGGGCCTTAATGGTGGCTGGCTTGGTCAGCGGCGGGCCAAATAAATGGACCTTGCTGACGATCGCGCCAACTGCGCTTTTGCTTTTGCTGCAACCCTTTCTCTTTATCGGCACCGCGGGCTATCCGCTCCGTTGGTTGCCACAAGGCGTTTATGCCTTCTGGGCGCGCCCGCGACCAGCTCTCCTCCGCCGTGGGTTGCGTTTTCTAGCCTGGATAATCCCCTTTTGTCTACTTGTCTTGCTTGACGCATTGATTCCCATGCTGTATATTGTGCCTCAGTTGCGTTAATGCATGAGTAAGTCGCTTGGGGTGATGAAGCTGCCCTTGTTTGTTGCGATTTGCTCCGTTATGGTAGGTGCTACGCTTCTCGCTGATCGCTGCACACCCCGCCAGCCTGTTGGCAACCGCCAGCAATGGTAGCGCCTATCTGTTCCAGTGAGAATCCTTATGCACTCTACGCTTTCCTTGCCACGTGGTTCTTTGCCACCCCAAATGCGTCGCCGATTGGAACGATCCCCCGTAGACTTTGCGATCCTCTTCTTCTTGCTCCTGCTGCTGACTATCATTGCAGGCTCAATCACTTGGCAGTTCTGGCATACCAACCGCATCTATGGTGGGGTTCAGGTTGCAGGGGTAAGTATTGGTGGCTTGACCCGTGCCGCCGCCCTCCAGAAATTAGAGCAACAACTGCCCGCTGGCCCTAGCCCGGCGGTTAGTCTCCAATATGGCGATCAACAGTGGCCTGTCTCTGCCGCCCAAGTTGCCGCCCAAACCGATCTTTTGGGGGCCGTCAACCAAGCTTACCTGGTCGGACGGCAGGGGAGTTGGGCCAATCGCCTGGTCGGACAAGGCGTGGCTTTGCTCGGCGGTACGAATATCCAGCCCGTCGTCACCTTTCACACCGAAGGGCTGCGGCAGGCATTGCGCACCATTGCCGCCCAAGTGAGCCATCCCGGCCAAGCTGCACGCCAAATCGGGGAGGTGATGCTACCCGCCGAGGCTGGCGTTACGGTGGATATTGAAGGAACCCTGTCGCGGCTTCTCACCGCCTTGCAGAGTCCTGCCACACCGACGCTCGTGCGGACGCCCCTGGCGGTTGTCGAAATGGCACCTCCCGTTGCCGCCGCGCCAACGGCCACGGCGCTCACCACCCAGCATGCGTTACCCGCCCCTTTGCAACTCTATGACAATCGCTATGGGCTACAACTGGCATTGGACCCCGTTCTGCTCAACAAAATTATCCTCCAGCGCGATCCGATCCAGCTTGATGAGGCCACGCTGCGCCAACAGTTGACAACCTGGGCACAACAGCTCGATATTCAACCCCAAGATGCCCGCTTGCGCTTCAACGCGGCCACCGGCGGTATCACCGTGATCCAACAAAGCCAAATGGGGCGTCAACTAGACATTGAGGCAACCTTTGCCGCGGCGCGCGAGGCCTTGCTCAACCAAAGTTCCCAAGCCCAACTGGTCATGGTGGAAGCAGCGCCTGCGGTGGATATGAACCGCGTCGCTGAGATGGGCATTCGCGAGTTAGTCGCCAGCGGCACCTCCTATTTCCAAGGCAGTAGTGCCGCTCGTGTCCATAATATTGTCGTCGCCGCCGAAAAGTTTGAAGGCTTGGTGATCCCGCCTGGGGGAATCTTCAGCTTTAATGAAGGTGTCGAAGATGTTTCGGCAGCCAATGGCTTCGAAGATTCCCTGATCATCTGGGGGGATCAAACCGCAACGGGGGTTGGCGGCGGTGTCTGCCAGGTCAGTACCACCGTCTTCCGCGCCGCCTATAATGCCGGGTTGCCGATTGTCGAACGCTATAACCATGGCTATGTCGTCAGCTGGTATGGCGAACCAGGGCTCGACGCCACCATCTACACCCCCACGGTCGATTTCCGTTTCCGCAACGACACTGGCGCGTATCTGTTGATCGATCCAGTGGTAGATGCCAGCAGCGGGGTGCTTACCTTTAACCTCTATGGCACCAAGCCCAATCGCCAAGTTACAGTCGGCGCACCCCAACAACGAGATATCAAAGAGCCTAGCCCACCTGAATATCGAGTAGATGCCGCCATGGCCGCCGGTCAACAGAAGCAAGTGGAATGGGAGCAAAGGGGGATGACTGTATCGGTGACGCGCACCATTGTGGAAAATGGCACCACGCGTACAGATACCATCACTAGCCACTACCAACCCTGGCGGGCTGTCTATTTAGTCGCGCCTGGCTCCCAACTCCCCACGCCAAGTGCTCCAGCGGCGGATCCACTAGCGGAAACCGACGCCCTCACAGAAGCCCCAGCCGAAGGGCCATAAGCCCCGGCTGGCCGGTGAACAGGCGTAGGCCCAGCAAACCAGACCGCTCGGTGATTCATCACCGAGCGGTTTCGATCTACTTCCGTAAATCGGCGCCTGCCAAGCTTCATCAGCCCGTGGCCCTTGCGGAACGAGGACGACATCATGCCTAACAAGCCGCCTATCATCGAGCAACCGAGTCGCCGCCACTTTTTACGCCTAGTGGGGCTAGCCACACCGCTCTGGGTCGGTGGTGTGGTGGGAAGCGCGCTGCTGACGGCGTGTACGTCCCTACCCGCCGGGGGATTATTGCGTGCGCCCGCGCCGCCTACGCCCTTGGCCCTGGACGAAACGACCTCCGATGAAGGCGAACTCATCTTCTGGGGCGACGCCAATCATCCCATCGATCATGCCGCTGCTGGCTTTGTGGCGGCCTACCCCGCGGTGACATGGCTCTCCCCCCACCCCCGCAACCGCGCCGCAAAGCTACAGGCCGCCCTGGCTGCTAATGAGGGTGTGCCCGATTTATACTGGGCAACAGCCGTTGAAGCGCAAGCGTTGGGGTGCCAAGCACAATTAACCGATTTGACCCCTTATTTAGAGCCCATTGCAGCGCACTATCACCCGGCCAAGCTAGCCGAGTGCTGGTCTGCCCAGACTGAACAGTACATCGGCTGGCCCGGTGATCTGGGGATCTGTGGCTGGTATTATCGCGCCGATTTATTAGAAAAGGTGGGCTGGCAGGAATCAGCGCTGGCTACCCTCACTTGGCCCGCTTTTTTCGGCTTGGCCGCAACGTTGCGCAGCCAAGGACTCTATCCCTATCGCTTCCCCGCGCAAGGCTGGCCGTTCCTCTTCTTTATGTGCTTACACCAAGTGGGGGGGACAGCCCTCGATCAAACAGGCGAAAAGATAACTGTGGGCAGTGACGAAGGTATTGCCGCCATGCGCTTGGTCAAGCAACTGTGGGAAGCTGGTGGCGGTCTGGATGCGGCGGATGGTGGCTCTGCCTACAAGAGCGCCCTCCAGACCGGCACATTGGTTGGCGATTTTGCTCCAGCTTGGGCGTCAGCAACAGGGTCTGGCCTGCTCGCAGAGAGCCCAGCCGGCGGGCGTGGTCAATGGCGCGTTGCTCCTTTGCCAATGGGGGCTGAAATTCTCCATCGGACGGCTCTTTGGGGTGGCGGCCAGTTGATCCTTCCCAAAGCCGCGGCCAATCCTACCCGCGCCCTCCATTTTATGCACTATACCTTGGCGAGTATCACCGGTGCCACCCGCTATGGTGTTGACGGCCTAGTGCCCGCCTACCGGCCCTATTTTCAAGCCGCGGCCTGTCAGGCGCAGCGCCTTCCCCTCTTTGGTGCTTGGCCGGTTTGTTCATTCTGGGCCAGCCAAGCAGCCGAACTCTCCTCTACCTATTACCAACCGGCGGGGTGGGGAGCGGTTGCCGCGGCAGTCCAACAGGAAATGATGGCGATTGTCCAGGATGCCTATGCCATTGAAGACGGTCTGTCGCGCATTGTCGAACGCGCCCTCCCCGCCTTTTCCCTAAGCCAGTGTCAGTAAAGAGCGGTTTCAACGCGAAATGCCGCCATGCCGGGGACAGGCCACCGCTTGTCTCCACAATGCGTGTGTGGCTGGCCTGTCCCCGGCATGGCGTTGGATACTATCCAACGGGAATGTCCGCCGATTTTCGGGCTATTTGCGCGGCGTCTCAAAATATGCTGTAATATACTCCTCAATTGCGCAACGTGTGAGAAGCTCCTACCGGTTTTACCCAAAACCGAACAACTCACCGATCGTGCAAACCACCTTACCCTAAGCGCTCATTCTCGCTTACTTAACAGAAATTCTAAGGAGAACCAAAGCATGAAGCGATTCAGTGTTCTATTGAGTTGCCTCCTCAGTGCTGCCATCTTGTTGCTCAGTGCATGTGGTGGCGGTGCCGCCCCAGCCGCGCCAGCAGCCCAAGATGCGGCCTCTACGGCTCCGGCTGCCGCCGCGCCAGCCGCTGTCCCCACGTCGGTCGGCGAAGTGCCGCGCAATCGCACGCTCATCGTCGCTCAGAAGACATCCTATCCGCCTGGTGAAATGTGGAGCCCCTATAACTTGGGGGGCACCCACCAGGCGGGTATTCAATTCTTCTATGAGCCATTGGTCTATGCCGATATGCTCGACGGCCATGCCTACCCCTGGTTGGCGGAACGGTGGGAATATAACGAGGACGCCACCGAACTTACCTACTATTTGCGCCAAGGCGTCACTTGGAGCGACGGTGAGCCCTTTACGGCGGCGGATGTGGCCTATACGCTCAACACCCTGCGCGATCTGGGGAGCACTGTCCGCACGGGTGGCGTCTACCAGGTCTTTGTCAAGGAAGCAGTTGCGGTGGATGATCTGACCGTGAATATCGTCTTCAACTCGCCAGCCCCGCGCTTTCATGATGAAGTGATGGTTGCCAAAGGCGACTCGGCGACCTTTGTCGTGCCGCAGCACATTTGGGAAGGGCAAGATTGGGCCGAATATACCGCGTATAACGATGGCGCAGGTCCGGTGACGACCAGCCCCTGGCGCTTGGCCTTTGCCGACGACACCCGCCGCATGATCGACCGGGTGCAGAGCTGCGAAGAATGGTGGGCCTGTGCCACCGGTTTCCATGAACTGCCCCAAGTGGAGCGCTATGTCCAACTGATCATCGGGGATGATCAGAGCCAAGCGACCGCCATGATCCGCAATGAAATTGACCAAACTCATGACCTACGCGTCGATATCATTGAAAAGATTCTGGCCGAAAACCCCGAAGCGACCACCTGGACGGGGCGCGAAGGCCCCTATGGCATGGTCTCTTGGTGGCCCACGGCGCTTCATCTGAACAACAAAGATCCCCACTTGGGCAAAAAAGAGGTGCGTTGGGCGATCAATCGCTATTTGGACCGCCAAAAGCTCATCGACTTTGCCTATGATGGCAAGGGCCAAATTTCCGACTGGCCCTTCCCGCCTTTCAAAGGCTTGCAAGCCAGCATCGACAATCTCCAGGATCTGGCCGAACAGTACCAGCCCAATAAGTATGACGCCGCTGAGGGCGATAGCCTGTTAACGGAAGCTGGCTATACCAAGGACAATGAAGGCTTCTGGGCCGATGCCACGGGGAGCCGGATCAAGTGTAATATTACCAGCTTCTCGCTCTGGACAGATCTCGGCCCCGTCTTGGCCGAAACCCTACGCCAACATGGGATCGAGTCCAGCTACGCTGAGCCAACCGACGCCTATGATCAGCTCGCCGGTGGCAACTACGAATGTGGTCTCTTTGGGCATAACGGTTCCCAGTCGGGCAATATCTACCGAACGCTCAATCTCTACACAACCGGGAATGCCGAAAATCTCTTCCAATATTCGAACCCAGACTTTGACGCCATTGTCGAGGAGCTTTCCACCACGGCAGACGAAGCCAAAGTGCGCGAATTAGAACATGCCGCCATGGCGATCTGGCTGCAAGATCTGCCCGATGTCCAACTGGTGCAGTTCTATAACCGCACAGGAAATAACCAACACTATTGGACCAACTGGCCCTCGACAGCCACCGACCCCTACATGAATGGCATCCATCCGCACACGGGTTTTGCCTATACGCTGTTGAAGTTGCAAGCGACCGACGCCCAGTAACTCTGCTTCTTCATGGCTGCGTACCGCTGGTCATGGTCAGCGGTACGCAGCACGCCCTACGCCACCATGACCGTCAGCATGGCAATATCGGTCGTGGCGCGACCCAACGTATACCCCGGTCGTGGAGTGAATAGACCTAACCTGCCCACCTTGGTATGGCTGTTCAGCCCTGCTGCCGGTGAATTTGATAAAGTTAAAGTGGTATGACACTGGAATATTTACTGAAAAGGATTGCTCAATTTGTTGTCGTTGCCTTTGTGGCGGCAACTATTAACTTTTTCTTCCCCCGCATGACGGGCCAAGACCCAATTCAACAGAAGTTGGCCCAGCTTCAAATGCAGGGCGGTGGCACCGCCAATGAAGGAATTCAAGGGCTGATTGAAACGTACAACCGGAAGTTTGGCTTGGACCAACCACTGTGGCGGCAATATCTCACCTATCTCGGCGATACGGCCCGGCTTGATTTTGGTCAGTCGATTTCCAATTACCCAGCTACGGTCCTTTCTATGCTCCGCCAGGCGATCCCATGGTCGGTGGGGCTCTTGGCAACGGCCACCTTGATCAGCTTTACCATTGGCACCTTCATCGGCGCGTTGATTGCTTGGGGCAAAGCGCCGTGGCTGTTGCGCGCGATTTTCCCCGCCTTCTTTGTCTTTTCGGCGGTGCCTTTCTATCTCAT
Organism: Caldilineaceae bacterium; assembly: GCA_019637645.1. Next base: position 51,093 of record JAHBVH010000037.1, read on the forward strand.
GGGGATCCTGTTGCTCTATGTCTTTGCCTTTCGCTTTAGCTGGTTTCCCCTCTTTGGTGGCTATAGCGCCCAGCGCATCCCCGAAATGAGCCTAAGCTTCTGGTTGGATGTCTTAGAACATGCCATCCTCCCGGCGGCTTCTATCGTCCTGGCCCAGATTGGCTTTTGGGCATTGGGCATGCGCTCGATGATGGTCACGATTCAGGGCGAAGATTACATGTTGCAGGCCGAGGCCAAAGGGCTCAAGGGGTCGCGCATTTTCTTTCGCTATGCCATGCGCAACGCTATTCTGCCCCAAATTACGGGGTTGGCATTGACCCTAGGCACGATTATTTCGGGCGCGATTCTGGTGGAAGTGGTCTTTGGCTACCCCGGTGTCGGCACTGTGCTGCGCAACGCCATCCAAGGGTTTGATTGGTTTGTGCTCCAGGGCGTTGTCTTTATGGTGATCATCACGGTCGCGTTTACCATGTTGGTTATCGACTTGATCTACCCCTGGCTCGACCCCCGCATCAGCTATAGGAGAGAGTAGCGTGCTACAAGAACGTGAACGGCGGCTTCCCGTGGCGACGGCTGTGCCCAAACCACCAAGCCGGGCTTATCAGATCTACCTGTACATTCGCCGCAATCCTGCCTTGATTGCTGGTTTATCAATCTTGGCGTTGTTGGTATTGGCCTGGGTGGTGGGGACGATGGTCACCGAACCGTCCGATGCCAAGCCCCTTTCCTACCGGCCCAGCCAACCGCCCTCGGCGGAACACTGGCTGGGCACCGATCGGTTGGGCAAAGATATTCTGGCCGTCATGGTCGAGGGCACGCCCTTAACCCTGCGGATCGGGATTACCGCTGGGGCCATTGGTGTTCTGATCGGCACTTTTCTGGCCTTTTTTAGCGGTTACTATGGTGGCGCAGTCGATGCCTTTATCAAATCCACGGTGGACATTCTCCGCACCGTGCCGCCGCTGATTGTGTTGATCGTCATTGCCATTTCGATTCCTGGCAACATCTCGGTCAATGCCATGGGGTTGATTGTGGCCGCCTTGGCCTGGCTCGACCCGACGCGCCTGCTTCGTTCCCAAGTGCTCGTGATCAAACAACAGCCCTATGTCGAGATGGCGCGCTTTACCGGCATGAGCGGCCCCGAGATCATCGTCAAAGAGATGATGCCCAATCTTATGCCCTATATTGTCTCCACCTTTGTGTTGGCGATCTCCTCGGGTATTCTGGCCTCGATTGGCTTGGAAGCGCTCGGGCTCGGTCCCTTTGAGTCCAATACCCTCGGGATGACCATCTACTGGAATATCTGGTATGGCTCTTTGCTCAACGGGTGGTGGTGGTGGTGGGCTCCTCCTATTCTGGTGATTGTTTTTCTGTCCATTGGCCTCTTTCTGGTCTCGCAGGGCTTGGACGAATGGGCCAATCCGCGCCTAAGGAGAAGTGTGTAATGGCAGCTATGCAAGCATCAGCCCTGCCGGCGGCAACACCCTTGCTCGAAATTCGCGACCTCCATGTGCACTATCATACGGAAGTCGGGGCGGTCAAAGCCGTCAGTGGTGTCAACCTGACTCTTCACAAAGGCGAACGGCTAGCCCTGGTGGGTGAATCGGGCTGTGGCAAGACGACCCTCGCCATGGCGATTATGCGGCTGACCAAGCCACCAGCTCGCATCGTCGCTGGCGAAATTTTGCTCAATGGTCGGGATCTCTTGCGCTTGAATGAAGAAGAGATGCGCCTAACACGGCTGAATGAGGTTGCGCTGGTAACCCAATCGGCCATGAATGCCCTCAACCCGGTGATGCGCATTGAAGAGCAGATCATCGACGGGCTGGAAGATCATGGCGTCAAGCAGAGCAAGCTGGCGGCGCGTGAACGGGTGCGTTCGCTGCTGGAGCATGTGGGGCTCAAGGCCAGTGTCGCGCGTATGTACCCGCACGAACTCAGTGGTGGCATGAAACAGCGCGTCGCCATGGCAACGGCCACGGCGCTTAAACCCAAGCTGATCATTGCCGATGAACCCACAAGCGCGCTGGATGTGGTTGTGCAGCGCCAAGTGATGGCGACCCTGGGGCGGCTGCAAAAAGAGACAGGGGCCGCGGTGATTTTGGTGGGGCATGATATGGGGTTGATTGCCCAATTTGCCGACCGTGTTGGCGTGATGTATGCCGGTAAGCTGGTGGATCTTGCGCCGGTGCAACAGATGGTAGAAGAGCCTTTGCACCCCTATTCCCAATTGCTACTCCAGAGCGTGCCTGGCTTGGCGGAAAAGCAGGAGCGGCTGGTCGGCATTCCGGGCATGCCCCCGCGCTTGATCGATCTGCCTGCCGGTTGTCTCTTTCAGCCGCGCTGCCCGGTCGCGTTGGCACACTGTGCCACGCACACGCCCCAGCTTGCGCCGCCCCGTAATGGCCCGGCACAAGCGACCCGCACGGTGGCCTGTCATCTCTATTCAGAAACCCAATCGGGAGGTTGACGCGTGACAGCAATTCTAGAATTGCGCAATGTGACCAAGGTCTTTCGGAGCGGCACATTTCGGAAACAGCAGACTGTAGCGGTCGAAGATCTTTCCTTCGCCATTCCCACCGATCAGCCGACCATGACCGCTGTTGCTGGCGAAAGTGGTAGTGGGAAGACAACGCTGTCGCGCCTGTTGCTCGGGGTGATTGGCCCCACTTCGGGCCAAGTGCTCTATAATGGTAGCCCCTTGGCTCAGCTATCGCCCCAACAACACAAAGCCTTCTTGCGCGATGTTCAGCCCATCTATCAAGACCCGTTTGGTGTCTATAATCCTTTCTATAAAGCGGATCACCTGCTCTTTGCCGCCGTTGCCAAGTTCAATTTGGCGCGCTCCAGAGCCGAAGGGCGGCAGTTGGTCGCCCATGCGCTCGAAACAGTGGGGCTGCGCGCCGATGAAATTCTGGGCCGCTTTCCCCATCAACTGAGTGGTGGTCAACGCCAGCGGGTGATGGTGGCCCGCGCCTTGATCCTCAAGCCGCGGGTGATTCTGGCCGATGAACCAGTCTCCATGGTCGATGCCTCGCTGCGGGCAACCATTCTGGAAAGTCTGCGCACCCTCAATCGGGAACTTGGCATTTCGATTCTATACGTCACCCATGACCTCACAACGGCCTATCAGATCTGTGAGAATATCATTGTCATGTACCGGGGCGCGGTGGTCGAAGCCGGTGCGGTGGCCCGCGTGATCCGCGAGCCGAAACATCCCTATACCCAACTCTTGGTGGATTCGATCCCCAAAATGCGGGCCGTGCGCGATTGGGAGCAGGATGAACAAGTCGAGCCGGCCCGCACGGCAGAAGAACCGCGTGTCTCCACCGGCTGTAAATTTGCCGACCGCTGCCCAGCTGTCATGGCCCATTGTTGGACCGAAAAACCACCCCTCTATCGCGTAGACGCCGAACGCGTTGCTCGCTGCTTTCTCTACCACGAGAAGCCTCTCTTGGAAAGCACCGACATCACCGAGACCTTTGTGGGCTAGTACAAACTAAAAAAGGACGCGGATTAACGCGGCAGAACGCGGATTCTATCGAAAAATCCGCGTTCCACCGCGTCCCCGCTCTTCGTCTTTTGGCGGCTTAGTGGCGGAAATGGCGCGCGTCAGTCAGCACCATGACGAGCCCCAACTGATTAACCGCGTCGATCACTTCGGCGTCGCGCACCGAGCCACCGGGTTGCACCACGGCGGTAATCCCTTGTTTGGCCGCGGCCTCAATGTTGTCGGCGAAGGGGAAGAAAGCATCCGACGCCATGACGGCCCCGCGGGCGCGTTCGCCCGCCTTGTGCCCCGCCAACATCACCGAATCGATCCGGCTCATCTGGCCTGCGCCAATGCCAACGGTGGCTTGATCTTTGACATAGACAATGGCGTTGCTCTTGACAAAGCGGGCCACCCGCCAAGCAAAGGCGAGATCCGCCAGCTGTTCGTCTGTGGGTTGGGCCGCGCTGACCACGCGCCAAGCTGCCGGGTCCATGTCGCTCTGGCTTTGATCAAGCTCCTGCACGAGTACCCCGCCGTAGATGCTGCGCAGGGTAAGTGGGTGTAGCTGGACCCCCGTGGGCTGGAGAATACGCAAGTTTTTCTTCTTTTGAAGCAATTGCAGCGCTTCGGGCTCATAGGCTGGCGCAGCAACCACCTCGACAAAGAGCTCGGCCATGCTTTGCACAGTTGCCACATCTAGCGGGCGGTTGACCGAAATAATGCTGCCAAACGCGCTGACCGGATCACAGGCCAACGCCTTGCGATAGGCTTCGGCCAAGGTCTCGCCAGAGGCCAAACCGCAAGGATTGCCATGTTTAATAATGGCTACCGTCGGCGTGGGGAAATCTTGCGCAGCTTGCCAACTGCCGTCGAGATCCAGCCAGTTGTTGTAGCTCATCTCTTTGCCATGGAGCACTTCAAAGGGGGCTTTCTCTCCTGCATAGGCATAGAGCCCGCCCTGTTGGTGAGGGTTCTCGCCATAGCGGTTCAGTTGCACTTGGTGTAGATCCAATTGCAGCCGCGTGGGTAGTTCAGGCGTTGGCGCGTCTTCTTCAATCTGCCCGGACAAATAGGCGGCAATTGCGGTGTCATATTCTGCGGTATGCCGAAACGCCTTGAGCGCCAGCTTTTTGCGCTGCATCATGCTGGTGCCACCATTGGCAAAGGATTGGGCGACGACCGCATAATCGGCTGGCTCGCAAACCACCGTGACAGATTCATGGTTTTTGGCGGCGGCCCGAAGCAGGGCAACGCCACCAATGTCGATCTCTTCGACGGCGGTCGCCAGCGTAACATTCGGTTGGGCTACGGTCTGCTGAAAGGGATAGAGATTGACGACAACGAGGTCGATCGGGGCAATCTGGTAGGCATCTAACTCTTCTAGATGGTGGGCCACACGGCGGGCTAAAATCCCCCCATGAATCGCCGGGTGTAGCGTCTTGACCCGCCCGCCCAAAATTTGGGGAAAGCCGGTGACTTCATCAACCGAAGTGACGGGCAAACCGGCATCACGCAGTTGCCGGGCTGTGCCGCCGCTGGCGACCAATTGCGCGCCAGCCGCGTAAAGCTGCTGGGCAAAGTCCACTAGCCCTGTTTTGTCTGACACCGACAACAACGCACGAAACCTTGACATGATTTTGCTCCTCTAAACGCTGATGCGTGTTCCAAAAAAAAAGGCAGCCAAACCTGGATACCACCCACGGTCCGGCTGCCCAGCCCAGACGAGCGACTGTAGCAAAATAAAGCTTTCTTTCCCTTGCGGTAATCTCCACAAATGCATAAGCTGCACCTTCGTCAGTCAAGAAAGCCACTCTATTATAGAATGGGATCGGTAGCCTGTCAAACCAGGCAGAATCAATAGGGCGAACGCGAACCTTAAAAAAGTAGGGCTAAAACCCTTAACTAACCACGAAAAGCGCCTGTGCGCGCTTTTCGTGGTTAGTTGCCGGATTGATCCAGGCGCTATCACGAAGTTCGCTTGCCTTGCTTGTTGCCCCATAAATCATTGAAAATCACCTATAATATGGTATAATGCACCTATGACCATTCACATTTTAGCGCCTGATGTAGCGGCCAAGATTGCCGCCGGCGAAGTGGTAGAACGTCCGGCCAATGTGGCCAAAGAATTGCTCGAAAACAGCCTGGATGCTGGTGCCACCGAGATCCGGGTCGAAATTCGGGAAGGCGGCCAGCGTTTGCTGCGCGTCATCGACAATGGCCATGGCATGACCGCCGAAGAAGCGCCCTTGGCGCTCTTGCGCCATGCCACCAGCAAGATCCACGACGCCGACGACCTTTATCAGATTCAAACCTTTGGCTTTCGGGGCGAAGCGCTCTATAGCATTGCCGCGGTCAGCCAGATGACCATCACCACGCGCCACCAAGACGAGCCCTTTGGCACCCAATTGCGGGTGGAGGCCGGTAATATCGTCTCGCAACAGCGCGCGGGTACCCCCGTTGGCACGATCATTAACATTGAGCATCTCTTCTACAATGTCCCGGCCCGCAAAAAATTTCTGCGCAAAGCGCCTACCGAAGCCGGTCAGATCACCGCGGTCGTCCAGCGCTATGCCTTGGCCTATCCCGACCGCCGCTTTAGTTTGGTCAATGAGGGCAAGCTGATCTTTCAATCAACCGGTAGTGGCGACTTGTATGATGTGCTGGTCAAGCTCTATGGGCTAGAAAATGCCAAGCAGATGACGCCTGTGGGGCTGCCACGCGCCGCGCGCGGCAATGCGGCCGATGCCCCAACGCCACTGCTGGACGAGATCGATTTCATGCCGACGGTGGGCACGGAACCCCAGGCGGTTAGCCACCCTTCCAAAGCGCCGATCCATGTTTTCGGCTATACCAGCCTGCCAACGTTGACCCGCGCCAATCGCAGCAATATTGATATCTTTGTCAACCGGCGTTATGTCGAAGATCGCAGTGTGACCCACGCCATTGTCCAGGCCTATCACACCCTGTTGCCCGGCGGGCGCTTTCCCATGGCGGTGATCTTTGTGGAGATCGACCCGAGCGAGGTTGATGTCAATGTCCATCCGCAAAAGGTACAGGTGCGCTTTGTCGACGAACGGGCGATCTTTGGGGCTACCCAAAAAGCGGTGCGCCGCGCCCTTGTTCAGACTGCACCGGTCCCCGATCTGACCCTGCCCACACCAACCCCGGCAGCTACGCCATTGCATGAGGAAGTCAGCACCAATGCCGCTTGGGAGTGGACCGAGCCAGCCGACCTGTCAGCGCCACCGTGGGCCAACGAAAACGTGCCGGTCCGCCCTGTAGAACAAAGTGCTTTTGATCTATACACGCCCCCACCCCGTCGCGACGCCCCGCCGCTCACGCCACCGCCGTTTACCTCACCGCCGGTGTCGCCTGCCCATCCTGCGCCGCCTGCGGCTACACCCGCCCCAACCAATGGGCCTGCGGCTTGGTCAGAACGGTCGGCACCTGCTAGCCAACCGTCCGCTGGGCAAGCCCCACGCGATGTAGAGGTCACGACCCAGAAGCGCCAGATGCCACCGTTGCGGGTTGTCGGCCAGATTGGGGCCATGTACATTGTGGCCGAAGGGCCGGAAGGGATGTATCTGATTGATCAGCACGCGGCCCATGAGCGGATTCTCTATGAAAAGTATTTAGCCCAACGCTATGGCACGGTCGAAGGCGAGGTGCCGCGCCAACATCTCCTCGAACCGCTCACCTTGCATGTGGGTCATGAATTGACGGGGCTGATGGCCGACTACCTCACCCAATTGACCCAGGTCGGTTTTGAGATCGAAGCCTTTGGCGGCGATACCTTTCTGGTCCGCACCATTCCCAGTGTCCTTGCCGGGCAAGACCCGCTCCGCACGCTAGAGGAGATTGTCAGCGCGATGGGCCATCGGCGCAATCTGGTGGGCGAAGCGTTAGAAGCGCGCATGGTCAAGATGATCTGCAAACGGGCGGCCATCAAGGCGGGTCAACTGTTGAGCGATCTGGAAATGCAAGAGTTGATCCATCAACTCGAAGCTTGCCAATCCCCACGCACGTGCCCCCATGGCCGCCCAACAATGATCCAACTCTCCGCAGGTGAGTTGGAAAAAGCCTTTGGGCGTGTTTAATGACGCAGAAGTACTGATCGGTTTTGATGAAGATTACCCATGAAATTCGGCAAACCGGTGCTGATTGAAATCAGCGCCTGCTAGGGCAAGCTGCGCGAAAGCGCACTTGGTGGGGTGTAGCCCGCCTAAGCGGGGCTTCTGCTACCAGCCACAGGGCTTCAGCCTGTGCGCCTTCATCAGCCGGGCTATATTCTTGGTTCTCCTCCCAATGTGTGCTATACTGGCGGATTAGCAATGAAAATGGTCAAAAAGGCAAGTGTTCACCTTGAGTGCTGCCAGAACCGATCGGTTTGCAGGGGGCGTACCCTGTGGGGGATGCACCGGCTTGCACAAGGAAGCTTGACTCAAGTGGGCGTCTGTCGTCAAAAATAATTTTTCATAGTCCTGAGGAAACAATGTCGTTACAGATCAGCAAAGAAGAACGAGAAAATCGCGAATTAGTGTTAACGATAGGGGTGGACCAGGCGCGCGTTGATCAGGAATTGCGTAAGGCTGCCCGCAAGATTGCGAGCGACTATCGGATTCCCGGCTTCCGCAAGGGGAAAGCGCCCTATCATATTATTGTTCAGCAGGTTGGCTTGCCCGCCCTGTACAACGAATTTATTGAACCATTGGGCCAGACCGTCTACCAAGAAGCGTTGACCCAAGAGGGGTTAGAGCCCTATGCGCGCGCCTCTCTGGAAGATGTGAAGCTGGAGCCATCGCTCACCTATACGCTGGCTATGCCGCTCGATCCAGAGATCGATTTGGGCGACTACAAAGCCTTGCGCGTGGAAGAAGATCCCATCACCATTGATGAGGCCGATGTCGAGAAGCAACTGGATGAATACCGCGACAAACAGGCCAGTTGGGTTGATGTCGATCGCCCCAGCCAATATGGGGATATGCTGAATATCAATGTCTATAGTGTCTTGATCAACGACGATGGCACGCCGAACCTGGATGAAACAGGGGCGGAAACAGTCGTCTTGCAAGAGACTGATTGGGATGTCACGCCGGATCAAGAAAACCCCATGGAGCCGCCGGGATTTGATGAGGCTTTGTTAGGTCTAACGCCTGGCGACGAAAAAGAATTCGTCCTCTCCTGGCCAGCCGAAGGGCAGAGTATCCATGCGGGCAAGCAAGCCCGTTTTCAAGTCAAGCTCAACGGGATTCAGGCTTATGAAAAAGCCGAACTGACCGATGAGTTTGCTCAAACCATTGGTCCTGACATCAATACCCTGGATGATCTGAAAGAGAATGTCCGCGCCACACTGCGCGAACGGGCCAAAGGGCAAGCGGAAAATGCCTTTTTGGAAAAGGTGCTCGACGCGCTTCTCGCCCAGGCAAAGCTTAACTACCCACCAGTGGTCATCGAAGATCAGATCGATTCGATGATCAACGAGATGGAGATGCAGCTACGCCGCTTTGGCATTCAGGACATTGAAAGTTTCTATCGCCAAACAGGCCAAGATCGCGATCAGACGCGCACAAACTTGCGGCCCGAAGCTACGCGCCAAGCCGAGCGCAATCTTTTGCTCTCCGAACTACTGCGCATTGAGAATCTGACGATCAGCGACGAAGAAGTCGAAGCGCGCATTAATGTCTTGCTGGCCAACAATGATCCCGAAACATCCCAACAATTAGCGGCTATGTTCCGCCACGAATCGGGACGGGCGATCCTCGAAAGCCAGTTGCTGCGCGAGAAGTCGATCGACCGCCTCCTTGCCATTGCCCGTGGTAAAGGGGATGAGGAACCCGCGCCGGCCACCGCAGCGACGCCGACTGAAGCTAGCACCGAAGGACCGGCGGGAGAGACTCCAGCCGCCGAAGCCGATGCCCCACAGGCTTAGGGCGATTTAGGGCTTACGTAAAGCTAGAGCTGACAGGCGTTCAAAAGCTGTCAGCTCTGCGGCCACCATTGCCCATACGCCCACAAAGCACGCCGCCAACCGACTGGGCAGAATTCTAACAGAACACAAACAACAAACTAGAGCCAAATTACATCAGAATTGTCCATTGCTGTTTAAGGTTGATTGTAGGTAATCGGCCCAAAATCGGTGCCGACAGCCCTAAAACGGATCCGGGATGTGGTAGACGCGCTTTCGTGTTTTTATCAACGCCACTCCGTTTGGGCAACGGCGAGCCTGGTGCTGTAACTCTTTAATTTTGCGGCTCATCTGTGCCACCTATCATGGCAGTTTGGTCATTTCTGATGAAACTAGGGCTGCTATGCTTGCGGCGCATGAGCGAACTTTTGAATGGAGAATCTCTATGAATATGGTTCCACCAACCAATGTCATTCCTATGGTCATTGACAGCTCTGGGCGTGGTGAGCGGGCCTATGATATCTATAGCCTACTCCTGAAAGAGCGCATTGTCTTTTTAGGAACACCCATTAATGATCAGATCGCCAATCTCATTGTGGCGCAATTACTCTGGCTGAACAGCGAAGATCCCAATCAGCCCATCAACATGTATGTCAACAGCCCGGGCGGCCATATCCACGCTGGCTTGGCCATCTATGACACCATGCAGATGATCAGCGCGCCAGTGAGCACGGTCGCGGTCGGGATGACTGCCAGCATGGGTACCGTCCTCTTGGCTTCGGGGGCGACGGGTCGGCGCTATGCGTTGCCCCATGCCACCATTCACATGCACCCTGCCAGCAGCGGTGCACAGGGGTATACGGAAGATGTGCGGATTGCCTTCCGGGAGCAAGAGCGCATCCAGACCCAACTCTTCCAACTGGTGAGCAAGCATGTCAATCGCCACTGGAAAGAGATCGAACGGGACTTTGAGCGCGATCGTTACATGACTTCGCTGGAAGCCAAAGAATATGGTCTGGTCGATGAGGTGCTGGGCGATACTTCTAAGATCATTGCGGTAGACCGCCGGACGGGTGAATTGACCTTGCCCACCGGCGAAAAATTGCTAGAAACCCTACCGCAGAATGGGACAGGTAGCTAACCAATGACGGAGCCACGTTGCTCTTTTTGTGGCAAAAGCAAAGCCGAAGTCCAGCGCCTGATCGAAGGCGCGGACAACGCATATATTTGTGATGAGTGTGTCCTGCTCGGTGCCGAGATCCTGAGCGAAGAAGGGGTGACGGGGGCCCCCGCCCGTGGCAAAACGACAAAGCAGCGGGATGCCGCCACCATCCCCAGCCCCAAGGCGATTGTGGCGCACCTCAATCAATATGTGATTGGGCAGAACCAAGCCAAAAAGGTCTTGGCCGTTGCCGTCTACAATCATTACAAACGGGTTTTTGGCAAGCCGAGCGATAAGCCCGGCGAAGCGCAGGTGACACCAGAGAGCGATGTTGAGCTGACAAAGAGCAACGTGCTATTGATTGGCTCCACGGGTAGTGGCAAAACCCTGCTCGCACAGACAATGGCAAAATTGTTGGATGTGCCCTTGACCATTGCCGATGCCACCACCTTGACCGAAGCTGGCTATGTTGGTGAAGATGTCGAGACTATCCTGGTCGGCCTCTTGCAAGCGGCGGATTGGGATGTGGAACGGGCAGCCTATGGCATTGTCTATGTGGATGAAATCGACAAGATCGCACGTAAAGGGGGCGATAATCCCAGCATTACGCGTGATGTCAGTGGGGAAGGGGTGCAGCAGGCGCTGCTCAAGATCATCGAGGGCACGACGGCGAATGTACCCCCCAATACCGGACGCAAACATCCGCAACAAGATTTTATCCAATTAGACACGCGCAACATTCTCTTCATCTGTGGTGGCGCGTTTAGCCATCTCGATGAGATCATTCGCCGCCGCCTCCAACGTCGGTCTGGGCTTGGCTTTGTCGCTGGCGAGGAACAGTTGGTGCCGTCACGCCAAGTGACGCCCACCTTTGCCGAGGAGAATGGCGCGTCGCCCTTGCCAGAAAACCTGAGCGACCGCCAGCGTGAACTCCAGATTCGCCGGATGGAACGGGAGAGCCGCGAGGAGAGTCAACTGCTCCACCAAGTGGTGCCGGATGATCTCTTGGCCTTTGGGCTCATTCCTGAGTTCATTGGTCGCTTACCGGTCTTTGTCAGCCTGGATGCGCTCGATCGGCGGACCTTGGTGCGGATCTTAACCGAACCCAAGAACAGCATTGTACGCCAATTTCAACGGCTCTTTGCCATGGACAAGGTTGAGCTACACTTTGAATCAGACGCGCTTGATGCGATTGCGACAGAAGCATTCCTGCGCAAGACCGGCGCGCGTGGCTTGCGCAGCATCGTCGAGGAAGGGCTGCTCGACATTATGTTCGAGATCCCCAGCCGCGACGATGTGATCCGTTGTGTCGTGACCAAAGAAGTCTTTACTGAAGACAAATTACCCAATCTCTTTGGGCGTCAAGGGCAACCCATTACCCTAGAGAAAGACTTTCGGTCAGCGGCGTAGCATAGCCGTTGGCTGGAAACCTGTCAGGTTTATCAAACCTGACAGGTTTATTCTTGGCCTTGTTTGTTGCGATCGTCTTTCTTATCCGCGTCGAATTCATCAGCTAGTTCGTCATCGAACTCGTCATCGAACTCGTCATCGAACTCATCGTCAAATTCGCCCCATTCATCACCCATCTCTTCATCAACCGCCTCATCCCGGTCAGTTGCATCCTCTGCCAGGCTATGCGCCGGTGCATAGAAGATCAAGAGAACCGAGCCATAACGACGGCGGTCATATTCCTGTAAAAAGGTCAGCGCAATGGGCTTCTCTTCGCGCGGGTGGATCTGAACGATCACTTCGCTCTCAGCTGCTAACAGCGTTGGGCGGCTGTCGATCAGGGTCAGGGCTTGGTGCCAGAGCCCCTGATATTGGGGCGGCGCGACGTAGATCAGATCAAAGGGTTGGCCCCGGTAATTTTTGAGAACGGTGAAACTATCGGCCCGTTCGACCAATGCCATATTCTCCAGCCGACAATGGTGCAGATTCAGCCGCATGGTATCAACGGCTTTGCGATTGAGATCGACAAAATGGGCAAAGGCCGCGCCACGGCTCAACGCTTCGATCCCCACGGCACCGGTGCCGCCAAAGAGGTCAAGTAGCCGTTTCCCTTCGATCCAGCGCCCCAAAATACTAAAGAGCGCCTCTTTGGCCCGGTCGGTAATAGGGCGGGTGCTATCGCCCGGCACCGATTGTAATTTGCGGCCTTTGGCACTGCCTGTGATCACACGCATGTATGCTAGTAGCTCCTCTGTTCAATACATATAGGCATGACGCCGTTGATCGGCGTGACCAGAGACCTGACAGGTTTTCCAAACCTGTCAGGTCTTCGCCAAGTCCGTAATGCCTACCATTCTTATCTTCCACCGGGCCTAGGTGGCTGTTTCGCCCTTGCCATAGGCCGGTAGTCGCTTTTCGATCACGCGGTCGCGCCAACGGGTGGGCAGGCGTTCAATCCATAGCCGCCAGTGGGCATCCTTCCCCACCAAATAGCGCGCTTTGGGCTGCTTGGCCGTCAACGCCTGTTCCACGGCTTGCGCCACGGCCTCCACGGGTGTCCCTTTGCTGCGCGCTAATAGCTGCCGTAAGAAGGGAAAGATCGGCCCATAGTGCTCATGCGCTTGGGCGGGTAGACCACTTTCCAGTTGATCCGCAAAATCCAAGCCCTTTTGCCAGATCGGCGTCTCAATACTGCCCGGCTCGATCAAGACGACGGCAATGCCCCACGGGCGGACTTCGAGGCGTAGCGCATCCGAGAGCGCTTCCAGCGCATATTTGGAAGCAGCATAGGGCCCAATAAAGGGATTGGCCACCAAGCCGGAAATGGAACTCATGTTGATAATGCGCCCGCGGGCCTGCCGCAGCAAGGGCAGAAAGCTTTGAATCATGCCCAGCGCGCCGTAGACGTTGACCTCCATCTGGCGGTGGAGATCAGCCAAGGGCAGAAACTCCAATGGCCCACCGAGGGCAATCCCCGCATTATTGACCAAGCCCACCAGCCCTTGTTCACCGACCGCGGCAGCGACCTGGGCATAGGCCGCATTCCGTTGCGCGGCATCCGTCACATCCAGCAAGAGCGGCGTGATGCCTGTGGGATGGCTGGCCTGTAGCGCCACGCCATCCGCCGGTTTGCGGACACCTGCAAAAACCTGAAATCCGGCTTGGGCCAATCGTTGGGCGCAAGCGGCCCCAATCCCGGTTGACGCGCCCGTAATCACAACCGGCCCCAATCGGTTGGTGGCGGCTTGCTCTACCGTATTTGTCATCATGCGCGGCTGTACCCTTTCTCCGTTGCTTCATCTTACCCGCACCCCACCGGAAAGTCAATCTCCCAGCCAGCAATCACGTTTCCCGTCAGATTGCCGATGGCGGTCGCTTCCAGTACAATCGTAGGCATACGCGTTGGTATCTATCGCTATCTCTTATTTCTCACAAAGGTATACCCATGTCACTGACCCAATCCCTTCCTTTCGCGAACTATCACAACAAGATCTTGCCGTTGCGCGCCCAAGCGGAGGTGCGCAACCGTTGGCTGACACAACGCCTGGACGAATTTCTCCCCACCCTCCTGGCGCGCGAGCAAGTTGATATGTGGATCATTGTGGCGCGTGAATATAACGAAGATCCCGTCATTATGACCTTTCTTCCCGAACCAGCCATGGCGGCTAGGCGTCGCACCATCCTCGTTTTTACCCGCCAAGCGGATGGCAGCGTAGAAAGGCTAACCCTGGATCGCTACGGGCATGGGGATTATTACCAGAAGGGGTGGGACCCCGCGCAAGAAGATCAATTTGCTTGTCTGGGGCGGGTGGTCCGTGAACGTGATCCTCAACGCATTGGGCTCAATTATGCCGATGATTTTCCCTTTGGCGATGGCCTCAGCCATAGCGAGTATGGCCGTGTCCGCGCCGCGCTAGGCGAACCCTATGCGGCGCGCGTCCAAAGCGCCGAGCGGCTCTGTGTCGGCTGGCTGGAACATCGGATCGCGCCAGAGCAGATTGTCTACCCGGGGTTGGCCCAAATGGCCCATGCTCTGATTGCCGAAGCGTTTTCCAGCCGCACAATCCAACCGGGGATTACCACGACGGATGATCTGGTTTGGTGGTTCCGCCAGCAGATGCATGATCTCGGTTTGCGGACTTGGTTCCAACCCAGCGTGGAAATTCAAGCTGCCGGGCTCACCTTTGATGGCCCGGCGGGTGGTGGCAGCCACCACGCGCGCAAAGTGATCCTGCCGGGCGACCTGCTCCACTGCGATGTTGGCTTCTACTACTTGGGTCTCGCCACCGATCATCAACAGAATGCCTATGTCCTAAAACCGGGGGAGGATGATGCGCCGGAAGGGTTGCGCATCTTGCTGGCCGAGGGTAATCGGCTGCAAGAGATTCACATGGCGGCGATGCAAGTGGGCCGTACCGGCAATGAAGTTCTCCACGCGGCCTTAGAGCAGGCCAAGCAAGAAGGGCTTCTGCCCCAAATCTACAGTCATCCCTTGGGCTATCATGGTCATGCGGCAGGCCCCGTCATTGGGTTGTGGGATCAACAAACTGGGGTACCTGGCCGGGGTGATTATGAGATTTTTGATCACACCTGCTATTCGATTGAACTCAACGCCAAGAAAGCGATTCCCGAATGGGATCATCAACTGGTGCGCATGGCCCTCGAAGAGGATGCCCTGCTGAGCAACGGCCAGATGCGTTGGCTCGATGGCCGCCAAACCACCCTGCATCTGATTGGCTAGCGGGCGCATCGGGAAAGCGCCCAGAACTTGTTCTTTCCCCTTGTCCACCAGTACAATAATCGTACAAGCAACGCTGTTGGCTGGGGCAACTAAATTCATACTGATCGGATCAGCAAGAAGGATGAGGAGGAGCGTATGGCTGAAACCACGCATCAGGGGCAGATCGCGGGGACGTACTGGGAGCCAACCCAGTATCTAAAATTTTCGGATCACCGCCTGCGGCCAGCGTTGGAACTGCTGGATCGCATTCCCTTGGTCGCGCCCCAAGTTATCTACGACTTAGGCTGTGGACCAGGCTCGGTCACGCGCCTGCTGGCGGAACGCTGGCCCGCGGCCACCCTCTATGGGCTGGATAATTCCCCCGAAATGCTGGCCCAAGCCGCGGCAGAGCCGAGTACGATCCAGTGGCTGGAAGCCGATATCCGCACCTGGACACCGGCCACCCCGCCGGCTCTGATCTACACCAACGCGACCTTGCAGTGGGTAGATGACCATGCCACCCTTTTTCCACGCTTGGTTAGCTTGGTAAAGCCCGGTGGCTGTATTGCGATCCAAATGCCACTCAGTTGGCAGGCCCCTTCGCATCGCCTCATGCGGGAAACCTTGGCTAATGGGGGGCCGAATCAAACGCCATTAGGTACAGCCGCGGTCCACCAAGCGGTTGCCCGGAAATGGGTCGCCGAAGCCGAATATTACTACGACCTCTTGGTGGGCTGTACCCAAAGTCTGGATATTTGGGAAACCGAGTACCTACAGGTATTGGAAGGAAGCGATCCAGTGCTAGAGTGGGTCAAAGGGACGGGGCTGCGGCCAATCCTCAATGGGCTGGAGGAGCAGGCGCGGGCGCTCTTTTTGGCCGAATATACCCAACGCCTGCGCGTCGCCTACCCCATCCGCACCGATGGCCGCACACTCTATCCTTTCCGTCGTCTGTTTATGGTCGCAACCGTCTAAGGAGATCCAGCGCACCTTTGTGACAGACTTAGCTTATTGAATGGAACCTATGACCAACGACCATCCTATTGATCGGGCTCAGGCCCAAGCCTTTCTGGACGCCTATCACGCCGACCAAGTCACCGGGGTGACACTGATCGGTGCAGGGGCGTGGTCGCGCTGCTTTAGCTTCCACCATCGCGGGCGCGCGTTGGTGATCCGCTTTGGCCGCCACCTAGATGACTTTATCAAGGATCAACATGCCTATGGCTACAGCACCCCGGCCTTGCCCATTCCTCAAGTCTTGGCTATCGGCGAAGCCTTAGATGGCTACTACGCTATTTCCACCCGCGCCTATGGGGTGCCGCTAGAACAGCTTGACCCCGTGGCTTGGCGCGCGGTGGTTCCCACCATGGTCACCACGCTGGAGGCCATGCGCACGGCTGATCTAGCCAGTCCGGCGGGTTGGGGCGGTTGGGACGGGGCTGGTCATGCGACCGATACCGACTGGCGCAGCAATTTGCTGCGGGTCGGCGAGGAAGATCCCACCAGCCGTACCGCTGGCTGGCGCGCCCGTTTGGCTAGCGTGCCTATGGGCGAGGCTACCTTTATCTGGGGTTTGGACCTACTGCGGCAAGTGGCCCGGGATGATGTACCGCGTGCCTTGCTCCATTGTGATCTGATCAACCGCAATGTTTTGGTGAATGGTGAGCACATCACTGGCGTTTTTGACTGGGGCTGTGCCCGCTATGGGGATCCCCTCTATGACCTCGCCTGGTTTGAATTTTGGGCCCCTTGGCATCCAAACCTAGACATCGCCTATTTACGGTCGGCTTTAGAACGCGCGTGGCGGTTGGCGGGCTATCGACCACCTAACCAGGCCGCACGGCTACAAGCTTGTTATTTGCACATTGGTCTTGATCATCTGGCCTATAACGCCTACCTGGGGGATTGGGCGGCGCTCCAAGCCACGGCTGATCGCATGCGCGCCTTGGTCCCTGCCTGATGCCCTGCCTAGTCACCAATGGGGCAAGAGATCCACATAGATACCAAAGAGCCCAATGAGGACTAACAGTAGCCCGGAAGCCTGGGTAAGCAGCCAATAGTGGCTGGTGAGCCAGCGGGTTAGGTGGCGCTGGAGTGGGTAGGCAAGCAGGGGAAGCAAGACCAGCGGCCACCCAAAACCCAACCCGAAGGCTAGAAAATAGGTCAAGCTATCGGCCAGCCGGGCAAGGCTCCCCGCCCCTAGCAAAAAGGCGCTGATGACGACCGGCCCCGTACAGGGGAGGGTCATCGGTCCCAAGAAAAGGCCATAGACAAAGGCGGCGCCATAGGGATTGCGCAGGGCTGGCGTTTGGGCGGTCGCCAAGCGGTTGAAGGGATTATAGCCTGCAAGCATGAACAATCCTAGCCCAATCACTATGCCATAGATCCCCGGCAAAAGCACAGGCAAAATGGTGCTAAAAGAGCGCTGTAACAGGAAAAGGAGCGCACCCAGCCCCAGCATGACCGTAATCACCCCACTGAAAACCAGCAGGCCCAACCACGCGTTTGCGCCACGTCGCTTGGGTGTTTGCGCATTGCCCGCGAGGAAGGCAATCAGCCCAGGGTAGAGAGGGAGGATACAGACGTTGGTTAAGATCGCACCATTGCCTAGCACAAATGCCTGCCAATATTGCTCCATAGTCTTGCTCTATAGGTACTCCCTGAGATGGGTAGAAGATAGAGATAGCTTGGGATAATGACCAAGCAGCCAGCGTCGCCGCTTAGGATTGGGCGAGATTCGCCAAGATTTGCTCACCACTTTCAAAGCCTGTTACCAGATCACCATGCGAACCATCGGGGTAGATCAGAAAGTGGGGCGTGGCGGGCGGATTGGCAATCGTCTGGCCAAAGGTGGCGGCGAGGGCTTGCACTAGTTCCGGCGTTGCCACGGCAAAGGTCCAATCAAACCCATGTTCAGCAGCATAGCTGGCTAAGGTCTCGGCTGACAGATCGGTCTCTACGCTGATCGCGACAAAGACAACTTGGCTGGCATCTGCAGCGGTCACCGCGGCTTTCACATTACTCAACTGCTGACGGCAGTTGGAACACCAAGTTGCCATTGTTTCGACAAAAACGGTCTTGCCAGCGAAGTCGGCCAGGGTAAAGGACTTTCCTGTACGGGCATTCACGAGCGCGAGGGTCTGCCAAACGGGTAGTTCGGCCTGCAGGGCCGTCCCATCCTCCGCCATGGACGTTTCAGTCATCAGCATGGTGCCGGTTATCAGCATGGTGTCAGTCATCAGTATGGTGCCGGTCATGGGGTGGGTGCCGGCCATAGGTTCTGTCGTTGCGGCCAAGGTGGGTGTGGCCATGGCTCTTTCTGGCGTGGCGGGCGCGGCACAGGCGGCCAAGAACAAGAGGCCGATCATGGTTGTCAAAAGCCAAGTACGAAATTGCATCATAAACTCCTTATAACTGAGGTTGCGGCTCACCGCTTCACGGGAACGACAATAAGCACGTTTGGTTAGGCGCTCCATCTTGGTCGGCGCCTGCCAGGATAACAGGCCGTGCTTACCAAACGCTAGCGTAATTCTTACCAAATTATTACAGCTAGGCGCTACGCTGTTGGCTATGTGGAAAAGGGCTTTGATATGTACGGATCGCCGCCGGATGCAGGCGCTTGTCACCAAAGGAGGGGCCTAGTTGACATACCTAATCGGAAGTCCCCTATGGCAGCTATGATTCACCTACAAACGTGGGGTCGAGTCCGACCATTGCCCGGTTGTAAACAACCTTGCATGGTCTTGTGTACGATTCTGCCAATCAACCAAAGGCGACCATTGTGAAGCATGAGGCCCTTGTGGAAGCGACAACAACCGACGAGCCCGCGGTCTGGGTGGAAGAGCTCTATGCTGCCTATGCCACAGCGGTTAGTGTCTATATTCACAGTCTGGTCCATGATTGGGCACTTGCCCACGATTGTACACAAGAGACCTTTCTCCAGCTCTACCAGACGCGGACGCGGCTGCAGGGCGTTGCTAACCGGCGCGCCTGGCTTTACCGCATTGCGAGCCATGTGGCGCTCAATACGTTGAAGCGCCGTCGCCGCTTTGCTTGGCTGCCCTGGACACCCGCCGTGGATCGACTTCACGGGGGCGGGAACGATCCAGCCGCCGCCATGGACAGCCGCGATGCGGTTGCTGCCGCGTTGGCTGCCGTGCCAGAACATTATCGGGCTCCCCTGTTGCTCTATACGGTTTATGGCTTTAGCACCCGTGAGATAGCCGAGATGCTGACCGTGAGTGTGGATACCGTAAAACAGCGGCTCCACCGCGCTCGCGAACAATTTCGCCAAGCCTATGCGCAGGCCCATGACGAGCCCTGACGAAGGTGTCCGTTCCGCTGCCGGGACGGGCCAGCGCAATTTGCCTGCCGTGGCTGCACCCAGTCGCAGGGCACCCATCGAAGGCCAAGGAGTGACGACTATGTCAAAACACCAAGCAATCCAAGCCTTGCTTGCCCACTACGATGAACTCGATGCCGCTACTCGCCAACAAGTTGAGGAGCACCTGGCAAGCTGTCCAACCTGTGCCGCTACACGCACCGCATACCAGCTCGCGGATCAGCAACTGCGGGATTGGGCCACCCAGCAGGAAGCCACCCTACGCGGCCAAGGGCTGGCCAGCACCTTACGGTCGTCCCGCGTTGGTCACTTGTCTCAACCCGCCACGCATGCCCGTGGCCGCCATCCGTTGGCCTATCTCCGCGCACCCCTCTTGCAGACGGCGGGAGCGGCTCTCCTCTTGTTGCTGTTGACGTTCCTGCTACTCAGCTTTAGCAGTTGGCTCCCGCTCGCGGCACCGGTGCGCGCGGCCACGCCAACCGTTAACTCGCCTTTGGTTGTGCCAACCCTAACCCAAACCCCAAGTGCCTTTGATGGCCCATGAGAGCCTGCCTCATTTGCCCGGCTGTCAGCAAAGAAGTCTCTTCTCCCAGTCTCCTTGGCAGGCGATTGGGATGAATGTTATGATAAGCATCATCCCAACAAAATCACCAATCAGGAGGAACTGTTTATGAAGATCACGAATATCGAGTGCTACCCGGTGTGGGGTGGTGCGCGTAATTTCTTGTTTGTTGTGGTTGACACAGATGAAGGGATTTCCGGTGTCGGCGAAGCGGGCATTACGGGGCGCGAATTGGCCGTGATGGGCGCGGTTGAACATTTCAAGCCCTTACTCATTGGTCAAGATCCAGGTCGGATCGAACATATCTGGCAGTTGCTCTTCCGGGGTGGTTTCTTCCCGGCCCAACGGATTCTCACCTCGGCCATGGCGGCCATTGATATTGCCCTCTGGGACATTAAAGGGAAAGCGCTTGGGGTGCCGATCTACGACCTGCTAGGTGGCAAGGTGCGCGACAAGGTGGTCTGCTATCCCCACAATCGCGGCCATGCGCTCGAAGTTGCGCCGTTGGTTGAATCTTGCCTAGAGACCAAAGAAGCGGGTTGGAAGTTTGTCCGCTGGGGCTTACCGCAAGATGGCAACCTTCTGGAGCCACGCCAAGCGGTGCTTACCGCGATCAAGCAATTTCATGCCGTGCGCGAAGCGGTGGGTGACGCGATCGAGCTTACCTTCGATGTTCACACGCGGCTGGACTTGCCCGATGTGATTTGGCTCTGCCGCGAGATCGAGTCGACGCGACCCTTCTTTATTGAAGATCCGTTGCGCTGCGAAAATCCCAATTCCTTCAAAACCTTGCGCCCGCGCGTACACGTACCACTGGCCGCAGGCGAACAATTTAGCTCCAAATGGGAATTCCGCGAGTTGATCGAGGAAGAATGGATTGACTATGCCCGGATCGACTTGTGCATCGCCGGTGGTATTACTGAGGCGAAAAAGATCGCAGGCTGGTGTGAGACTCACTATATTAAGCTAGCTGTCCACAATCCTCTTGGGCCGATTTCGTCGGCGGCTTGTTTACAGCTCAACATGGCTACACCCAACTTTGGCGTGCAAGAACAGCCCCGCAAACCCAGCGAAGTCTTAGCGGATGTGGTGCCGGTGCAGCCGAAATGGGAAGATGGTTATCTGATCCCGACTGACTTGCCTGGGTTGGGTATTGAGTTTGACCGCGAAGCGGCCAAGAAACATCCCTTCCAACAAGCAGAATTGCCTACCCTCCAACGGTTGGATGGCTCATTGACCAACTGGTAGTCCGCTGCCTGGACGTAGGTAGTCCCAAGTCTCTCTGGTCTTTCTGCCAGGAGGCGAAAAACGGGGCGGACGCGAAAAACGGGGCGTTGTCATGGAACCCATGGCAACGCCCCGTTTGTTTTGTCAAACGAATAGCGCTTAGGCTGGCACGATGAGTGAGCGCTGAAGGCGACCATAGAAAAAGAGCAAGGCGCTAATCATGCCGTTACAAAGCAGCCAGATCGCCAACACTAAGGGTAGTTCAGCAGGGGTGCTCATCCCGTAGCGTAAGACGGCCAGCAAGGTGATCAGTGCGCATAGCCCGCCAAGAACCAGAGGATGATTTCGGTTATTCATCAATCGCGTCAACATATACGCACTCCTTTTTTCTCTGTAAGCTGTTGTGAGCAGTCTAGCAAAAACTAGGCTTTTACCTTAGTCGCTTTTGAAAATTATCAAATCATAAATATAGCTTATTTACAAGTAATTTACATCTGGCATTGTATTACAAAGTCCTGCCTGCCACATCAAACATATGATGTAAAATTAGCTTACAATGTTCAATTGCTCAGTAGGCGCCAGCGACTTAGGGCACCGATAAGGAAAAGCGTTCAACAAGGGGGCTAGATCGCGCACCACGCCCCGCCGCCCCTCGCTTTGCCACCACCGCTCTCCTTCGGCTAGCGTCGTGACAAATTCCAGCTGCACGCCGAGATAGGCTGCCCAATCCAACCATTTGGCTGGTGCATTAATATAGCCATCATCATAGGCGGCCCACGGTATGCCATAGGCTTGGGCAAGGATCGCCCCGTGCAAACTGCCGGTTAGGATAAATCCAGCACCGGCAAGCCGCGCAATGGTAGGCCAAGTGGTATAGGGGTGGATGCCAAAGCGTAGCCATCCGTAACCAAGCGATAGAAATTGCCGCTGCCAACCGGGCTGTCCTAGGCCCTGGCGCTGAAAGACTTGGGTTTGTAACAGTTCGTCGCAACCGGTTAGGCGACAGCGCGCTGGCGCCGTCATGAGCCGCGTGCGTAGCAGATGAGGCATAACGAGTGTGCGGCCATGCGATGCGTGGGGGCGTGGTGCCAACTGTGGCAGCAAGAGGGCCGGATCACCCAAAGGAGTATCGTCTGGCAACCCCAAGCCAGCTACCGTATGCGGACCACGAACCGCATGGATCCGCACTTGCGACAGGAGCGCCGCGGGCGGACAAACGCCTTTCCAGCCACAGCCCCAGACATCTACGGGCAAACAAATGGCGCTTAGATCTTCCTTGGTGAGGAGCGAACCAATCATCAGCAGCGTGTGTGTTGAATTTTGCGCTTGGTCGGCGGGGTCATGGGTCGAACGATAGGTGCAGCCTAAGGCATCTAGCAGAATCGGCACTAATGTATCACCGAAATTGCCAATCAGTTGATTTTCTTTCCAATAATAAGCGCGTACAAATGGTTTAGCGTTCATGAAACGATTGCCTACTCATTCTACCGTAGCCACTGTGGGTTTCCGCCATTCATTGGCCCGCGGCCCGCCGTCGCTGGATTGCTCGTCTGGCCATCTGCGTCCAACCTAGTGTTTGAACGGCGCGTGCGTAGGTCATATTTTCTGGGCGCACTCGATAAATTAGCGCAGGTTCAGGCGATTGTTGGATCGGGCTCGCGGCCTCTTGGAGCCGTTTAAACCAATCGGCATCTTCCCCACATAGCAAGGATGGGTCAAAGCGCCCAACGGTTTGAAACATCCCGCGCCGACAGAGCATACTGCCCATATTGAGGATAAAACGCGGCGGTAGGTCGGGGGCGCGGTCCAATGCGGGTGAGGCATCAATCACGCTGATCAAAGGCGCTTTAGTCATGGCACGCGGCATCCTCGATGGCCGCGGCCACGACCGTGGGGATACCGGCTAAATCGCTGCCCAAATTGAGCTGATAGCAGGGCACTTGCCGCACCAACGCAGTCATCATCTGCACCTCTTGCTGGACAGCTCCTGGTTGGTAGACCAGGGTGCTGGTAACAAAGTCGCGCAGGAGCTTTGTCCGTGCCACTGGTGCCAAGGCGCTTGCTTGCGTTCCTGCCACATGGGCTAGCAGGAGCACGCGGATCGGCAGCGGGGAGATGAGCTGCTGGGGCGCGAACGCATGAACATGGACAAGCGCTTTTTCGCTAGCGGTTTCATGCCCATTGCGAACCTGTGCCAGCAGCTTCGGGAAATGTGCCATCTGGGCTAGATGTAATTTAGCTGAATCATAGATACAATAAGCTTGGGGTTTGGGGTGGAGAGATAGCAAGCAACGATCATCGGAAAGATAATGCATGCCTGCTTGAAGACAGGCCAGGGTTGTGGTCGATTTGCCCGCGCCGGCTTTGCCAATAATGAGCGCCGCCCCGGCGGCCGTTCCCACGGCACCCGCATGAATCAGCCCCAAGCCACGTTCACGTAGCCACCAATGGAGCAATACCTTGAGCGGCGCGGCCCGTTCGTATGCACGCAGTGCTTGGACTTGTTCGATCCAGTAAAAGCCGCAGGCTTGTTGCCGGTCGAGCACACTGATCGCATTCACATCTGGTTGAACCGCCGTGAGGATCGCTTCGTCACTCAACATTGGCACTTCACCCCGGAGTCCAAGCTCCGCAGGTAGCCACGACATTGGTGGCTGAGTTCTCGTTGAATAGCCATCCCACAAATAGAGGATCAGATCGGGTTTGGCGACGGCTGGAATGGCGAGATGGGCCAAGCCTGCTGTGAGCCAAGGTACCAATGTTGGGCCAGCAAAACAGAGCTGGATCGTAACGCCAGCAATGCGATAGTAGGTTGAGATACGTCCCACTTTTGCCGCGGCCGCGCCATACGCCGCGTGGAGTTGCGCACAGAACGCGCGCGGATCGCCCTTTGCTGTGCCCAGTGTCTGAGGGTGTAATAGGGTCACGGTTACTCGGCTTACACCTTGGCTGCTGGCCAGCCCGATTTGTCTACCTCATGAATCGGATCGAGCAGCAAGAGATCTTGGATATCCGTATACTCTTCTAGCACGGGTGGCACAAAAGCTACCGACTTTGACGCCATCGGCGCGAGTGGCGGGAGTGTTTGGGCTTCAGCAGTCGCAACAACGACCTCACCTTGGGCGAGCTGGCCGATAAACTGGCGAATGGCCGCCTCGATCTCTTCTTGTTCACCGCTATACTGGGCCATAATATGGTTGACAATGGCTGGCGTCGCATAGCCTTCACCGAGCAATAGCCAAATCTGATTTGCCGTATCCCGTAGGCTGTAATAGGTACCTGTCTCGAAGTCGATGATGATCGTCTCATCATCCAGCATTTCATGCACAATCCGTGGTGTGTTAATTCGATAATTCATAGTGTCTCTACCTGATTCGGGCTTACGTTTTGTAGACGAGTCGTGTGGGTGATGAGTACTGTACATATGATTGAGGGATAGGTACTGCCCAACTGTGTCAGAAGACACTAGGCAGGCACGGAAGCTGTACTTGGATAGCAGTGCTATTTCCAGTAAGTATAGAGAGGAAAAAGGAGGCTGTCAATAGTGTAAGGATAATTATCGACAGATTTACGTACATTTGAAGAGTACAGATCTAGTCAAAAGCGGCTAGCTGAATGATGGGGATACGTCATATTGCGGGGCTGTTAGCCATAAAAGACCGTTGCTGAAGATAGGACGCGGATTGGCGCAGATCGACGCAGATTTTTCTTAGGGGCTGTTTCAAAAGGTGGTTGACTCGTCCACACCAGACCGTTGCTGAATCCGCGTTCCTATCCTTGCCGCCAGAGTACGCCGCCCAGGGCAACCGCGTAGGCGGGCATTTCATCGCTGCTCGGGAAAAAAGCGACAACCGGTTGTTGGGTCAGTTCGTCGCTCACGGCTGTGCAGCTTGCGCCACCATCAGCACTTTGTAGCACCCCCTGATTCGTGGTGAGATAGAGCAGATGACTCTCAAGATAGGTGTCCGTTGTGGCAAGCCCAATGATCCGTGTGGTTGGCGCGAGAAATTGCTGATCCACGGCCCAAGTCCGGTCCGCCTGCCGATAGATCTTGATCAGGCGATTGCCGACGCCAACCCAAATGGGCTCTTCGACTGGATCGTGCGGCAACGTCATGACCGCGGTTGGTGTCTCCGCATAAAAATCGGCGATAGCTTGCCAGGTGAGGCCATGGTCGGTGCTCTGCCAAAGCTGGACGAGATAGGGCTGGGCTGCTGCGGCCTGCGTGGTCAACGCGTAGAGAGTTTGGTCAAAGGCATAGGTTGGCGTGCAGGCCAATTGTAAGAGCTGGCTTCCCACCCATGGCACAACCAACGGCTGCCAATCCCCTTCCTCTGGTGTGAGCAAATAGAGGCTGCCATTGGCGTCCGCGAAAAAGAGCGCGGGTACCGTTGCCAAACGGGGCGCACAGGTCAGCCAGGTCGGGGTAGCTGCCGCTGCTGGCAGGGGATAAGTTTGCCAATCAGGTGCTAGTTCGCTGGATAAGGCTTTGATGGCGAGCGTGGTGGTTGTGGCAACCGCTAGCCATGCCGACGTTTGGTGCGAGCCCATTGCCACGGCCCCAATGGGTTCCTGGGCAAAGGCCGCA
Source organism: Caldilineaceae bacterium (assembly GCA_019637645.1). The sequence goes on from JAHBVH010000037.1 coordinate 77,041, forward strand.
TTGAGGAGCTGCCATGTCCGCCCCTCGTCGTTGCTCTGCGCCAGCGCGCCTTCAATGTCCAAGCAATAAAAGGTATTGTGACGATCACGGAGGGCCAATGGTGGCGCATGGGCCGCCAGATCAAGTGCGGGCTGCCAGCTCTCTGCGCCAGCCGCTAGGGAGAAAAGCCCCGCTTGGTAGGTTCCGGCCAAGAGGGTTTGATCGGGCGTGACGGCCAAGGTTAACGCAGCAAGGGGCGCTTCGGTGGTCAAACGCCAATGCTGACCGCCGTCGGTGACCGCATAGATCCCAGCCCCAGCGCCAACCCAAAGCGTCTGGCCTTGTGGGCTAAAGGCCAGCGCGTTGATGCTTTGGCCTGCCACCGGTGAAGGGACCGGCTGCCAGTGATTACCACCATCGGTCGAAATGTAAAGACCGTCACTTTCGGTCCCCACGTAAAGCGTTTGATCCTGGGCAAAATTGGGCGAAACGGCCAAACATTGGAAGGCCATATCGGGCAAGCCTTGGCCCGCGTCGCGCCAGGAACGGGCCCCATTCCGCGAACGGTAGAGCCCGCCCAAGGCACTTCCCGCCCAAAGCAATTCACTTTCGGTAAAGGTGGGCGCACACGCTAGGCAAAGCACCTCCAGATCCAGCAGACCAAAGGTGGAGCTTTCCCAGCGATTACCGCCATCTTGGCTGCGGAAAATCCCTTCTGGCGTCGCAACAAAAAGCGTCTGATCGGCGGCATAGGCCGGTGAGGGGGTGATTACATTGATCAGTCCCAAGCCCGCCCACGCGGGCGCTTCTTGCCAAGTCAGCCCCTGATCAGATGATCCAAAAAGCCGGGCATCGGCGGTCGCTGCAAAAGCGATGGTGCCCTTGTGGGTGGCAGCAAAGGTCACCGCGGTCACCCGCGGATCGGCAAACGCCTGCTGGTAACCAACCCATTGCCGCCCACCATCTGCCGTGCGATAGAGGCCCGCCGCCGTGGCTGCCAGGATCACGCCCGTCTCTGCAAAGTCCGGCGCGAGCGCGAGCGATACCACCGTGCCCCCCGACCATTGTCCACAACGCTGCCAAGACTGTGCTTGGTCTACCATACCCATTCTACCCTTTTTCTCATTTCTCATTTGGTGGATTGTCAACCAGCCGCCGCACCGTTGTTACGGGAGCGCCGCCAACAAGAGATCTGGCACATCACTCATAATGACATCGACTCCCAGCGCAGCCAATCGTTGTGCTTCAGCCACATCGTTGACCGTCCAAGTGTTCACCGCCCGCCCACGGGCCGCGGCCCAAGCGATTAACTCCGCCGTCACCAAGCTGTGAACGGGGTGGAGCGCTTCGGGGTTGAGAATCGGCGTAAACCACGCGTCGCGCAAGAAGGTGGGCAGGGGCAAATAGTAGAGCAGGCCAAGCTTGATCTGCGGTGCCAAGGCCCGTAGTTTGATCAACGAGATGGGATTAAAGCTCGAAACAATGACCTGATCGGCCAGCTGGCGGTCGGTGATCAGGTCGATCAGCGGCTCCACTTGGTCGCCACCGTTGGGGTCATGGCTTTTCACTTCGACATTAACTTGGCAACGGTTGCCCACCAGATCGAAGACTTCATCAAGCGTCGGCACGCCCACGCCAGCGAAGGCTGGGTCAAAATAACTGCCCGCGTCGAGCTTTGCCAATTGGGCCGCGGTATAGTCACCGACATTCCCCTGACCATTGGTGGTGCGCGTCAACGATTCATCATGGATGACTACCAGCTTGCCATCTTTGCTACAGTGGACATCTAATTCAATGCCCGCGACGCCCATTGCCAAGGCACATTGAAAGGCCGGCAGGGTATTTTCGGGGGCAACGGCTTTGGCCCCTCGGTGGGCAAAAATTTGTGTACGTGACATAACAACTTCCTTTTTGGTTACAGGCGTTGGGAGTTGGGGATCGCTCTGGCTAATTGGACTAGGCGGGTCCCGTCGATTAGTTCGATGGGTTTGCCCGCTGCCCAACGGCGGGCATCGGCGCTAATCTCTGCTGTGGTCACCAAATAGGCCCGCGCCGCACCCGCATGGATCATCGTGCCATAGAGTTCACGAACAGTGGCGCTGCCGACGGTGCCTTTATAGCGCTTGCACTGGACGATGGCTTGGCGGCCATAGTCGTCGGTCACCAAGACATCAATACCGCCATCTTTGACATCCGGCGTGTTCACGATATGATAGCCTTGCCGGGCAAAGAGCCGATGAGCGACATAATCTTCAAAGTCAAAGGGATCGAGTTGGTAGGTGGCGGCCAGGGAAAGTGCCTTCCATTTGCCGCCGCTTTTGAGGCTACGCAGCCAACGCCAACCCCGCCGTCGCCACGCCAGAATCACGGTCACCCCCAGCACGATCGTCGCCAGCACCAGCCAGAGATTCAGCGCGAAACCACTGCGCACCCCGTTAAGCCACAGTCGATAGCCTAGCCAGCCATAGAGCACCACCCAAAGGAGCGTCACCGAGAGCAGGAGACGGGTGGAAATATTCCGAAATCTCACAACAATTGGCTTGCGCGGCAGATTAAATGCATAGGTAGCCATGCTCAGTGTTGTTTTTGCAACAGTTCCAGCATGGCGCCGTGGGTGGCCTTCGGGTGGACAAACGCAACCAAACCATGGATGCCCTGGCGTGGTGTTTCGTCGATCAAGCGCATGCCTTGGCGACGAAGTTCAGCGAGGGCCGCGACAATATCCGCCACGGCAAAACAGAGATGATGGACGCCTTCGCCACGGTTTTGGAGAAAACGAGCCGTACCACTGCTCTCATCCAAGGGCGCCAACAATTCAATAGCGCTGTTACCCGCGTCCAAAAACGCCACTTCGACCAAATGCTCTGGTACGGTGCGCCGCTCCAATAGGGCAAAGCCCAGCCCATCGCAATAGGTTTTCAGACTTTCATCAATACTACGGACCACGATGCCAACATGATCAAGCTTGGTGAACATAGCAGAACTCTTCTCGGCTTAGGTAAAGCGTTTAATCCACTGATCTAAGGTTGCCAGTTGCTCTTTGCCCCGTTTGCCAATATTTTCGCGAATCTTTTTGAGGGATTTTTCGCGCCACAATTTGGTCGGATTTTTGGAATAGAAGAGGTCGGCAAAGCTGATAATCTCTTCTTCGACGGTGGTTGGTATCATATCATGGTGGGGTAAGGGCAAGTTTTGGGCTTGGATCTGTTCTTTGCTCAAGCCCACCCCTACATGGGTTTCGGCCACCAATGCATGACGGGGCAACCCCTCGGCTTCCAAAATCTTGCGGCCTTCGGCCAGGTGACAAATATAGGGCAGGTCGCCATAGCAATAGATGTCGGGCGTGTTGGTGCGCACAATGCCAATGTCATGCAACATTGCCGCTTCTTCAATAAAGAACTGGCTTTTAACCGAAAGATGCAGCTGCTTGGCAATGGTAAGGGCCTTCTGGGCCACCAGTTGGCAGTGGATGATGTAGATCGGATAGGTTGGGCTATCAGGAGGAATGTATTTGTGAATAATCTGAAAGTACGCCTGCCGTTGCATGGCTAGATCCAGCTTTCCGGTTGATACTCGCCAAAGACGCTGCGCAGGGCATCACAAATTTCGCCCAAAGTGGCATACGCCTCGACCGCTTCAATGAACAGGGGCATGAGCGGTGCGTCGGGCGTGTGGGCCGCTTGGCGAATCTGTTGCAAAAGTGCGGCAACGTGGGCCTGATCGCGTTCGGCGCGCACCCTTTGCAGCGCGGCCATTTGGTCCAGCCGTACCTGTTCATCGACGCGCAACAGCTCCGGTGTGACCAATGCGTCGGTCTGATAACGGTTAACGCCTACCACAATCTGCTCGTTCCGTTCAATTGCCCGTTGGGTCTTGTAGGCGGCGTCTTGAATCTCGCGCTGGATAAAACCTTCTTCTACGGCTTGCAGCGCCCCGCCCAGATCATCAATCCGCGCAAGGTAGTCGGCGGCTTGCGTTTCGATGGTGTCGGTGAGCTGCTCAATGTAATACGAACCGCCCAGCGGATCGACCGTATCGGCGACGCCACTTTCGTGGGCAATGATCTGCTGGGTGCGTAGGGCAATTTCAACGGCCTTTTCGGTGGGTAGGGCCAATGCTTCGTCCATGCCATTGGTGTGCAAGCTTTGGGTGCCGCCCAAGACCGCGGCCAATGCCTGGAGCGCTACCCGCACAATATTATTTTCCGGCTGTTGGGCCGTCAGGGTGCTGCCGCCGGTTTGGGTGTGAAAGCGTAGTTTCCAACTATCGGGCTGTTGCGCGCCAAAGCGTTCCCGCATGATGCGCGCCCAGAGGCGCCGTGCCGCGCGAAACTTGGCGATCTCTTCGAGGAAATGATTATGGGCATTGAAGAAAAAGCTCAGTTGACCGGCAAAGCTATCGATGTTGAGCCCGGCCTTGAGCGCTTGTTGCACATATTCGATGCCATTGGCTAGCGTAAAGGCTACCTCTTGCACCGCGGTCGAACCGGCCTCGCGCATGTGATAACCACTAATGGAAATGGTATTCCACTTGGGTACTTCGGCGGCACCGTAGCGGAAAATGTCGGTAATCAAGCGCATGGAGGGCCCCGGCGGGAAAATGTAGGTGCCACGCGCAATATATTCCTTGAGAATGTCGTTTTGAATGGTGCCGCGCAGTTGGGCCGTGGGCACGCCCTGCTGCTTGCCCACGGCAATGACCATGGCTAGCAGAATCGCCGCGGGCGCATTAATGGTCATGCTGATGCTGACTTTGTTGAGCGGGATGCCTTGCAGCAAGGTTTCCATGTCGCGCAGGCTGCTGATCGAGACGCCCACCTTGCCTACTTCCCCTTCGGCCAATGCATGGTCGGCATCATAGCCGATCTGGGTGGGCAGGTCAAAGGCGACCGAAAGGCCCGTTTGGCCCCGTTCTAGCAGATAGTGGTAGCGTCGATTGCTTTCCGCGGCTGTGCTAAAACCAGCGTACTGACGCATAGTCCAGAGGCGACCCCGGTACATATTGGGCTGAACGCCGCGGGTAAAAGGATATTCACCGGGAAAGCCTTGTTGCGTCAAGTAGGTTGCGGGGCTCTCTTCTGCGCTGGGCAGATAGAGCGGCTCCACCGTGAGTTTATCACTGCTAGTAGTAAAGCGTTCCTGCCGTTCGCCAAAACGTTTTACCAGCGGAGTCAGCGTGTTGGCGCGCCATTCTTCTGCTTGCGCGGCCAAGTCATTGGGCGTAGTCATGGTCTTTTACATTCTCGTTGCTGGTGGCAGGGCGGCTACATTTCACTCCGCCCCGCCAAGGCGCGACCCAAGGTCACTTCGTCGGCATATTCAAGATCCCCACCTACGGGCAAACCGCGCGCCAAGCGGGTGACGCGCACGCCAAAGGGCTTGACCAAGCGCGCAATATACATTGCCGTGGCCTCGCCTTCGAGATTGGGGTTGGTTGCCAGCAGCAGCTCGGTGACGGGTGGCTTGCCTTCTTGGGGTTGCAGACGTTGCAATAGCTCACGAATTTTGAGATCATCGGGGCCAACGCCCTGCACTGGTGAGATCGCCCCGTGCAGGACATGGTAGAGGCCATGATATTCGCGGGTGCGCTCAATCGCCTGAACATCTAGCGGCTCCTCCACCACACAAATAATGCTGTGATCGCGCTGTGCGTTGTCACAAATCGCACAAGGATCGCGATCCGCAATATTTTGGCAAAGGCTACAAAAGAGGGTACCCGCTTTCAACGCCAACAACGCATTGGCTAGGTTCAGCCCCACCGAATCATCTGCTCGGAGCAGAAAATAGGTTAACCGGCTGGCGGTCTTTGGCCCAATGCCGGGCAACTGGCTAAAGGCTTCGATTAAATTACTTACCGGTTCAGCTAATGGTTGCATAGCAGTTTCGTTGTCTATAGCCCTAAGCCAGGTGGCAACCCAAGGCCACCGGTCAACGCGCCCATCCGCTCTTCGGCCAGGGCTTTGCCCTTTTGCAGAGCTTCATTGACCGCTGAAAGGAGCATATCCTGGAGCATATCGACATCATCTGGATCAATGGCTTCGGGCTGGATGGTAATCGAGCGGATGATCTGGCCCCCCGTGGCTACGACCGTGACCACGCCGCCGCCCACGCTGGCCGTAACCTCTTCATCGTCCAAGGCCGTCTGCGTCTTTTCCATCTCTTCTTGCAGTTTCTGCATTTGAGACATCAGTTGATTTGGGTTATTTCCCCCCATGCCCAAACCGCCACCCCGGGCCGGCTTGCCACCAGCAGGACGGGGGGCCGCGGGTCGATTTCGTTTTAGTTTCATGGATCTACTCCTTGTTATGATT
>JAHBVH010000038.1 GCA_019637645.1 Caldilineaceae bacterium
CGACTTTCTCAGAGGGAAAAACTTCAGGCTTATTTTTGTGATTCAAATCGACTCGAAAGGCGGGATCAGAGCGACCTGATTTACCTTCATCAATAGTCACTTCTGTTATAACTTGTGACGATGTTTCAGTATTACCCCATAGGGCACCTTCGCGGGCATTCAGCTCTGTAATAGAGTCAAAATCACCAGCGCGACAAGCCCGCCACCAGAAGCGCAGATGCCCTCGGATCGCCGTCCCACGAATGACCGTCACAGGATCGGCTTCGGTTGGCTCCACGCCGCCGCCAAAGAGCGGTGTGATCAGCTCATATTCGCGGGTTTGTGTAATTAGCCCTAAGTCCGCGTCTGTTAACTTGTCAATGGCAGGTGGTAAGCTTGGGATTTTTCGACTCATGATTTCACCTCGTGGTCGCTAAATTTCATTGTTTCTAGTTTGCCAGACCATGTTCCCAGCACCGCTAATCCAAAGCCATCAAGCCGATCCTGCTCGGCGTCGCTAATACAGGTTTGCAGCCAAAAATGATTTGCCCATTGGTGAATTGCGGTTTTGTCGCCATCCAGCTTTAGAAAGATCACGGTTCCAGCCGGTGTTAAACGCCGCGTCGGTTTGGGTTTGTTGATTTCAAAATCCCAGCCAGAGACGACTTGATAACGTGGCAAGGCCAGACCCTGCACGTGTGGTATCACACCATGTTGCGGTTGTAAAAGAAAATCAGGATGGTAACCATCGCGAAAACAAGCAGAGGTCAATAAAATAAGGCGACAAGCGCTCTGCTCGGCAATGTGCTCGATCAGGCCCGCTGGTGGTTCTGGCAAAGCTGAATCACTCTTGCGCCAAGTAACAGTGCGCCGTTCGCCGCCCAGTGCGCTTAGCCCGGCGCGTATATCTCCATCGGTAGCAACGACTAAAGCAAGCCGTTTTGCCACACCCCACGAGATTGAGTTCCCGTCCGCCTGCCTCTGAGGTTCGATATTTTTTTGCCAGTACGTAAATGTTAAACCGCGGGTTTGAAAGAGCAATCCTTCTTCGGCAGTCTGTGTTGCTTGGTTGACGCGCAAATGAGTTCGTTGCTCGACGATAGGGCCGGGTTGACCCAGTTCAGCGGTTTGGATCGACCTCTCTTGTGGGCTCAGCAGCCATTCCTCAAACTCGCGCCAATACCAATAGCGTAGGGGCTTGTTGAGCGGTTTATCTGGCACTGGCCTTCGCATTCCCACCAAATTTAATCCTGCGGGTAAATCGGTCTGCGCACCCTGAGGAAGTTGCAAGGGAACGAGTTGCTTGCGCTCGACCCTATTGTCAATTTCAAGCAAAAGTGCGTCTGCCGGAGCAGGAGGAAGCCATGTTTCAATTTCATGCTCGTCGTTCAGTTGCACTAACAATGGCCCTTGCACAGCTATTTTTTTGACATCATCAATACGACTCACATCAAAATGGCCCTTGCTATCCAAACCGGCTCGTGTTCGCACGCCGCCAGTCGTGGTGGATGGGAATGGAAATGCGTGCGAAGTGGCGCGAATACCTGAATTGGGGCCAAATGGACGACCATCACGCGCAATCAATGGATCGCGTGGTTCAATGATCCACGTCTTCATGGCTTCTGCTCCTGTGCTACATTGACCATCTGATACCCCGGCAGTGCTTCTAATGCGATGTCTGCCTGTTCAGTCGCTTGGGCGAAATAGCTGGCGATCATCAATTCCTCGGCTAACTCCTTGATGGAGCGATTGTCGGCGCGTACAGAGGTCAAAATCTTTTCTACGATTCCCTGCTGAATCTTTTCTTGCCCTCGCTTGGCCCGCTTTCGTTTCAAGATGCGCTCAGTTTCCTTGATGATCGCCTCTGGAATATGCGCTAGATCCTGACTTAACTGTTCAAGTTCATAGGCAACACCATCTGGGATTGCTTCCATGCGATGAAGAGCAATGAACAAATTCAGCCGTTGGTCAAGTTTGTTCCAGCTATCACTCACCGTGCGATCAACGCCACCGCGTTTGCTGAGTGTTACGGCCAGAGCATTTTTCCCGGCTACTTGTTTGGCTTTCTTTTCGGCATCACGCACAAGCTGAAGAGCGTCCGAAAGTGGCTCGATGTGGTGGGCAATGACAACGCCGACTGATAGCGTTGGCGAAATCTGGTCCTGGCTCTTGAATTCGGCCAGTTGCTCGCGAAACGTATCAGCCAATTCACGTGCACAGGCTAAGACCGTATGCAACGGCAGAAAGGCCAAAACGTCGTCGCCACCTGAGTAGACTAATGCCCCAGAGTGATTCTCTTCGACAATCGCTTCCACAATCTGAGCAAACTCGGCCAGCTTTTGGGATAAGTTTCGGTGGGCCTTAGGAGTGTTCTGGGCGTCGATGGCCTTACCCATGAAATCACCATCAGCATGCAAGAGCGCATAGTAAGGTAAAGGAGCTCGTTTATCCGCTGCACTTTTTAGAAACTCGGCCAGAGCGTTGCGCGCTTCTTGCACCTTCTTGCATTCATTTTTATCCAAAAATTCTGCGAGCCTTTCGGCAAAGAGCAACTGCCCATCTTTGCTAAATGCAGGGTGCGTCCAGCCTTGCGGAGGTTTTCGCGCTTCCGCAGCAAGCCCCAATAATTGTAGCTTTTCGACATATTGCTGGGCTGCCAGTTTTGCGTTGGCGGTGATTCGCTGCAAAAGTGGTAATGCTGCGACATGGGAAGTACTGTAAAAGCCGTCTTGATTGCCCCGATTTCCCCGCCGCTTGAGTAAACCAACGCCACAAAGCTCTTCGCCAGGACGAATGCCAAAGTAGTCAAAAAGCTGTTTTTCACCGAGTTGATAGGCACCCTTATCAATCACTGACTCGCGCAGCCCATCTAAGGACGACTTAGGGACTGATGCCCCCCAGCTTACAGGATCAAAATCGCGGGTACTTTTTCGTGCCGCAAGCAATGCCTCGGCTTGTGTGCGAGCAGGCACATAGCTATTGCCGCCTTGAAGATCACGAAGGGGTATTGTAACCCAATACAATTCTAATAAATCCTCCACCTGTGCTTCGCCTGTAGCTTTGAGAAAATAGGGCGAATTGATTGAGCCAAAAGCTGTATTGCGGATTTCCCTCAAACGAGCAAGAACCATAGTTCGGACTTCATTGCCAACTTCGGTGGGTGATTGAGCAATGAGCGCGACAATCTTATTTGCTACATTAAAGCTACTTCCAGGTTGTAAATCAGCACAAGGATGTGGGAATATTAATCCGTAGTCCCCTTCCTCTGGTGTCACTTTCGTAATTGCCAACGCCGCTGCCTTTGATAACTCACTCAGTAGCCACGAGCCAAACCAGAGATCACGACTCCGCCGTGCACTGGCAATAAACTCTTGTACTGGGCCGACTGATACGATAAATAGATGAGCCATCCAATCATCCTTTCAATTTTACACTTACACTATTGTCCCTATACTTAAAGGTTATCATCCTCTTCCACCCCCACCTCCCCACTTCCTCCTACCCCTTTCATCACCTCCTCCGATCCCCACCTACCCCATGCCATGCTATACTCTTCCCAACCGGCTCAGGAAGCCGGCGAAGCGTTCCCGGAGGAAGCGGTAATCGAGGCGGGCGTCTTCGGCTAGTTCCCAGGCGATGCGACATTCGGCGAGGAGGGCGGTTTTGTGGCTGTTGACGGTGCTGAGGCTGACGTGGAGAATTTCGGCGACATCTTGGGGCGTGCCACCGCGCACGAAGGCAATGAGCGTGTCGCGTTGGCGTTCGGTCAAGCCGTCATAGACTTGGCGGCATTGGAGTTCGTTGGAGGCGCTCAGGGCATGGATCTGTTGATCGACGGCTTGGGCGGGCGGCAGGGCCATGGCGCGCAGCGCGGGAAAGTAGGTCCCCCACGGCACGAGCGGTGCTGGGATGAGATGCACACCATCCCCTGGTTGGGCATGCATCAGAGCACCTTCGTGGGCACGCCGCTGAGTGGCTTCGGGCGTGTACATATGCCAGAGCCGATCTTGGTGATCACAGAGCAACATGGCCGCCGAAGTGACGAGCAGGGCCAACATGCGCCGACCACCCGCCACACAGAGATGTAACTTATGCCCCTCTACCTTGAGCCGCGCCAACAAAGTGCGAATGGCCTGCCCGGCCAATTCCGCGTCCCGTTCGTTGCGAATTTCCTGGAGAGGTAGCGTGCCATCCAGGATGGGAAAGCGGTGGAGAGCACAAGGGCGGCCCTGATACTGTTGATTTCCAAATTCGGCCAACAGCTTTTGGCTCGACTGCTGTAAACGGGCGTTAGGTGGTGTGAGATGCAGTAGGTATACTTGCGTAATGGACTCGCCCTGGCTCAGCAAGGCGTCGAGCGCAAAAGTGACGATCTGAGGTTGCCCCCCTAGCGTCGCAATGAGAATCGTTTCAGCCATTGGAAGTTCCCATCCGTTTTTTGGGGCAATGAATCAGCGATGTTTGGATGATAGGGTAAGAAAATTGTCAACTGTTGTTGATACTAGTATATCCTTGAAATGATCCAAATAACCTACACAAAACCTCTTGACTTTTCAGAGAAAGTCATGCAAAAGGAGAGCAAATGAATCCATTACCCGCGATTGCGATTGGCGGACCACCGCATAGTGGCAAGTCAGTCTTGACCTATAGTTTGACCCAGTTCCTGCGTGAGCAATGGGTTGAACATTATGTCTTGCGTGCCTGTCCAGATGGTGAAGGGGATTGGAGTAACGAAGCGGCACCAGAGACTGTACGCGCCATTCGCCAAAAAGGCAGGTTTACGCCTACCTTTATTGAGAATGTCTGTGAAGTACTTCAAACGCGCTATTTGCCCTTGTTGGTTGATGTAGGTGGGGAACCGACGACGGCAGATGAAGCGATTTTTCGGCAATGTACCCATATTATCTTGCTCTCTGCTACGGCAGAAAGCATGACAAAATGGCGCGCCTTTGCCCAACGGCTGAATTTGCCGATCATTGCTGAACTCGATTCGGTGTTGGTTGGCGAAGATGAAGTTGTTGCTTCCGAGCCGCTGCTACGGGGTCGCATTACCGGACTAGAGCGGGGCGCATCCGTCAAGGGCGCGATGATGACCCGCATTGCGGAAGTGGTACGCGCCCTGTTCACACGCAGGCCAGAAGAATTGCGTGCCATGCATTTGGCAATGGCACCGGCAGAACTGGCCGTGGATCTAGATCGGGCGGCTACAACGCTCGGGCTGAAACAAAGCGGTAGTTGGCATCCTTGGGAAATCCCGGCGCTCCTGGACTATTTACCGGCACAGACGCCGCTGGCTATTTACGGGCGTGGCCCAAATTGGCTCTATGCAGCGCTGGCACTACACACTTGGCCAGCCGATTTCTATCAATTTGACGCGCGTTTAGGCTGGGTTAAGCCAGCACGCCTTACGTTGTCGGCAAAAGAGCAGTTAACTCTACCAGAAAAATCGTCATTATTGACTTGCACGCCGGTTGTCGAACCTCATTACACGCGCATGTTGGTGCAAATTCCGGACACTTACCTGGATTATGAAGCCATTCAAGATTGTGTGATCCCTCAGCCTACTACTAAGCACGGCGCCATTTCTGGCGTTGTTTGTGATGGCAAAATGCCGCATTGGCTGCTCTGTGGATTGGTACAAACCTACCAGAATGCAGCATGGATTGCCGTACATCAGCCGCAGATCGGGGATGTGGTTGTGCTCTCGCGCAATAAACAATTTCAGGTAGGGGGCATTTTGCAGATCGCTGCGCCCATCGTGCACCCCAACAATACCACCGCGGCCACGCTAGGGCCAACAAAATAGGGTGTCGGGAAAAGGCTCGAGCCGGGTCCGCGCCCCGGCAGTCTCCCACTTGAGATCGGGGCATGGACCCGGCAATCGTTGCCCAGCGCGCCGGTTAACAGGGCAAGGCGATGATCAAGGTTGCGCGGCGTGGGTGATGCGAATGACGACGGGGTTGGGCCAGCGGTTGTTGTTATAGAGCCGTTGGGCGCGCATGGCGGAGAGTTGGAGTCCTTGCTCGGATTGACGCCAGCCGGCTTTGGGTTTGACCTCGGGATGGTATTCGAGCACGTAGCCGGATTGGCCCAAAATTTCGACTTCGGTTTGGCTGGTGGCGCGCACTTGTTTCAGGGTGATCACTTTGCGTTCGCCTTTGGGCCAGGGCGTGCCGGTGACCATGGCATAGACGGTGTCGCTCTCCTTGGCTTTGGTGTACCACACTTCATGGTCCAGGGTGAGCCGTTCGCGGATGACCGGCCAGGGACGGCTGTCAAAGATCGCTTCGCCATTGACAAAATTCCACAGGGCCATCTCCTGAATCCGCGCGGTCTGCTCCACGGGAATTTCGCCGTCGGGTGTGGGGCCTACGTTCAGGAGCAGATTGCCTCCTTTGGCACGCGTTTCGATCAACATTTCAATCAGCTGGGTTCCCGATTTATAGAGTTCATTGGTCGGCTTATAGGCCCACTGGGTGCCCAGGGTGAAGCAGGCTTCCCATGGCCCGGGCGTGGGGCGATCTGGGAGCTGTTGTTCAGGGGTGGCGAGATCGCCCCGGGTGACGACCACCTTGGGTTGTAGTTCCCATGCCAGCTCTTTCAAGCCTTCGGCCACGCCATCAAAGAAGAGCAGGTCGATGGGGCCGTAGTTGGTCAGGAGTTCGCGCACCTGGGCTTGGTTATGGGTCATCAATTCCCGATTATGGAGCGGGTTAGCGGCGTCACCATCCCGGCTAACCTCGTGGCCTTGGCGGTGGAGGATCCAGAAATCATCGGGCGAGAAGTAGAAGCCAATGGCAATGCCCCATTTGCGAAAGGCATCGACCACCTGGCGGGTAATGTCGCGACCATAGGGGGTGTTCATTATGTTAAAGGGGGTGGTCTGGGTGTCGAACATACAGAAGCCGTTGTGGTGCTTGGTAGTAAAGACCACATATTTCATCCCAGCGACCTTGGCCAGCCGCGCCCAACTGTCGGGGTCAAAGCGGGTGGGCAAGAAGGTTTGGGGCAAAAGAGTGAGATAGCGTTCAATATAATCTTTGGACGCGCCGACCAACGAGTGGCTGATCACCGAGCCCAGTTGCACATCGAGACTCCAATGGATAAACATGCCCAACGCCTGATCTTGAAACCAGGCGAGCCGTTCGGGACGGTTGCCCGATTGGGCCGCAGCATCTTGCACGCGCCGTGCCATGCCGGGTGTTTCGGTTACAGCCTGTGGTTGCATGAGACCTTCCCCCTTCTGTATGGTTTACTCGAAAATGGTATTTCCATTATACAATAGATAGCTACAATAGCTGGAGAGACAAACCAGAGTAAGCCACGGCATTCGAGAGGAAGCGCGATGATCATCGATACCCATACCCATTTTTACGACCCAACCCGTCCCCAGGGTGTCCCTTGGCCGTCAGCCGACACGCCGCTCCTCTACCGACCTGTGCTGCCCGCCCATTGGCGCGCCTTGGCCGCGCCGGAAGGGGTGACGGGAACGGTGGTAGTCGAGGCCAGTGGCTGGCTGGAGGACAATCAGTGGATTCTGGATTTGGCCGCGCAAGATGGTTCGTTGGTAGGCTTGGTGGGCCATATCGATCCCAACCGGCCTGAATTTGCCACAGAGCTGAACCGTTTTGCCGCCAACCCACGGTTTCGGGGCATTCGCTGTGGTGGGCGCTATTTGGAAGATCTGACCACAGGAAGCTTTGTCGAGGATATGGCGCTGTTGGCCGCCAAGAATTTAGCGTTAGATGTGCTGCTACGGAAGGAGCACTTTGCCGGTCTGATTGCCCTGGCGCAACGGCTGCCCGATCTGCGCATTGTCATCGACCATATTGGGCATATGCCCATTGATGGCAAGGCGATTAGCGCCGAATGGGTGGCCCACTATCAACAATTGGCGGCCCAGCCCAATCTCGTGATGAAGGTGTCGGCGCTCATGGAACAGAGCATCAGCTACCCCGCGCCGACCGCGCTAGATTTCTACCGCCCTACCTTGGACATTCTCTGGCAGAGCTTTGGCGCGGATCGCTTGATCTATGGCAGCAACTGGCCCGTCAGCGAGCGAGCGGGCGACTTCTATCACCAAGGTATCAGCTTGGTCAAAGCCTATTTCCAAGCAAAAGGCCCAGCCGCCTACGACAAATATTTCTGGCAAAATGCCCAAGCCGTCTACCAATGGCCGACGTAGGAAAAAGAGCATAGGACGCGGATGGACGCGGATTTATTGTTTTATCCGCGCAAATCCGCGTCCCCTTCTTGCTCGCCCGGGCAGTTATCGGCGGCTATTCGGCCTGCACGAGTTCTGCGCTGACAAAGTCCGCGGGGCGGACGGGCAATTCGGTGCCGATTAGATTACCGGCTGCATCGATCCAGGGGTAGCCCGCGCCGCCCAGTAGCTCATAGTCGTCGCCGGCGTCGTCGGTCACGCTGGTTGCGACCTCCAACTCGCTGGTATCGACGCCACTGATTGCCCCACCGGCAATTTCGGCGGCAATCAACTCGGCAAAGTAGACCGAAGCGGCTTGTTGGGTTTCGGCGTCGGCCATGGTCATTTCGGGCTGTTCAGCCAACCAGTCTAGGCTAGGATGCCACGAAGCAACGCTGTAGCCCACAATCGCTTGCGCCTCGGCCAGCCGCTCGGGTGTTGCTTCATAGGCCAGCAAGGTGGACGCTTGCCAGATCTCCACCCCCTCTTGGTTGGCAAGAACGGTAAAGGCCAAGAGCGTGCCATGGCGGGTGAGATTCCCATCCTCACAAGTGTAGGTAATGGTCCCCACATCTTGGCGAATGCCATAGGCATCCAGTTCATTCGCTTCCACATAGTCACGGATGGCAGCTTCGAGCTCGGGCAGCGCTTGGGTTGTATCAATCGTACAGGCATCGAGCCCTAACACGTCGCGGCCAAAGCGCTCGGCAAACTCTACCCCCGGGGTGTACTCCGCCAGCACCAGCTCCGTATCCCCCACAACATAGCTATCCCCCTCGGCATACCCTTGCGCCGCCAGGGCCGCATTGGGCACAATGAAGATCGGCAGCTGATCCGAGCCAAACATCAGGCTAATCGCTTCGTCGGGCGAGGCGGCAAAGAGCCACGGTCGCGCATCAAAGGTCGAGGCCCGTTCCAAGCCGCCAGCGATGGTCCAATCGGCGGGCAGCTCCAACCTATAGGCATTCTCGTCGGGATCTTCCCAGGTGATAAAGTCCAGGTCGGCTAGGTTGGTCGCCGCGGCAGGCACGCCAGCGACGGTGAAACTATCAATGATCTGGGCGAAGCTAGGCTCTAGCGCCAGGTAGCTATCGTGGAGCGCCACGGTGAGATAGAAGGCCAGGGCCGCGCCCGCTTCACCATTCACCCAAGTGAACAGCGCGACCGCGGTATATTCGTCGTCACGACCGACCATGCGCAGGATGCCTTCGCCTGCTTCTTCTGGCTGCGACCACTCACTGGCCGCCGAGGCTTGCTCGACGATACTCGCCATCATAGCGGCGGCGCTATCCGCGGTGATTTCTACTTCACTATAAAGCGGCCAGATCGCAACGCCTTCGTTTGTCTCCTCATTTTGGACGACAACGCGGCCGCTCTCTTGCAGCTCAACCGTCCAATCCACTGGATATTCAAGCGCAATGGTTTCATCCGCATAGTGCTCAAATTCGCTCACCGTTGGCCCTTCGGGGGTCGGGATCACCACGCCGTCCAATGCCCAGAAGGCGAAGTTTTCAAAACCAACGGCAATACTTTCGGCCTCGCCCGTGCCAGCCGCCAGCGCAACCGTGCCGGTGGCAAAGCTCTCATCGCGCAGTTGGGCCACCGGTGTTTCGTTGATCACTAGGGTGATCTGATCACCTTGAACCCACACCCCGAGCAGATTGGCCCCGTCCTTGAGCGGGGCAGCATCCGCCAAGGGCAGAATCGTCTGGAATTGGCCGTCGGCATTTTTAGCCAAGCCAAATTGACCATCGCTAATAAAGAAATAGTAGAAGTTGGCATTATCGATATAGCGGAAGATCAACCCATGCTCAATCGACGCGGCCGCGTCACCAACCTCGGTTTCGACTTCCACAAAGTAATCGTTCACGTCCAACTCGGTCAGCGCGGTGTTCGTGCCCCACATGGTGGCTGGCCCGGCGACTTCGATGATATAGGCCCGGTCAAAGGAGAAGATGCCATTCCCACTTTCGCCGACAAACCAATCGGCGCTAGCCCTATCCAGATCATCGGCATAGGTTGGCTCGGTGCCGAGCAGCGTTTCCAACTGTTCTGTGATGGCCGCCACATCAAGGGTAGGCGTTGGGGTTGGTTCCGGCCCAGCAGCCAGCAGCCACAGTTCGAGATTGTCAAAGGCAACCTCGACACCACCCTCGCCCAAGGCGCCCGTCGCCAACCCAATGGCACCGGCAACGATCCCATCGTCTTCCACTTGGGCAACGGGGGTATCGTTGATCAAGAGGGTGATCTGCGTCCCTTCTGCCAACACACCCAGACGGTTGACGGCCCCTTCGGTCGGATCAATGGCACTGGAGGCCGTCCAATCGACCAAGGTGTACCAATCCCCTGCGTCGAGACGCCATAGACCATAGGTATCGGCTTGCAGCGCGGCGAGGTAGAGATTATCACCATCCACATAGCGGAAGACGAGGCCATATTCGCCATCGGTTGGTCCAGCCCGATAGGCGGTATCGACCTCAACAAGGAAATCCGCGGGGTTCATCGTGCGGAGCTCTTGATTGATGTTCCAGCCGATCCAACCGCCGGTCGTAATCTCCATCACAAGCGCGCGATTTTGATAGCTGTAGGTCACATTGTCGTCAGAGAGACCGTTCCAGCTGTCGCTAGCACGGCGGAATTCGTCATAATAATCGGGCTCTCCTTCCCGAATTTCCGCCACCTGCTCGGCAAGGGCGGCTTCGTCCAAGATCACTTCGGCAAGGGGTGTGGCGGTTGGTGTTGGGGTAGGCGCGTCTACAGTAGTCACAGCCCAAAGTTCGACATTATCGAAGGCTACCGCTAAATCGCTTTCCTGATAGGTAGCCGCCACAAGGCCAATGCCACCACCGCTAAAGGTGGCGTCTTCCACCTGGGCCAAGGGCACGTCATTGACGAAAAGCGTGATCGAAGAACCGGCGGCCAACACGCCCAGCCGATTCACGGCCTCTTCGGTGGTATCAAGCGCGTCGGTGGTCGTAAATTCGATGAGCGCATCCCACTCACCATTTTCCTGAATGAGCAGGGCATACTCGTCATGGCGGATGGTAAAGGCATAGAAATTATCATCATCCACATAACGGAAGAGCAAGCTATATTGACCATCCGCGGGTAAGGTGATGGCTTGGGTATCAACTTCGACTAGATAATCGGTCAGATCGAGGTCGGTCGTGGCCCGATTGATGGAATAAGTATAGAGATTATCCGGCAACACCTCCATTTGGAACATGCGCTGGTTATAGAAAAAGGCGTAGTCATCTTCCTCCACCACGTCCCAACTACCATCATCCCGCCGAAACTCGTCGTAATAGAGCGGGTCCACCGCGCGGATCGCATCAAGCTGGGTCGCTAAGGCTTCGGCATCGAGCCCGGTAGCCGTGACGGCGGGGGTTACGGTGAGCGCAGGTGTTGGCGTAGCCGCGACTTCCCAAAGCGCGACATCATCAAAGCGCGCTTCCGCCGAATTACCGCTGGAGGCACCCACGGCCAAACCAATGCCCCCTGTGGTATAGGTGCTATCTTCGACCCACTGCACCACCTCGCCATTGATCAACAAGGTGATCGCTGTGCCTTCGACCAGCACGCCCAGGCGGTTGCTCGCTTCGGGCTCGGTCACGATAGCCGTTGATTTCTCAGCTGACAGCAGTTGCTCAAATTCACCATCGATCACGCTGGCTAGGGCAAACTGATCCCCATTGACTGCGAAGAGGTAGAAGTTCTCCTCATCGACATAGCGAAAAATGAGGCCATAGCCACTATCGCCCGCTGGCCCACTGACCAGGGTTACATCGACTTCGGCCAAGTAATTGGTCAAGGCGAGGTCATTGAGGGTTGCATTGGTACTCAGGGCAACCGCTTCGCCGCCAAAGTAGGTGATGGAGAAAACCTCTTCATCTCCCTGGTGCATGAATGCGCTCGACTCGCTCGTTGTGGACCAAGTCTCGTCCCACACGCTGAAATCGTCGCTAAAGGTCGGCTCCTCGGCCTGGATCGCTTCGACCTGTGCCAACAAGTCGGCAGGAGCGGGGGCCTGTGTGCGCGGCGCGGCTTGCACATTGACCGCAGCCAGGAGCAAGAGGAGGACAAGCCATGCGCTGACAAAGCTTACTTGCCAGCCATTGATCTTCTTCACAAGTACAGTCCTTTCAATTCGTGTATCCGTAGCTTCCCGTCTTTGCTATCACAAGTACGGTACGGAGAGGGCTATATTGTTGTTCGAGGGATATTTTCAGTAAACGAATCAGCAATTGGGTGCCTGCCTTATCCGCTAAACCAAAGAAGGAAAAGTTGTGGCGATGAGCGGCAGGGCAATGATCAGGCTGCTATGGGTAGCATAGCAGGAGCCTGTTAACCTAAGGTCAACAACAGTTGAAGCTAGCAAAGATTGCCGATATAGGTCGAAGAAAGAGGATAATGAGTATAGGCATTCCAGCATTCAGGCCATACCATAGTAATTATTATAACAATAGTTTGCATAATACTAGCTGTCAATTTTGCTGATTTGCTGTCATCTGGTGTAACAAATTGCACGAACAGAGTTTTATCACCCGCGAGCGCGAGGCTTTCACCTGAATTGTCACAAAATTGTCCGCAATTTATAATAGGTTGTACCAGTAAAGACGTTATGTTATGCATAAGGTCGCGAGCACATTTGCCCAAGATTCTGATCACCCCCTAGCCAAAGGAGCGCTCATGCCTGGACACCCCAACGTCCTTCTAATTTGTACCGATCATTGGCCGGCGGCCCTCTTGGGCATAGCTGGCCATCCCACCATGCAAACGCCGACGTTAGATGAATTGGCGCGCAGTGGCGTTCGCTATACGAATGCTTATAGCGAATGTCCCGTCTGTATTCCAGCGCGGCGCACACTGATGACAGGCACACCCCCGCGAACCCACGGGGATCGCGTCTTTCAAGAGACTTTGCCCATGCCCAACTTGCCAACGCTGGCACAAACCTTTGGAAACGCGGGCTACCAAAGCTATGCCGTGGGGAAATTGCACGTCTATCCCCAGCGCAACCGCATTGGCTTTGATGATGTTCTGCTCGATGAAGAAGGCCGCCAGCAATATGGCTTGGTCGATGATTATGAGCTCTTCTTAGGGGACGCTGGCTATGCTGGTCAATATTTTCACCACGGCATGAGCAACAACGAATACCAGGCACGGCCTTGGCACTTGCCCGAAGCAACCCACCCCACCAACTGGGCGACCAACCAGATGTGTCGCGTGATCAAGCGGCGCGATCCCACCCGGCCCAGCTTTTGGTATCTTTCGTATCGCCACCCCCATCCACCGCTGGTGCCGCTCCAAAGCTATCTCGATTTCTATCGGGAGATCGAAATCGACCAGCCCGTTGTCGGCGCATGGGCCGATGGCGGTGCGCCGCTGCCCTATAGCTTGCAAAGCAAACAGGCCGTGGCCCACAAATATAACGCGGGGCAGACCCAATGGGCGCGCCGAGCCTTTTATGCTCTATGTACCCACATCGACCATCAGTTGCGCGTGGTCATCGGCACCTTGCGCGAAGAGGGATTGCTCAACGACACCATTATTCTCTTCACCGCCGATCATGGCGATATGTTGGGCAACCACAACTTGTGGGCCAAGCGGCTCTTTTATGAATATTCGGCCAATGTCCCCATGATCGTAGTAGGGGCGGCAAGTGACGGGCGGGGAGGACATCACCAAGTGGATGATCGGCTGGTAGGTTGGCAGGATGTGATGCCCACCTTGCTCGATTTGGCCGGGGTTCCCATCCCCGCCACCGTAGAAGGGCGCTCGATGGTGGGGCCAGAGAAACGGGAGTGGTTCTATGGCGAGATCGATGAAGGAGCCCATGCCACCCGCATGATCCACGATGGGCGCTACAAGCTGGTTTATTACGCAGCGGGCAATCGCCGTCAACTCTTTGATCTCCAGGCTGACCCCGCGGAAATGCTTGACCGCGCCCAAGATCCAGCCTATGCCGAACCATTGGCACGGCTAACGGCCCGCTTAGTGAGCCAACTCTATGGCGGCGACGAAGCTTGGGTACAACATGGCGAGTTGGTCGGTCTGCCCGATCGCGCCTTTGTTCCAGGCCCCAATCGCGGCCTGACCAGCCAACGAGGCACGCATTGGCCGCCAGCCCCCGCCAGCCACATGCCCCAGATCGAATGGCACGGCGAACGGGGCGGGAATCGGTAGGGAAACGGTCTAGCCAGGGCATGGGCTCGGCTAGACCGTTTTTGCTTATACGGTTATTGCGTCGCTTCAGCCATGGCGGTTGCCAGTACTTCATCATCAACACCGTGCCGACGTAAACTCTCGATCAAGGTCGTCAATGCAGGCGTCTGTTCCAGACGAGCGACATCAGCACGCAGGCCCTGGCCAATATAGGCGCGCATGAGTGGTTGATAACCAGAAAAGCCAAGCCGCGGGGCGATTCGTTTTAGATCGTCCACGACATCTTGCGGCATACGCAACGTGATGGTTGTCATAGTGCGATCTTTGTGCAGGCGTTGTTTCAGTTCATCAAGTTTCATATAATTTTCTTTCTTGTCCAGTGGCTAGTCGTGCTGAAATCACGCGGATCACGTCGCCACGTAAGGTATAGACCACATACAGTAACTGCCAGCTTTCGGTCATTCCCACCACCCGTTCACGCAGCTCGCCATCAACAAGATCATCTTCATCTGCTTGTACAAACGGATCAAAGAAAACCTCACAAGCCGTTTCAAAGGCAACTTTATGCTTCTGGCGGTTGGTCCATGCTTTATTGCTTTCCCATTCAAAGGAAATACCCTGTATGGTGTAAACGACTTTCATACACACAGTATAGCGAAACGTAATGACAATGTCAATACGATTCTACGCCCCAATCTCTTGGCGTAAGTGGAGATTAGCACTATAATTACTATAAGTCTTTATATCTTTTTTACATCGATGATAGAAAGCCTATGACGCAGCCCACTCTTTCCTTTCAAGGTGGCACGCTCGTCCTCTATGGCGTTGGTCAATCGGAAACCGTTCCCCCCGTCTTTCAGTGGATCAAAGCCCGGTGGCGTTGTGAAGCCTATCATTACCCAACGCTTGTAGCGTGGTTACAGCGCCAGGGCATTCACGACAATGTACCGCGTTGGCAGCCGCTCGACCTGACACTGCATGACCAACGTGAGCCCCATGACTATCAACTGGAAGCGCTCCAAGCGTGGCAGGCAGGCAACCAGCGCGGTAGTATTGTCTTGCCCACGGGCGCGGGCAAGACCTTTGTCGCCATCCATGCCATCCAGCGGGTCAATCGCGCGACGTTGGTAGTGGCCCCCACCATTGATCTACTCCATCAGTGGTACGCCCGGCTGGGCAATGCCTTTGCCACGGCGATTGGGGTCTACTATGGCGGGGAAAAGATCATCAAGCCCATCACCGTCACCACCTATCACTCGGCGGGCGACCTCATGGCAGCCTATGGCAACCACTTCAAGCTCATCATCTACGACGAAGTTCACCACTTGCCCGCGCCCAGTTGGGGGGAAACAGCGCTCATGTCCCCGGCGTCCTTTCGGCTGGGCTTGACTGCCACCTATCCAACCCAAGCCGAGCAGGCCGACGGTCGTTGGTCGCTCAACCATTTGATCGGCCCGATTCTTTATGAAAAACGCATTGACGAGCTAGCTGGGAAACAGTTGGCGGCCTATCGCACCGAGCGCATTCGGGTGACGCTGACTGATACCGAACGGCAGCAATATGACGCCGACTATGCCATCTATGCCCGGTTTATCAAAGAGCGGCGGCTCTACCTGCATGGGCCGCGCTGGTGGCTGGAGTTGATGCGCCTGAGTTCGCTAGAGCCCAAGGCGCGTGAGGCCGCGCTGGCACACCAACGGTTAGGCCGCCTTTTGGCCGCGTCCACGGAGAAGCTAGCCGCATTGGCACGCCTGCTCCAAGAGCATTGGCACGCGCATATCCTCATCTTTACCGAGAGCAATGAGGTGGTCTACCACCTCTCCCAACACCATCTCATCCCGGCGCTCACCTGTGAGACCAAAGCCGCCGAGCGCAAAGAGCTTCTGGAAGGGTTTCAACAGGGTGCCTATGGGGCGTTGGTCACCTCCAAGGTGCTCAACGAAGGGATCGATGTGCCAGAGGCCAAGGTCGCCATTGTGTTAGGCGGCAGTGCCGGAGCCCGCGAATATATCCAGCGCCTGGGTCGTATCTTGCGTAAAGTGGATAATCGGGAAGCCGTGCTCTATGAAATTGTGGTACACGATACCGTGGATGTGGGCCGCGCGCGCCGTCGTCGTCCGCGCCCCGCAACGGCTTGAGGAAATAGCCTGATGTTAACTGGCGATCTAGTCCGTTTCCGGCTCTACCAACGCAGCGAAGCCCTACAGATCGATTGGCTGGATGGCAATGATCCCCACTGGCAACAGACCGCCGCCGAGCTGATCACCCTGCTCCACCAACAGGTCGGTAGAGCCCAAGCCGCTTGGCAACAGGCCCAGGAACGCTACGAAGCAGGCCGGGTTGACTATATGACCGTGCGCGGCCTTGCCAAGGTCCTCAGCGATGGCGCGCTCTTTCAGCCCGTGCCATCGCCGGTCACACCAGCACTTTTGCGCAAACAGATCTTCTCACGAGGACCAGCCTTTGCGACCCCACACACCCTTGAACCCCACACACGCGAAACTATCCTACGCGAAGCAGCCGCCGCGTATAACATTACTCCTGATCAGTTGGAAGATCTGCTCTATGCCGACCGGACCGCGGCTTATCTGCTCACGGATGCTGGCCCCGCGTGGACACCGACAGGGCTGATTACCCGCTACAATCTAGAGTTGGCACGCGCCGCGCTCTATTGGGCCGACCAGATGCAGGTCAACATTCACGATGGGTTTAAAGATTTCTGGAAATATTTGAAGCTATTCAAACTGATGTTTGAGGCCACCGTGATCGACGGCGGCTATAGTATTACGTTGGATGGTCCGATCTCGCCCTTTGTGCGGGCGACGACGCGCTATGGTCGCCAGATGGCGGCCTTTCTGCCTGCTTTGCTCTTGTGCCAGGGGTGGCGCATGTGGTCCACGGTCCGCCCGCCCTACTTTGGCCGGCAACTCACCTACTATCTCGACCATACGTCAGCGCTCGTCAGCCACTTCAAACAAAGCGGCGAATTCGACAGCCGCCTAGAGGCCGATTTTGCCCAAGAATTCCACGAAAAATTTGGCGACGAGCGGGGCAAGTGGCAGCTAACGCGGGAAGACGAAGTGATCCTCTTGGGCGACACGGTGATGATCCCCGACTTTGCCTTTACCCACCAGAAGGATGGTCGCCGGGCCCTGGTCGAATTGGTGGGCTATTGGCATCCAGAATATCTAGAACGCAAAGTTCAAAAGGTCCGCGCCGCGCATCGCAGTGATCTCATCTTATTAGTCTATGAAGGGGTCAACCTAGGTCGCGAAAAGCTACAAGATGTGCCGTCGCAGGTGCTCTATTTCAAGAACAAGCCGGTGCTCAAAGAGGTGATGGCCTGCGTGGAAGCAGTGGCGGGGTAAGTTATTCGGCAAACATTTCTGCCAGAACCCGTAAAATGGCTTGTTGCGCACGGGTCGTCAAAGGGCCTAAATGTTTGGTCAGACGGGCTTTGTCAACCCTGCGTAGCTGATCGAGAACGATCAACCCATCTTTGCCTTGGAAATGACAGACGACGCGTGTGGGGTAGCCTTTCCCCTGCGTCGTCAACGGCGCAACGACGACTGTGGCAATATGCCCGATTCATTTTGTTAGGCGAAACCACAACGCAAGGTCGTGTCTTCTGCATTTGGTAGCGCATGGCGCATACGCGTCGCGCAGGCATCACTAGGCCGGGAACGCG
This sequence comes from Caldilineaceae bacterium, assembly GCA_019637645.1. The sequence goes on from JAHBVH010000038.1 coordinate 18,036, forward strand.
GCAGTCACGGCAATAAGCGGAGTCGTGTCGAGAAGTGGCGCAGAGAGCGGCAGGCAGATCGTAAAGGTGCTGCCCTGACCAAGGCCAACGCTCTGGGCACGCACCTGCCCCCCATGTGCCTCCACCAACGCCCGGACAATCGCCAAACCAAGGCCCGCCCCCCCCATATCCCGATCCCGCGCGCCATCAGTACGATAAAAGCGATTGAAGAGATAGGGTAGATGCTCTGGATCGATCCCATCGCCGGTATCCTGAATGTGGATCGAAGCCTGCATGGGCATGGTTTGCCGATCAGCCATAAGCGCTACGCGAATCGAGCCATGGGCTGGAGTATGGCGCAAAGCATTGACCAGTAGATTTTGCAACACCTGTGTGATGCGCGCCTGATCGACCTGCACCATGACCGCGCTGCGGGGCAATTCCAATTGCAGTTGCACTTCCTCGGCCTCGGCAATGGGCTGAAAGATCGCCACGGCATCTTCTAGCAACCAGACCAGATCAGTGGTTTGAAGATTGAGGGGCAATTGGCGCGCTTCCGCTTGGGCCAACTCATGCAAATCGTTGACCAGACGATGCAGGTGCCGCGTTTGGTCATAAAGACGAGCGACCTCGGCTTTGTCCAAGGCATAGACATCATCCAAGATGGCGCGCAGATTCCCCTGTAGAACAGTGAGCGGGGTCCGCAGTTCGTGAGCGACATCGGCCAACAGATTTTGGCGGAGCCGTTCGCCCGCTTCGAGTTGGGTGGCCATCTGGTTAAAGGATTGGGCCAATGCCACCAACTCTTCACTACCTTGGGGGACGACGCGATAGGTTAGATCGCCCGCGCCAATGGTTTCGGTACCTTTGGCTAATGCGCCCAAGGGGGCCGTCATGCGGCGGCTCATCCCAACCCCAGCGGCAATCCCCACCACACTTCCAATCGCCACCACCACCAGTAAATAGCGAGCAGCCAGCTCTGCCATCCGCGTTCGAAAGGCGATGATCTGCTCTTGATTGGGGGGTGGGCGATCTTCCGGCGGGGTCGGGCGCAGGACCAAGAAGGTACCCATGAGGGCGATGGCAGCGATAATCACCACCCCGGCAAAGGCCAAACTAAATTGGAGCCAAAGCTGATTGAAGCGATACCATTTCATGGCGGACCTGCCATTCGATAACCCACCCCATAGACGGTTTGGAGATAGAGGGGCTCCTTGGGATCATCCCCCACTTTGCGCCGCAAATTCTTGATATGGGTGTCGAGGGAGCGCTCAATACTCTCATAGCTATGCCCCAGCGCCTTTTCGATCAACTCACTGCGGGTAAAGACATAGCCGGGGTTTTGCATGAGCGTTTGCAACAGGCTAAATTCGGTACGCGTCAGATCGAGCAAAGTCCCATTGAGGGTAACATCATGCCGCGCCACATCAAGACGGAGCTGCCCCACCTGTAGGATCGTGGTAGCACTACCCTGCTCACTCATCCGCTGCTGCCGCCGTAACATGGCGCGGACGCGGGCCAATACCTCGCGTGGGTTAAAGGGTTTGGTGATGTAATCATCGGCCCCCAACTCCAACCCCAAGATCTTTTCCGTATCGTCCACGCGGGCGGTCAACATGATGATTGGGGTATCGGCCAGGCTGGCATCCGCGCGGATCAGGCGCGTTACATCCCAGCCATCGCGGTCGGGCAACATGAGATCCAACACGAGCAGATCAGGATGCTCTCGGCGCAAGGTATGTAACGCCGTCTCCCCACTGTGCGCAGTCAGCACTGCATAGCCCGCCTGTTCCAAATAGCTACGCAGCAGGCGAGTAATTTCGCGATCATCATCAACAACCAAGATCCGTTCGTGTGGCATATCTATGTTATAGCTGGTTTCGCCCATCTGCGCAAAAATCATCGCTCTCACCTCAAGCTTTCTCTAGGTCATTGGTCATTGGTCATTGGTCATTGGTCATTGGTCATTGGTCATTGGTCATTGGTCATTGGTCCTTTGCAAAGAATCTTTGGCCCACTGTCCTCTGCCTTCTGTCCTTCTGTCCTTCTGCCTTCTGCCTTCTGTCCTCTGCCTACCCGCCCCAACTGACCAACTGTTCATTGCCATAGGTGTAATTGATGGTCACATTGATGGGTAGGGGTTGTTGGTTGCTGCCATCGGCATCCATCACCCAAAGACGCCACGCGCCAGCCGAGTTATTCTCCCCCCGATTGCTGAGGAAGACAATGTGTTGGCCGTCGGGGCTCCACGCCGGGGCGACATTATTGGGCAGTTCGTCCACCAAGGTGGTGACTGGCTTGGTCAGCGCTACCATGCCCGACCCATCAGGATTCACCGTGTAAATTTCGCGGTGGTTACCACTCCGGCTGACAAAGGCAATCTTGCCACCATTGGGCTGCCAATCGGGATCTTCATAGGCTGGCTTGTAGGGATCATGGATCACCAGTTGATTGGTGGCGTCCGGCGTGTCGGCAGTAATTTGGAGACCCGCTGTCGATTGATAGACAATCCCCGCGGCATTCCAATCAGCAGCGCGGGCCGATTCTAAGTTCGCTAGATCGCGGTAGTTATCACCGTGGATATCCACACGGGCTAGATTAGATTCATAGTCCTTGACCATTGGAAAGTCATCGACCGGGAAGTTCGGATTTTGGTCTAGCAGCTCTTTATCGGTTAAGCACATGCCACGACCGATATCCCGACACTCTTTATACTCATCCCCACGGGTAAAGAGAATATAGTTGCCGTCGGGGCTCCACTTGGGCGCGGCCAGGGTATTGCGTCCAGAGAAGATCAGCCGCTCATTGCTGCCATCGATATTCACCAGATAAAGCCCATTTTCCCCAGCAGTGCGCACAAACGCGACGGTCTTACCATCGGGACTAATGGCAGGATCAAAGCCGTTGGTCAATTGCCACAGTTGGCCCGTTGCCAAGTTATAGGCATAGATCATGCCACCAGGGCTACTTTGAAAGACCAATGTGCCACTAAGCCCCGTCGCCGCTTGGGCGCTCACCGTTGTGACCGCTTGGGTTGTCGCTGGCGTAGCAACGGGTTGGATCGTGCTAGAATCGGACGCTGTGGTTGCCACCGTGACACTGGATATGACACTGGATGTGTTAGTAGCAAGCGCGGTTGTGGTCGTGGCAGCCGCGGGTGCGGCACTAGCGATGGCCGAGATTGGCAGCAAAGCCACATCACCATTCACTTGTAGATAGGCAGCCGCCGCCCAGCCAACAACACCTTCCTGGTTGGGCAGGGCGATCTGGAGCCAGTCGCTGGCGGCGTTACGCGCCAATACCGTAACAGTATCGTTCCGATTGGCTTTGTCAATAACCGCATAATTGGTGCCTGGCCCCGAGCGCACATTGAGCCGCACGCCGCTGACAGAGACCAGCGCAGTGACCCCCGTAGCCGCGACTTCGTCGGTCGCGGTGAGGACCGTGGCGGGAGGGATCGCCAACGCTGGATCCACGGTAGTAGTTACCGTGGTTGGCATTTCCACGGTGGCACTGCTGACCGCGGTGGCGCTCACCGGCGTACTGTTGACAACCAGCATGGATGTTGCCACAGGCATGACCATCAATTTTTCTAACCCAAAGCCAATCAACTCGGCGCTAGCCACCCAACCACGGGTAGCTTCCGCGTCGCTGACATAGATCCAGGCACCATCGTCACTACGCGCGGTGGCCGTTAGCAAAGTGCCCACCGCAACGGTCGCGATCGTGGCACCGCCGGGTTCAGTCAGAAGCGTTGCACCTTCCGTACCAGCAATGACAACAACGCGAGTTGCTTGCGTCTCTGTCAATGCCGCCGCCGCGGCCACTTCGGATGATGCCGCATTGGTGGTCATCTCATTCTGGGTGACCGTATTTACCACCATGGGCGCGCTGGCTGGCATCGTCATCGCATTGGCGGCATTCGTAGCCGCGCTCGGCGTGGCACCAGTAAGCGCTGCCACCTGCGGCCAGGCCCATAGCCCGGCAGTGACTAAACCAACAATCAGGATCAATAAGAGAAGCCAGCGCCAGCGTCGCGCCCTCTGATGAGGGGCCTCTTCGCCCGAGTGCTGGCCCGGATTCGGTAGTGCATGGCCTAACGATGACATTGTAGTGCTCCTTCTTTTCCAGGATTCGCAAAAGCTGATTACCTTTTATCCTAGTTGGTAAATGTGGAAAAGTTCTGAAGAAATCGCAGAGTTATGATGGGCTTTGGGGGTCACCCTGAATTTTCAATTCCAGACAACTTTTCCAAGGCATTTTAACAATTTCTTGAGATTCCGCTGCCATACTCAGCAGTACATCGCTACCGAGACAAAATGGTTTATCCATATCGATAACATCCACCGAAAGTCATCCCAGCGGCGCTTCGCTTTCTGGCAATAGACAGACGACTTTTCGATGATTTATCGATACGATAGCGGTATCGATTGTTCACACGCAAACGAAAGGCAATAACCATGTCCACAAAGACAACCAGCCAGCCGCCAAATGCTACGCCCTTTGGGAAAGTCCTGGCGTTGGTCATGATGCTCACCTTGGTCACGCTCCTCCTTTGGGCTTGTACCAATCCCACGGAAACAACCGCAACCACGGCCAGTCCACCAGAAGCAACTACACCTGCCGAGGTCACGGCCACGACTGTGACAACCACCGCGGTTGAACCGGCTGCCGAGGCTAGTGCGGCGGTCACCACCACCGAAGCGGCTGCAACCGAAAGCACTGCGGCAGAAACCACCCTCAGCGTTCAGCACTTTGTGATTGAGCAAAGCCAATCCGAGGCGCGCTTTACCCTAGATGAGGAGCTGCTCGGTTCGCCCAAAACCGTGGTAGGCACCACGAATTTGGTCAGCGGTGAGATCACGGTGGATGCGAGTGACTTTAGCAAGACGACCATCAGCCCCATTCAGATTGATGCGCGTGGCTTTGCCACCGATAGCGACCGGCGGGATGGGGCGATCCAGCGCTTTATCTTAGGGTCGAATAACGACGCCAATCGCTATATCGTCTTTACACCTACGGCGATTACTGGTCTTCCAACCACCGCTGCCGCTGGCGACACCTTCACGCTGCAAATCACCGGCGATTTGACCATCAGCGGCGTGACCAAACCAGTCACCTTCACCACGACCGTGACGGTTGATTCAGCTACCCAGATCAGTGGATTGGCTACAGTGCAGGTATTGCGTTCCGACTATAATCTGACCATTCCTAGCGTACCCAGCGTTGCCAATGTCACCGATGAAGTTTTGCTTGAGTTCCAGTTCGTTGCCATCGGGCAGTAGAACTCGTTTTTTTCTTTGTCAATCAGGAGGCTCTTTTATGGAAAAGCACAACACCGAACAGCAAGACATATATGACTTGGGGCTCACCGCGGATCTAGCCATGTGGCGACGTTCTCCCATCGATCGCCGGCGGATCCTAAAAATGGGGATGTTCGGGATCAGCGCGCTCTTGGTGGCGTGCCAAATGCCCAATATGCCGCCCAATGGTGCCCCGCCCAGTGGTGGTCCCCCCGGTGGTGGCGCGCCAGGCGGCAATACCATCACGGCCACGTCAATTTCGGAATGTTTGGACAACATTCCCAGCGAAACAGCTGGCCCCTACCCAGCGGATGGCTCCAGCGCTTCGAATCAGCAACTGAACATCTTGGATCAAACTGGCATTGTGCGCAGCGACATCCGGACCAGCCTCTCGACGCAAAATGTGGCGGCGGGGGTGCCCATGACGCTGGAGTTGACGCTGGTCAATACCAACGCCGAATGTGCCCCACTGGCTGGCTACGCGATCTATGCGTGGCACTGCACCCGCGAGGGTGGGTATTCCATGTATAGCGAAGGGCTCACCGACGAAGATTTCTTGCGCGGGGTCCAAGCCACCGATAGCGAAGGGAAAGCCACCTTTACCTCCATCTTCCCAGGTTGTTATATGGGCCGGTGGCCCCATGTCCACTTTGAGATCTATGCTTCCTTGGAAGAGGCAACGGGATCAAGCAATGCCATTCATACCTCACAGTTGGCTTTCCCCGAGGATAGCTGCAATGCAGCCTATGCCACAGAGGGCTATTCGACCAGTGTACGCAACCTGTCACAGATTACCCTAGCCACGGACAATATCTTTAGCGATGGCTATGCGGCTCAAATGGCGACCGTAACCGGTAATGTCACCGATGGTTATACCGTAAAATTAAGCGTTGGCATTGCGGTCTAAGCACAAGCCGTTTCTTCATCAGTTCTTCAGAATTACTTAATAACTTCTTGAGATTTCTCTGCTATGCTAAGAGAGCAGAGGGGCAGGTGGAGTGACATGGATGGTCATGTCCCTCCTTTTGCCTCTTCGCATTCTGTTCGCGTGTGTCGCATCCGCGGTCACGGAGCGTTGTGAACGAGCTGTGGACTGCGGATGCCCACAGCAAGCACGCGGCAACCATCCTCCTTTTGTTTTTCGCTGATCTAGAGACAGAAAAGGAGCGAGCCGCGGGACTGTATCCTGCGGCTCGCTCCTTTTTATGCCGATTACCCCAATACGCCGGCTCCTCCAGAATTCTTCCATGATTTATCCATAGCTTCTCAAGATTCTCCCGCTAGACTAGAAAGAAAGCAATAGAGATGGTTTGAAGAGGTCACCTTTGCCCCTGCCCGGCTTTTGCATACCAGCTCGGGGTAATAACGACCACTTATCGAGAGGAGCAATAGACAATGAAGGTCTTCAAATATTTTGGCGTCGCCGTCGAAAGTATTCAAGCCCATAAAATGCGCGCCATGCTAACCATGTTGGGCATTATTATTGGGATCGCGGCGGTGTTGATCACCGTGGGCATTGGCAGCGGAGCCGCGGCCAGCATCACCGAACGGATCGAAAGCAATGGCACCAACTTGCTCACCATTAGCTCGGGCAATCGGGGCAGCAGCAGTGGCTCGGCGCTGACCTTGGCCGATGCCGAAGCGGTCAGTGACCGTAGCCGTTTTCCCATCTTCCAAGCTGTCGTGTCCCAATATACCAGCAGCGCCACCCTGACCAATGGCGCCAGCGAAGGGAGCTACCAAGTGGTGGGCACCACCGCCGATTATGCCGCAGTCCGCAATTTAGATCTGGCCAATGGACAATTTCTGGATGTGGATCAGGTAGACACCAATGCCTATGTTGTCGTGTTAGGCGACACCGTAGCCAGCGATCTCTTTGGCGGTCAAGATCCGCTCGGCAAAAGCGTTCGGATTGATGATGCGCTCTTTGAAGTCGTTGGCGTGTTGGAAGCGTCCGGCAGCGCTGGCTTTGGCAGCAGCGACAGCCAGGTCTATGTGCCCCTCAAGGTGGCACTAGGCCGCCTCTTTAATGCAACACGCTACCGTGGTAGCTATACCGTCTCCGGCATCTATTTGCAAGTCACCAGCCAAGATCAGCTGGATGCCGCCGAGACCCAAATTGAACAGATTCTCCGTATGCGCCACGGACTCAGCGCCGGAGATGAGAATGATTTTTCGGTGAGTAACCAAGCCGATATGCTCGAAATGGCGAGTGATGTCTCAGGCACCCTGTCTACCCTGCTGGGCGGGATTGGCGCGGTCAGCCTGATCGTCGGGGGGATTGGCATTATGAACATCATGTTGGTCTCGGTCACCGAACGGACCCGCGAGATCGGACTCCGCAAAGCGCTGGGCGCACACAACAATGACATTCTGCTCCAATTTCTGATCGAAGCCCTGGTGCTATGCACCCTCGGCGGCCTCATCGGGATTGGGCTTAGCTATGGAGCGATGCAGCTGACCACAGTTCTAGCGCTCGGTGGCTATCAAGTGGTCATTGAACCGTGGGCTGTCGGCCTCGCCCTGATCGTGAGCACCGCCAGCGGCTTCCTCTTTGGCCTCTACCCAGCCATGCGCGCGACCCGCCTCGATCCCATTGAAGCACTCCGCTTTGAATAGAAGGACACACAGATCGCGGTAGGGTGCCAATCTTGAGGCATTTTGGCACCCTACAAGGTTGGCACGCGCAGGGCCGTTGTCGCTAGCCTTTCAATGGGCAGTGACAGCGCTGGCAGGGCCGCGATCTGTTGCAATAGCACTTGGAAATCGCGAATCATACGCGCTACGGTGTTGGCAGCAAAGAGATCCGTCTTGTAGACCAACGTGCCAAAGACGACCTCTTCCCCTTCGGTTAGAATCATCTCTAGATCATACCAAGCACCTAGCCAAGCTGGCACCAGCTCCACGCCTTCCAAGGTCAATCCCCCCAATTCAATGGTACCTGCCCCTGGTTGGAAGAGGGCGCTGCTCGCTTGAAAGAGACGCAAAGGCAACAGGGTAAACCAGACTTGGCACAGTGCGGTTTGGGTGGGGTCGGACGGCGCGGCCTGTAGTTGCTCGGCCAGCAAGCGCAAGGGAAACCCTTGATGTTCCATGGCAGCTAATAACGTCGCCTGCACTTGCTTGAGCAGAGCGGCCAAGGGAATCCCCGCGGGGATCTGCGCTCGGATCGGAAAGGTATCGGCCAGATAGCCCACAACTTCGGCAAAGGCGGCCTGGTTACGGTTGGCGACATGGGCCGCGATGAGCAGATCACGCTGCTGGGTATAGGTGTGCAGCAACAGTTGAAACCCGGTCATCAACACGGCATAGAGCGTGCAGCCCTCCTGTTGGGCCAGTTGACGTAGCTGATGGGTCAACTGGGCATCCAGGACAAAGGGAGCAGGCTCCCCATGATGGCTATCCTGCCCAGGACGCGGGTAGTCGGTGGGCAGCGCCAACAGGGTAGGTGCATCGCCGATCTGCGTCTGCCAATAGCGCCCAAGGGCTTGCCCAGCTTGGCTTTGTAGCAGCCCCATCTGCCAGCGCACAAAATCGCGCCAAGTAGTATGGACCGGCGGCAGGGCGACCGGCTGCCCGCTTTGCAATGCGCCATAAAGCACCCACAACTCATTGACCAACACACTCAACGCGGTTGCGTCTGCGGCAATGTGATGGACCACCAACAAGAGTAGATGATCATGAGAAGAACGCCGCAACAAGCGCCCGCGGAGCAGCGGTCCCTTTTCCAGATCAAAGGGCTGGCGCGCCATGGTCAGCATCAAAGCGGCCAACGCGGACTGTGGTTGGCCCTCTACCTCGATCAAGGCAAAATCCACCGCTGACGTTGCCAACGTCTGTTGGCGTAGTGTCGGCCCTTGCCGAGTATAGACGGTGCGCAGTGCCTCATGCCGCGCCACCAAGGCTTGAAGTGCAGCTTCTAGGCAAGCAACATCGACAGGCGAGTGGATCTGTACGCTCTGCTGAATATGCAGAAACGCTTTGTTATCCACGGTCGCGTGCCAAGTAAAACATTCACGCTGGTTATAGAGCTGGGGATACCAGTCAGGCAAGTCAATGATGACAGGTGCAGCGGATGGCGTGTCAGTGGATACAGGATCAGCCGTAGCATACCCTAAACGGTCGCACAAGAATTGGGTTAGGGTAGCAAGCGTCCCCTGTTGAAAGGCCAGGGTCGCGGGCAGGGGCAAATCCAAGGCCGCGGCCAAGCGATTAGCCAGTTGGATCGAGAGCAAGGAATCCAGCCCAAAGAGGAAAAAGCTTTCGTCATCTGCCGGGGTTGTCCCCAACAACGTTGTGACCAGGGCTTGCAGATGGCTATGCAAGATGGCCCGCCGCGCAGGGGCAGGTGCAGTAGCCAGTTCCTGGCGGAGCGCGGCGGGCGCTTGTACCGCGGGTTCTGGTTCGCGCACAGCTCCCAACAGGGGCTGGAGCAGTCGGCCAGGTGCAGTCTGTTGAAAAGTCCGCCATTCGATGGGCAGCACAGCCACTTGCGGCGTTGTTTGCGCCATGAGCAACCCTAGCAGGGTAGCCCCTTGGGCAGGCGCAATGGCGCCCAGGCCCGCCGCCGCGTGCTCTTGCACCAAAGTGGCAGCCAGCCCCACTTCGGCCCAGCCCCCCCAGTTGATGCTCAGCGCGGGGCGGCCTGCATAGTGTCGCTGATAGGCCAAGGCATCCAAAAAGGCATTGGCCGCGGCATAATTACTCTGGCCACCATTGCCCAATAAAGACGCAACCGAAGAGAAACAGACAAAAAAGTCGAGGGGCAGTTCCTCGGTGAGGCGATGAAGATGCCAAGTGCCCGCGACCTTCGGGGCCATCACCTGGGCCAAGCGTTCCGCCGTCTGCTGCTGAAAGAGGCCATCGTCGATCACCCCCGCGGCGTGGATAATGCCGCGGAGGGGCGCGACGGCTTGGCAGGTGGTCAGTAATTTCTGAACAGCGGCGGCATCCGCCAGATCAGCCGCGACCACAGTCACCTGTGCGCCAAGTGCTGTCAACTGTGCCAAGGCGGCTTCGGCCCCAGGGGTCGCGGCGCCGCGCCGCCCCACCAGCACCAGATGCCGCGCCCCTTGTTGGACGAGCCACTGGGCGACGACCAAACCAAGTCCCCCCAAGCCACCCGTCACCAAATAGCTGCTCTGCCCATCTAGCGTGGGCAAGCGTAGCGGGGTGGGCAAGGGATGGCGCACCAGTCGTGCGCCCCGCCGTTCCGCCCCGCGCAACAGCAGTTGGCGCTCTTCATCAGCCTGCCAAATTTCGGCAAAGAGCGCCGCATGGCTCACCCCCGCAGCCAGATCGATCGCGGTGCAGGCCAACTCGGGATGCTCCAGTTGCAAAGTGCGGGCCATGCCCCACAGGGGTGCCTGCTGGAGTTGTACCGCCTGCCCCGCTTGGCCCACCGCTTGTTGGGTGACGACCCAGAGACGGGGCGTCTGTCCAGCGGCTAGGCACCCCTGCACCAACTGGAGTAATTGGGTCGTGAGCTGCAGCGCGGCGGCTGGGATGGCCGCGGCGGGCCGATCCAGCGTATCCAACGGCCAGAGATAGATGATCCCCCGCAGATTGGCGGGTAGTGATGTCAAGTAGGTCGATAGGGCATTTGTCAGCGTGGCGTTGTCATCTGCTTGATAAAGCAATGTACATAGCTCGCCCTGTGCTTCGAGCTGCGCCGCCAACGCGGCCCCCCGCCCTTGGCGATCCGCTAAGATCAGCCACTGTCCACCGGTGGCATGGGAAAAGGGCGACCGCGTGGCCCGCGGTCGAAGCTGCCATTCCAGGGCATAGAGCCAATCCAACCGGCGTTGACCACTGACCAAGCGCTGTTTATGGGCGCGGCGTAGGGTAAAATTGGTAAAGTGCGCCACCACGGTGCCGTCCTCATCGGCCAAGGTGAGATCGACCTGCTGGGTATCGGCCAGGGGATCGGCGGGCGGGTGGGCTTGCACGTAACTCCATAAGTGCGTCTGCCCGCGTGGCGCGCCCAGGTGTACGCGTTCGATGGCAAAGGGTAGATAGGGTTCCGGCATTGCATGGGGCAAGCAGCTACTCGCCACGCGCAGCGCGCCATCCAGCAAGGCAGGGTGAATTTGGTACGCCTGAGCCATGGCTTGCTGGATCGCCGGTAGGGTCACATAGCCCAATGCCTCGCCGGTCCCTACCCATAGCTGCGCCAAGGTTTGAAAGGCCGGGCCGTAGCCAATGCCTTGGTCGCGCAGACGCTGATCAGCGATCGCGCCAGCAATCGCAGGTTGGCAGCGCGCTTGGATAGCCGCCAGATCAAGCGGCGGCGGCAATGGATCAGCTACCGCGGCGACAGTACCGGTGGCGTGCAAGGTCCAGGGGTCGGTCGGCTCTGCCCCCGCGAGCAGGCTGTAGATCTGCCAGTGGTAGGCGGTTCCTGCCGGGGTGGCAATGAGCTGGACGGTTGCACCCGCCGTTGGCGCGGCCGGGGCGGGCGGCGTAGGCAAGAAGAGTCCCTGTGCTAATGTACAGTCCGTCAGCAGTAGATTGGCTTGGGGCCACCGCTGAGCACCTACGGCCAGGCTCATCTCCAGGTAGGCCGCGCCAGGGACAATCGGCTGGTCAAAGAGGGTATGATCGGCCAGTTCGGGCAAGGTCGTTAGAGCCCAGTGATTTTCGTAGAGCAGTTCACGGTTCCGCGCCGCCACGGCCGAGGCGACTGGCCGCCCTAGCAGAGGATGCGGGGCCGTTGTCGCGCCAGGCAACTTGGTCACCACTGGCTTGGGCTGTGTCTCCAACCAATAGCGCTGCCGTTGAAAAGGATAGCGCGGCAACGTCACCTTGCGCCACGGGGCAGACTGATCTTGGTGCGCTTCCGCACGCGCGTAGAAGCGGTGCCAATCAATCGATGCGCCACGACCATAGAGGGCCGCCACACTTTCGAGTAGTTGCTGCTCCTCGGCGCGCTTGGGGTGTAACGACGGTAACCAGAGTGCAGGCGGGGTTGTCGTGGCGGGCTGTGACGAAGGGTAGGGGGGTGTCCCATTGACCGCGGGCAATGGCGTAGCTAACAAGCTTGGCGATGAGGCCAGCCCTTCAAAATATTGCTGCCCTAGCGTGAGCAGGGTTGCTTTCGGCCCCATTTCAATCCAGGCATCTATCCCGAGGGTGGCAACAGTCGCCATACCTTGGGCAAATTGGACCGGCTCGCGCAGATGGCGACACCAATAGGCTGGGGTCGTGAGTTCTTCATCGGCCAGCGCGCCGGTCAGATTAGAAACGACCGGCAGCTGTGGCCGGTGATAGGTCACCTGTTGGGCCACCGCGGCAAAGTGGGGCAGAATCGGCTCCATCAAGGGCGAATGGGACGCGACATAGATCTTGAGCGGACGTGTGCTCAAGCCAGCTTGTTCTAGGCGTTGCACGGCCTCAGCAATCGCCGCAGGCTCCCCGGCAATGACCACACTTTGTGGCGTATTGATGGCCGCGAGTGAGACGCTTTCAGCCAAGGGCGCTAGCAGGGCGCGCACCGTGTCGGCATGGCCCAACACAGCCACCATCTGCCCCTGGGGGGCGACGGTCTGCATCAAGCGACCACGCGCCGCCACCAACTTCGCCCCATCATCTAGCGAAAAGACCCCAGCCAGATACGCCGCGGCATATTCGCCCAAACTGTGCCCCATCAGCACGGTCGGTTCTACGCCCCAAGAGCGCCAGAGCGTAGCCAGGGCCACCGCCAGGGCAAAGAGTGCGGGCTGGGCATAGGTCGCCTCGTTCAGCAGCCGGTCGGTGTGCGTTTGGTCCGCCCCGTAGAGGATCGGCAAAAGGGGTTGATCCAGATACGTGTCCAAAAGCTCGGCGCACTCCTGGAGCGTGCGGCGGAACAACGGCTGGGTGGCATAGAGTTGACGCCCCATTCCGCTATATTGGGGGCCTTGCCCTGGAAAGAGAAAGGCGACCCGCGGCGCGGCGACACTCACGTTGGGACGCGGTCGGCTAGACCACGGACGTTGTTGGCGCGCCTGCTGCAGTTGCGCACGCGCCGTTGCCAGATCCGTTGCGACTACGCCATGCCGCACTTCCCAATGCGTCCGGCTGGTGGCAGCTGTATAACAAAGATCAGCCCAAGCTTGGGCGCTATCCCCCGCCCGCTCGATCCGCGCCGTCAACCATTGTTCATATTGGGCCAACTGGGCCAGGAGGGCCGGTTCACTTTGGGCGGACAGAGGAAGGAGGTGGGATGTGGGAAGCGGGAGACTGGAGATGGGAGAGGTAGTGATGCCTGGCTGCCGACTGCTGGCTACTGACTGCTGACCACTGGCTACTGACAGGGGGGCTTCTTCGACAATAAGATGGACATTGGTGCCGGTGAGGCCAAAGCTGCTAACCCCGGCCAAGCGCCGGCTGGGGGAAGCCCCGACTGGTTGCACCACGCCATCCGGCCAAGGGATCACACTAGTGGGCACGGCGATGGGCATGGCAGACCAGGGAATATGGGGGTTGGGGGTGGTAAAGTGTAAGCTGGCCGGGATCTCGCCCGCGGCTAATGCCAGCGTGACCTTGATCAAAGCGGCTATGCCCGCAGCCCCGGCCAAGTGACCGATATTGGTTTTGACTGAGCCAAGGAAAAGGGGGGTGGTGCGCGCTTGGCCCAACACTTGATGCAACGCTTGGACCTCAATCGGATCGCCCAGCACTGTACCCGTGCCATGGGTTTCCACATATTGAATCTGTGCCGGTTGTACGGCAGCGTTTGCCAACGCTTGGCGCACCATGGCCGCTTGGGCACGGCCATTCGGTGCGGTCAGACCGTTGCTCGCGCCATCATGGTTGACCGCCGAGCCACGCACAACCGCCAGAATGGAGTCGCCATCCCGCTGAGCATCGGACAAGCGTTTGAGGACAACGATGCCCGCGCCTTCGCCCACGCCGAAGCCATCAGCGTCAGCCGCAAAGGTCTTGCAGCGCCCATCAGGTGCCACCGCGCCCATGTGACAGAGGCCAATGAGCTGCTCGGGGGCCAAGATCAAATTGACGCCACCGGCCAGGGCCAGCGCGCATTCGCCCGCGCGCAACGCCTGACAAGCCAGATGCACCGCCAGCAAGGAAGAGGAGCAGGCGGTATCGAGCTGCATCACCGGCCCGTGCAGACCCAGCACATAGGCCAAGCGACCAGCGCTCATGCCGCGCAGATTACTCAACAGGCGATAGCTGTCAATCGCCGTGGGGTCGGTGTTATAGAGATGCTGGGCCGAGTAGTCGTCCCAAAAGGTGCCGACATAGACCCCGGTTTGGCTTGCGCGCAGACGATCAGCCGCGAGGTTGGCATGCTCCAGCGCTTCCCAGCAGACCTCTAGCAAGAGGCGCTGTTGGGGATCCAAGCTGGCAGCCTCTAGGGGCGTAATGCCAAAGAAGGACGCATCAAATTGGTCGATGCCATCCAGAAAGTGACCAGCCCGCACATAGATCTTCCCGGGTCGATTGGGGGTGGGATCATAATAGTCTGCCACCGGCCAGCGGGCCGCCGGAATGGGGCGGACGGTATCAACCCCGGCGCGCAGCAGATCCCAGAACTGTTCCGGTGTATTGGCACCGCCAGGAAAGCGACAGCCAATGCCGATCACAGCAATCGGCTCGGTCTCCCCGCGCTGGGGCTGTTCGGCTGGCGGGGGTACGGACTCCGATTCGGTGGCCGTCAGGAGATGGTGGACCAATGCGGTAATGGTGGGGAAATTCCAGAGCAAGATGGCAGGTACAGGCCGCCCCAACCGTTCGGCCAATGCTTGGGCGAGACTCACCGCCAGAACCGAGGTCAGACCATAGTCGGCAAAGGGTTGCTCCCCCCCAATTTCTTCGGCAGTCAGTTGGAGTTGCTCAGCCAGCCAGTGAGCGGTCCACTGCGCCAGCGCCGCCACAGCGGCGGGTGACGGTGCGGCGACAGGATGGACGGGTGACGTTGCCGTAGGATCAAGCGCAGGATTCGGGGATTCGGCTGCTTTTTGCTCACGCAGAAAGCGCTTGAGAATTTTGCCCGTGCGGCTTTTGGGCAGTTGGGCCACCAAGTCGATCCGGCTAGGCACTTTGAAAGCTGCCAGATGTTGCCGACAAAAAGTGAGCAAGGCTGGCACAGTCACGGTCTGTTCAGCTTTGAGCACAACCGCAGCCTGGACTTGTTCCCCCAGCAGCGGTTCAGCCACGCCATAGACGGCTACTTCGCTAACCGCCGGGTGTTGATAGAGAAGCTGTTCTACTTCAGAGGGATAGACCTTCACGCCGCCGACGTTGATCATGTCTTTGACCCGATCGACAAGCACAAGCGCGCCAGCGGCATCCAACCGCCCAATATCCCCTGTGTGGAACCAACCGCCGCGCAGCACCGCCGCGGTCGCGGTCGGTCGTTGCCAATACGCGAGCATGGCGCTGGGACTTTGGACAATGACTTCGCCCAGTTGGCCCGTCGGCACTGGGGTGCCAGTCTCATCCACAACCTGGATCTGCACTCCCGGCAAGGGTGTCCCAACCGAGCCCAGGTTGGTCAGCGGCCTGTGATTAAAGCTGGCGAGACAAAGCTCGGTCAGGCCGTACCCTTCGTGGATGGGGGTGCCATAGGTGGCGTGCCACTGCTCGGCAACCGCCACGGGCAATGGCGCACCCGCTGAAATATAACGGCGCACCGTATGGAGCTGGGCTAGGGTGGCGTGTGCCTGTAACAGAATGTAGAGCGTGGGTACCCCAAAGAAGAAGGTAGCGGCTTCTGTCTCCATTGCCTGAAGCACTGACGCCACCTCAAATTGGCGTTGGAGCAGCACGGTGCCACCGGCGGCCAGACAAGGCAGCAGTGCGGCAGTTTGGGCAAAGCTATGAAAGATGGATAAGGCGAGCAGCACGCGGTCGGTTGGTTGGAGATCCAGCGTGGGAATGGCGGTTTCAATGGCGGTGATGAGGGCACCGTGGGAAAGGAGCGCGCCTTTGGGAAAGCCGGTTGTCCCCGAGGTGTAGAGCAGGACAGCGGGATCAGTGGCAGCCATGACCGCGCAGGAGCAGGTAGTGGACGCGCCGTGGAGCAGCTTTGCAAAGTCCCAAGCACCAGCCACCTCGCCCTCGATCACGACCAGTTGTTGGAGCAATGCCCGTTCTTGGCTGGTGAGGCTATGGGCCAACGTGGCAGTCGTCAACAGAAGCCGCGCCCCGCTATCGTGCAGGATAAAGCCCACTTCCGCGGCCTTTAACGCGGTATTGATGGTAACGGCCACTGCCCCGATTTTTTGGAGGCCGAGATAGGCGATGACAAAGGCGGCTGTATTGGGCAGCCAGATGGCCACCCGATCACCCCGGCCAATGCCCAACGCCGTCCACCCATTGGCGGCGCGATTGCTCTCGTCATGGAGGCGGGCATAGGTAAAGCGCTCTTCTTCAAAATGGAGCGCCAGACGCTGAGGGAAGAGCCGCGCACCACGTTCCACTGATTGGGCAAGATTCATCGCGTAACCTCGTTTCAAGGGAATAGGATTGGCACTCGTGATTTGGGCGACCGCTTCGTAGCTTTAGGAACCTTACTCTACAACTGCAGTCATATCCTGAGCTGGCACTGCAGCGCAGCTCACGTTGGTAGCCCAATCAGGTTGATGAAGGAAGGGGTAATGATGCCGCATCCGTCGCTACGGGGTCCGACGCTAGGGGATCTGGCGCTGCAGGGTCTGGCGTTGCGGAAGGTGGACGGAGCCCCAAGAGTGGTGTCATGGCATTGACCACACCGGCCACGAGACCGGCGTTGTAGATCATAATCGAAGTGAGGACACCAAAGTTGAAGAGAAAGACACCACCGATCACCAAAAGACCGGGTGCCAGCGAAGCGACATGATTGACTCGCATATTGGCCTCATATGCCTCTGTCAGCTCGAAGAGGTGCAACAGCTGATCCAAGGCAGCGTCCATGAGGACAATCTGGGCCGTATCGGTGGCAATGGTCGAAGCACCACGCAAGGAGATCGAAACGTCGGCTTGCTTGAGGGCGATGGCGTCGTTAATGCCGTCGCCGATAAAACAGACCCGCTTCCCCTGCTGTTGCAACTCTTTCAGCAAGTCCGCTTTGTGCTCGGGCAGGGTATTGGCAAAGTAATGTTCGATGCCCAAAGTTCCGGCCAAATGGCGGGTTGGCTGCTCCTGGTCGCCCGAGATGATGGAGAGCGCCAAGCCCCGCTGGTGGAGCGCATCGATCAAACGGCGCGCCTCGGGCCGGACAGTCGGGGCCAGCTCAATGGCCCCGACTAAGCGATCGTCACAGCTGACTAGCACCAACGAATGCCCCTGTGCGTGGGCAGTTGTGCGCAGGGCTGTCACCGCCGCGGGCACGGCAATCGCTTCCATTTCCATGAAGCGTTCACTGCCCACCCGCACTAAGTGATCATCCAGCATCACGGTAAGGCCATAGCCCACTTCATAGCGCGCTGCGCCCATGGCGGGCAAGGGAACGCCTTGGGCTTTGGCGGCGGCCAGGATCGCCCGAGCAATGGGGTGGGTTTGCCGACTTTCCGCGGCAGCCGCATAGGCCAATACCGTACTTTCCGACCAGCCGTGGTAAGGATAGATCTGCTGCACCTGGGGCTGTTCTAAGGTTAGGGTGCCGGTTTTGTCAAAGACCACGGTATCGACGGTGTGGAGCAATTCCAGGGCGCGAGCATCTTTCACCAGGATGCCCTGCCGGGCCGCTAGACGCAAAAAGTTTAACATGCTCAGCGGGCCGACAATACGCAAGTTATAGCCCAGTGAACTTAACAGGATAGCAATACCACCGCCAAAGCCATACAACGGTAGTGCGACCCCCGCCGCGGCCAAGGTCGGCAGGGTCCACCAATTCGCCAAAGCTTGGCTGCGTGAGGCAAAAGCCTCCTTGTAGTCAGCCGTTTGCGCCAAAATTTCACCGATCTTGGCCGCAATCGTCGCTTGTCCAGCCCGTTCCACCTGCACCAGCACGCGGCCCGCCAACACCAGCGACGCGGCAAAAACTTCGTCCCCGCGTGTCTTTTCCGAAGGCTGTGATTCGCCCGTCAGCATCCGTTGATCGACCGCGGCCACCCCTTCCATGATGACGCCATCCGCCGCAATCATCTGCCCTGCCGTGACAACCAAAATATCGCCCGCCTGTAACTCGGCAAAAGGGCGCTCGGTCTCCACCCCATCGACGACCGTCCAGACCGTGGCGGGCTGTTGACCAAAGACATTGACCATACTTTGCAACGATTGATCTTCGGTGCGCTTTAGCACGGCATCGCTCAGGGAGAGTAAGGAGACCGCGAGGGAAGCCGCAAAGAGGTTGCCTGTTACCGTTGCACCGGGAATCGAGATCAAATCCAAAGTGGTGGCCGAGACTTGCCGCTTTTCGCGCAGATCATCCCATCCCATCTTCATAAAAGGATAGGCCGTGTAGAGTAGCCCCGGCACACTGAGGAAGACGAGCGGCGGAAAGAAAAGAGAACCAGCGGTCGTGACCCCCAGACAAGCCAGCGAAATCGCCATGTAGAGCTGGGCTTGCTGCTCGGCAGGATTGGTGGTAGCCAGGTCATTGGCTTCCCCCTGCAATGAAGCAAGGTGGGCCTGCCGTTCACGGCCAGCTAACGTATCGACCACACGCCCAGCAGCTTGCTGTACTTGCTCTTTCATGCCAGCTAGCATGGTTGGTGAGGAAGCGGGAAGTGGCTCGGGGGTAGATGGTGACGGATCGGATGGCTCTTCAAGATAGATAGGGTCGAGAAAAGCGGGTCGCTTGGGCGAACGCAACTTGCGCGCACCGACATATAACAAACCACCGGTGGCGGCCAAAATCGGGATCGGCAACATGCAAAACCTCATCTGCACATAGGGAGAAAGGTCCGTCATGAGCTGCAGTACGAGTATGCAAGCAACCTTTCCCATGGATGGAAGAGATTATAAACGATGTTTAGAAATTTTGTCATATCAATTAGGAGTTACGCACTTGGACCAAACCTGTTAGGTCTCTTTAGCGCGACTCCATAAACCTTCCAAAGTGCCTTGAGATTCTCTCGACAATTGCTTGCTATACTCGAAGAAAAGGGTGGATGATCATGTGAGCCCACTATCCGATGGGAGCACCATCATCCATAACGAACGCAATGACTATGGAAAGGGCATTATTATGTTTCGCAAATACCTTACCCACTGGCGTGGTTGGCTAACCCTCTTGGTTGCCGCCGCGCTCATCGCCGGGAGCGGCTATTTTGTCACCACCCAGACCACCATTTTGGCGCAAAGTCAACGCACAAGCAACGACCAAACAACCAGCGCAACCAGCACCCAACTGACCACGGTTGCCATTCAACCCGCCGACCTGGCCCAAACCGCGGTCAGTGCGGCGGGCAATCTGGCCCTTGTCACGGAGCGCAGTGTTGCGTTAGCCGTCGATGGGATTGTCAAGGAGATTGATGTAGCCGTTGGCGATACCGTCCAGGCTGGTGAGACCCTGATCCTGTTGGATACGACCGATCTCGAACGTGCGGTTGCCCAAGCCGAGCTGACCGTTGAAACAGCCAAGTTAACGCTAGCGGATCTGCAAACACCCGCGACGGCCAGCGAATTAGCCGTCGCCCAAGCCAACTTGGTCGAAGCGCAAGAAAATCTAGCCGATGTCAAGGCCGGACCTAGCACAGCAGCACTGGCCGCGGCCCAAAGTTCCTTGGCCGCGGCCCAAGCCAGCTATGCGGCATTACAGGCCGGACCGAGTGATAGTGAATTGACCCAACTGAGCGCTTCGCTCAAGAAGGCCGAGATCGCCCTGGCCGAAGCCCAACGTAGCTACAATCAGATCGCTTGGCGTAATGATGTGGGCATGACCAGCGAAGCCGCAGCCCTGCAAGAGGCGACGATTGACTATGAAAGCACCAAGGCCGCCTATGCTGAATCAACCGCGAGCGCAAGCACCGCCGATCTCCAATCGGCGTTGAGCAGTATTCAGAATGCCCAGGCGAGCCTGACCGAGTTACAGAATTCACCTAGTGCGGCTGACATTGCCACCGCCAAAGCGCAAGTCACGGAAGCCGAAGCCACCTTGGCCGATTTACAAAATGGCGCAACCACCAATGAATTGCGCAATGCTCAAATCACACTGCAACAAGCGCTGATCGCCCTAGAGACTGCCTATCGCGAGCTGGATGCGGCAACCGTTGTCGCACCCACTGATGGGGTCATCTTGGCGCTGGATGCGGCAGTGGGTGTGCGCAGTTCATCGGGCACGATTGTGGCAACCTTGGCCGACCCCACCCAATTGAAGCTGGCTATCAACGTGGCCGAGGCGGATATTGCTCGGGTGGCGCTTGGGCAGACCGCATCGATTGAAATTGATGCCTTGCCCGGCAAAACTTTTGCGGGCGTCGTGCAAAGTATTACGCCCGTCAATGCGAGCGATTCTAGCGCCGTGAGCTACCCGGTCACCGTGCGGCTCACCGAAGGGGACTTCACCAGTGTGTTGCCCGGCATGAACGCCGTTGCAACGTTGACGAGTGATAAGGCGCTGAGTGCGAATAGTTGGTTGGTCCCCACCAATGGGCTCGTTGAAGCCAACGGGGTTACCACAGTCACCGTAGTTCGTGGCACGGCATCCCAACAAATTACGGTCGTACCCAGCACCATCCAAGGAGAATGGACCATCGTCGAATCGGCAGAATTGCAACAAGGCGACCAAGTGGTGGGCAGCATCACCGCTGGCACCGAAAGCAGCAATCCGGGCTTCCCCGGTGGCGGCGGTAGCGGTATGCCCATGGGTGGCCCGCCCCAGTAGGGCACTGAGGTCTGTCCGGTTTTCAAAACCAGACAGACCGACAGCCGACACGCTATGCGACCGCCATAGCGATGGTAGGTCGCAATTTGAGCTAGCATCAGGAGATTCTCATGTCACACGCAAAACTGACTTTTCCCGCAACCTTTACGCATAAAATGGGCTGGCGACAATGGCTGCTGCTCCTTGCCCTGGTCGCCCTAGCCAGCGGCCTATGGTGGGCACAGCAGAGTGGCACATTGGCGCAATGGCTGGAACGCCTGCCCGTCACCACGCTTACCCGCGACGACTCGGCCACTGTTACTAACAGTATGCCCATGGGGTTGCCGCCAACCACCATGGACAATCCCAGCGCGGCTGAGGCTGTCACGCTGGCAGCGAACGCAGCAGTAGCCAATGACGAACCAGAGACGGCGACCACCGCGGAGACGCCCATGCTGGCCGCTAGCCAGGAGGGAACCGCACCGACATTACGACCGCTGACCACGGTAGCTGGCCTAGCGGGCGTTCAATTATGGAACGATGCGGGTGCGTTGCTCACTACGCTGGAAATTGGCACGAAAGTACCGGCCACGGCGCGTACAGCCGACGGTGAATGGATTCTCGTCACGACCGCGAGCGGTTATGCTTGGGCCCAAGCCAACCAAGTTGTTGCCTTTGATCTGACGGATCTGCCAGTGACGCCCCTGAGCACACCAGTGCTGTCAGCTGTCCCTGTGGCAAGCACTGACCTACCCAACCCAGAGGCTACGCCCAGTGATGAGACAGCGCTGCCAACGACAAGCCTTGCGACATCAGCAACCGCTACCTTGGCTGGCAGCGTTGTAACCAGTGGCGCTAACTTAAATGTGCGCTCGGGGGCAGGTACGGACTATCCCTTGGTCGGCAAGGTCGCCAATGGCGCAACCGTGACCATTGTTGGACGCAGCGAGCTTGGGGATTGGTTGGCGATCCAGCTAGGCAGTGATCCCACCGAATTGGGGTGGGTCGCGACGAGCTATGTACAGCTCGATCAGGAACTCACTGGCCTGCCAGTCGTGGCCCAGAATGTGGTGGCTGAAGGAACACCCTCATGAGACAACTTCGCATTGCCCTCCTGTGTCTGGGGTTGTTCTTGCTGGGGAGCTTGGGCATTCTTCTCCTTCGGGATCAACCCTTACAGGCGATCCCAACCCAAGAACGCATTCTGGTGCCGACAGCAACACCGGCCAGCCGTGTGGAAGGGACGCCACTCTTTACAACAGGAACCAGCAACACGACAAGCGCGTCCGCCGATTTCAGTTTATCGCTCAATAGTCTTGAAACAACTTTGGTGCAGATCTATCAGAGCGCCAGCAATGCGGTCGTCAATGTGACCAGCCAGGGCTACACAGCCAGCTTTTCACCGCAACTCACCCCAGAAGAAGGCACCGGCACCGGCTTTTTCTACGATCAGACTGGCCACCTAGTCACCAACTATCATGTGGTGGAAAATGCGCAAAGCATTGTTGTCACCCTGGCCGATGGTCGCATCTTCCCCGCGGCGCTGGTCGGGGCCGACGCCTCGACGGATCTAGCCGTGTTGCGGGTTCAAGGGGACAACCTGCCGCAGCCCTTGGCATTGGGCAATGTCGATGAGTTACAGGTCGGCCAGTTTGCCCTCGCGATTGGCAACCCCTTTGGCCTCAATGGCACGCTAACCGTTGGTGTGATCAGTTCGTTGGGGCGAGTGATCGAAAGCCCCGATGGCCGCTTTATTGGGGCAGCGATCCAGACGGACGCGGCGATCAATCCAGGCAACTCGGGTGGGCCGCTGCTCGATCTACAGGGGCGTGTCATCGGGGTCAACTCACAGATCATTAGCACCAGTGGTACAGCCGCGGGCATTGGCTTTGCGGTGCCAGCCACGACCATCCAGCGGGTAGTACCAGCCTTGATCACCCAGGGCTATTATGCACATCCTTGGTTGGGCATCCAAACGTTGGATCTGAACACCAGCCGCGCCCAACGCTTTCAGGAAGCAGGCATGAATCTACCGGTTGAAAGTGGGCTCTTGCTCACGGGCGTTGTCCCTGGTAGCCCGGCGGCGGCGGCGGGGCTCCAAGGGGGGACGCAATTGGTGCAGTGGGGCAACACCCAAGTGGCATTGGGCGGCGATATCATTACGGCGATCAATAACGTCGCCGTCGCCAATCTCCAGGAGCTGACTGTCTACCTGGAAGAAGAGACCCAGATCGGCGAGGCGGTGACTTTGACCATTGTGCGCGCGGGGCAATTGCAAACGCTGAATGTGATCTTAGGGGAACGTCCAGCTAGCTAAAGCGAGAAGGGGATCTGGCACCGGGCCGGTGTCAAATCCCTTTCCCGGCTCGCCGGCCCGGCTACTCTTCCCACGTCCAATGCTCGGGGGAGCGCCAGAGGCTAGAAAGAATCAGTTCACGGATAAAGTGCAATTCTTTGGGCAGCCGATCATAGAGTTTGATAAAGAGTTCCTCGTGGGAAAGAATTTCTTGCTGCCACTCTTGCCGATCCACGGCCATCAATTCGCGGAATTGTTCAGGCGGCAAAGACAACCCTCGCCAATCAATATCCTCATAGCGCGGCATCCACCCAATGGGGCTTTCCACACTAACGGCCCGGCCCCGGGCGCGTTCTACGATCCATTTGAGAATGCGCATGTTTTCGCCAAAGCCCGGCCACAGAAAGCGCCCCTGCTCATCGCGACGGAACCAGTTGACATTGAAAATGCGCGGTGGGTTCGAGATGCGGCGGCCCAAACCCAGCCAATGGTTAAAATAGGCAGCCATGTGATAGCCACTAAAGGGCAGCATGGCAAAGGGATCGCGGCGCACTTCCCCCAGCTTGCCAGCCGCCGCGGCAGTTGTCTCCGAGCCCATCGTGGCCGCGGCATAGACGCCATAGCTCCAGTTAAAGGTCTGGTAGACCAGGGGCACAACAGTGCTGCGGCGGCCACCAAAGATAAAGGCAGCAATGGGTACCCCTTTGGGATCATCATAGGCCAGGTCGATCGAGGGACATTGGCTGATGGGTGCGGTAAAACGCGCATTGGGGTGAGCAGCAGCACGACCACAGCCGGGGACCCAATCGCGCCCGGTCCAGTCGACCAAATGGGCTGGCGGCGTTTTGGTCATGCCTTCCCACCAGACATCGCCATCGTCGGTCAGCGCAACATTGGTAAAAATGGCATTGGCGCGGATCGAAGCCATGGCATTGGGGTTGGACTGCTCGGAAGTGCCTGGGGCCACCCCAAAGAAGCCAGCTTCGGGATTAATCGCATAGAGCTTGCCATCCGGGCCGGGTTTGAGCCAAGCAATGTCATCGCCCACCGTGGTAACCTTCCACCCTTCATCCTGAAAGGCCGGAGGCGGAATCAGCATGGCAAAGTTCGTCTTGCCACAGGCACTGGGAAAGGCCGCGGCGACATAGGTCTTGCGCCCCTGGGGATCTTCCACCCCCAAGATCAACATATGTTCCGCCAGCCAACCCTCGTCGCGTGCCAGGATGGAAGCAATGCGCAGGGCAAAACATTTCTTGCCCAACAAGGCATTGCCCCCATAGCCACTACCATAGGACCAAATGGAGCGCTCCTCGGGAAAATGGACAATATACTTTTGCTCAGCATTACAAGGCCAAGGTACATCCGCTTGCCCAGCTGCTAGGGGCATCCCTACAGAATGCAGACAAGGCACAAAGTCGCCATCGCCCAGTACGTCTAGCACCTGGCGGCCCATGCGGGTCATGATCCGCATACTCACAACCACATAGGGCGAGTCGGTTAGTTCAATGCCAATATGGGCAATGGGCGAGCCGATTGGCCCCATGCTAAAAGGCACAACGTACATCGTCCGGCCACGCATACAGCCATCAAAGAGGCGATAAAGTATCTCTTTCATCTCTCGAGGGTGCATCCAGTTATTGGTCGGGCCAGCATCATTTTTGTTCAAGCTGCAAATAAAGGTGCGGTCTTCCACCCGAGCCACATCACCGGGATCCGAGCGTGCCAGAAAGCTATTGGGGCGTTTCGCCGCATTGAGGCGGGTCAACGCACCCGTAGCCACCATCTGCTCACAGAGATGGTCATACTCGGCTTGAGAACCATCGCACCAATAGACCTGATCAGGCTTGCACAAGTCGATCATTTCGGTGAGCCATGTTCGCAGCTGACCATTCGTTATCTCGCTGGGAATCTTATGGGAAATATCGTCGGGAATCGTCATAGTCTTACCTTTATAATCACCAGCGACTAGTACCAGCAATGCTGAGTACGGCGGACAGTGCGAGCAAGCTGTGCAGCAACGTCGCGCGGTGATGGTATGGTGGCGCACTGGCATTTTTGCCGAACAGCCAGTACAGGGAGAGATTCATTCCTCAAACCCATTGTCTGAGGCTAGGCATATTGTACAGTAGAACGGTATGATGTGGGTAACAGAAAAGGCTCTGATCGAAACCAGAGCCTTCATCATTATGCACTTTATACGAAACGCTTACCGGGGGGGGCCGCCTTGGCCACCACCGGGAGGGCCACCACTACCCGGACCAAAGCTTTGTTGGCGATCTAAATAGGAAGCCACACTGCCTACCACTTGGTCACCCGCTTGTAATTCCGCTGATTGGACAACGGTCCACTCGCCTTGGATAGCACCTGGTGTTACCACCACAGGAGTTGTTGTTTCCCCGCTCACCACGAGCACCACCGCTTCCCCATTCTGCTGCTGGATCGAGGCAGTCGGCACGAGCCAACCGTCGCTGGCCGTGCTCGTATCTTTAATCGTCGCTACTGCCGTCATCCCGGGCCGAACACCCGCCAATTCATCGTCGGTCAGCCGGATGGTAACGGGGTAATAGACAACACCCGACGAACTATCACTGGAGGGGGCAATGGAAACGACCTCACCCACTAAGGATTGACCGGAAAGCGCGTCAACTTCGACCGCGGCAGGTTGACCAACAGTGATCTGCGGCACATCTAACTCGGCAACATTGATGGTTAGTTCAAGTTGGCCTGTATCGGCCAAGGTCACCACGGTCGTCCCTTCGCTGACCCGCTGTCCTACTTCGGCAGCCACGGCGAGAACCGTTCCCGCAACCGGTGCCGTCACTTGGGCAGCCGCCAAGTTCGCATACGCTTCTTCTAAATCGACCAGAGCCTGTTCAAGGCTAATCTGGGCAGCGCGTAAGTCGCTTGTGTTGGGACCCGCTTTGAGATCAGCCAATGCCTTTTCAGCATCGGCAACCTGGGCTTTGGCGGTTGCGATCTCGGCTTCGGTCGGTGAGTTAAGCAGGGTGTCAAGCTGGGCCTGGGCATTCTGGGCCGAGCTGACTGCGGATTGCACTTCGGAATTGGCCGCCGCGGCGACTGACTGTTCATAGGAAGCCTTAGCGCTTTCATAGTCAATCGTTGCATCTTGAAGGGCAGCGGCTTCACTGGTCATGCCCACATCATTGCGCCAAGCCACGCGATCGTAGGAGCGTCTTGACTCGGCTAAGGCAACTTCCGCTTTCTTGAGCGAAGCGCTCAGTTGGGTCAATTCGGCTTGGCTAGGCCCAGCCTGTAACTCATTGTATTTCGACCATGCCGAAGAAAGGCTACTGCGGGCGGCAGCGATCTCTGCCGCACTGGGGCCAGCCAGGACATCGGCCAGATTCTCCTGCGCCGAAGCTAGATTGGCCTCGGCCAAGGCGAGTTCAGCATCATCGGCGGGTTCGGACAATTGGGCGAGGTTGTTGCGTTGGGCATCGACGGTCAGCTCGGCCCGTTTGGCGGCGCGCTCGAGGGCCACTGTATCCAATACCAACAGCAGATCGCCAGCCGCCACCTGATCACCCACACGCACATGGACGGTGTTCACCAGGCCACTCACATCAGCCGCCACCAACTTTTGTTCGACCAGACTAATGTTCCCCGCGGCACTCACCTCGCTGATCAGCGCGTTGGCCGGTTGAATGGCGATGGTAGCCGGTGCGGCGCTAGCGGCATTGCTATTGTTGTTCCCCCGATCCCCGCCTATTTGGGCATTGACCTGGGTATTATAGAGAAAGAAATAAGCAGCGCCGCCGATGACGATCAGCAGTAGCAGCGTGACAAGCCAACGTTTTCCGATATACATGGTTACTCCTTCATTACCTGTTCAGCTGGAAAGCGGTCCACGCTACGCCGATCCATGGACCGCGTGCGGTGATCCTGACTATTCATAGCGCAACGCGTCAATGGGATCAAGCTTGGTTGCACGCCAAGCGGGATAGAGACCAAAGATAAAGCCACTGCCCGAGCTGACCCCGATGGCTAACATCAATGCCCAATACTCGATCACAATGCCAAAGGGCATAAATGACAGCTGACTTAGACCATAGGCCAAACTGTAGCTAATCGCAATGCCGATCAACCCGCCCAAAACACAGAGAACGAGTGATTCCACCAAAAATTGCAATAAAATATCGCTATTATGCGCGCCAACCGCTTTGCGTAGCCCGATCTCGCGCGTTCGTTCTGTCACGGAGACCAACATGATGTTCATAATGCCAATGCCGCCAACCAAAAGGCTGATCCCGCCGATGCTGCCCAGCAAAATCGTTAGCGTACCCGTCACCGTGCTGATCATCTCGAGCTGATCGGCTTGATTGGTGATGGTAAAATCATTTTCATTCTTGGCACTAAGCCCATGCCGCATGCGCAGCACTTGCTCAATGTGTAGCGCGGCGGCATCCATTCCCTCCGCGGTGGCGACTTGAATACTCAGGGTAGAGACGGAGTAACTACCTCGGTGGCGGTTGGCATTGAAGAGGCGACCTTGTGCCACTTCAATCGGGACATAGGTTCGGTTATCATTGCTGCCAAAGCCAGCCCCGCCGCTCTCTTTGAGCACACCTACCACCTGAAAGGTATTATTGTTGATCCGCAAGGTTTGCCCGATCGCGGTATCGGCGCTCCCAAAGAGATCCCCAGCCACGGTGTAGCCGAGCACAACCACGCTCTGCTTCGCCTCCACCTGTTCTTCGGTGAAGAAGGTGCCATAGGCAATGTCCAAATCAGTCACAATGGCATAATTGGCCGTTGTCCCAACGACTTGATAGCTGCCCTCTTGGTCGTTGTTGGTAAAGGTCGCGTTGGAAGCGTATTGGGGCGCAACATAGACCAAGTCTGGGAAGATGGTTTTGTCGGCAAGCGTCGCCGCGTCGGCCATGGTCATGGTGGCGGCGCTGCTGCCGCGGCTGGAGCCAGAGCTAACCGTCAGCAGGTTGACCCCACCACTTTGAATGTTGGCCGTAATATCCGCCGCCGCCCCGCTCCCAAAGCCGGTGGTAAGCAAGACAGCCGTCACCCCAATGATGATGCCCAACATGGTTAGCCCAGCCCGCAATTTATGGGCAAAAATGCTGGTAAGGGCAACTCCAAAATATCTAAATAGCTTCATGGACCTTGTCCTCAGTGTTGTCCTCAGTGTTGTCCTCAGTGTTGTCCTCAGTGTTGTCCTCAGTGTTGTCGCCAGTGATAGCATCGACACGCGCTTGGCGGGCAACCCCGTTCTGATGAAGCATGGCGGTCGGTGGTGCCGTCAATGGTGTGGGTGCCAACGTCGCAATCTGGTGGGTAGACGGCTGAACATTTTGTTCATCGCTTAAAATCAGACCATCACGGATGGTAATGATCCGCTGTGCCTGGCGCGCAATATCCAGATCATGGGTAACGACAATCAGCGTCATGCCTTGTTGGTGCAACTCTTCAAAAAGCGCCATGACCTCTTCGCCCGTCTTGGTATCTAACGCCCCGGTTGGTTCGTCGGCGAGGAGGATGCTCGGGTTATTGACCAAGGCGCGGGCAATAGCAACCCGCTGCTGCTGACCACCAGAGAGCTCGTCGGGCCGGTGGTGGGTACGGTCACCCAATCCGACGCGCGAGAGGGCATCAACCGCCATTTTACTCGCTTTCCCAGCGGGAACACCGGCATAGAAGAGGGGCAATTCGACCTGGCGTCGGGCATTGGTCCGCGCTAACAAATTAAAGCGCTGAAAGACAAAGCCGATCTCCCGGTTGCGCAGGTCAGCCATTTGATTCTGGCTCAATTTGCTGGTCTCGACACCGCGGATCCGGTAGCTACCGGTGCTCGGCTTGTCTAAGAGGCCAATCATATTCATCAGCGTACTCTTTCCCGAACCACTTGCGCCGATAATCGCGACATATTCGCCTTCATGAATGGTCAGCGAGAGCCCGCGCAAGGCATGTACTTCGGTTTCGCCCATTTTATAGACTTTGGCCATATTGGCGATCTCTATGACTGGTGGTTGGGGCGCGACTTGTTGTTTGTCCATTCCTACACTCCTCTACTGCACACGGCTTGAAGCGCACTCGGTTCTTTTCTCTTAGTATAGCGGGAAAATGTGGGGAAATTCTGAAGAGAGTTTGTACGTGTGATGGGAATTTCATAGAACCTGCGCCGAGCGGCTTGACCTATGGGATGAAGAGGTGTTGACCTTTTGCAGGCCACAGCAAGTACGCTTTGCGGTCGCGTGGTGGTGCGTCGCGCCTATGCTGACGGCCAAGCCAAGAGCGTCACCAGAGTTTCGGCATCCCCATGATTGCCAGCTTTCAAGATGATCTGATAGCGCGCGCCCGTTACCGTCTCGCCGATGGTTAGTGGCATGCCCGGCAGTAGTTCGGCCACCACCTGGAGGGCTGTGATCCCCAAGGCGTCTAACAGGTGCAGCGCCGTATCCCCACCGACAACGATCAGGGCTTGGGGAGCGTGCTGTTGGATCTGCGCAACGGCCACCTGTGCAAGGAGCGCCGCATGGTGGCGTGCTTGGTCGCCTTCGAGCGACAGCCCAGGTTGTGGCGGCGGCAGATGAAGCAGCGTCGCGGGGTGTGGCGCCCCTTGGCGCGCCCAAGGCACGTCCAGCGGCTGTTGGGGATTCACTTCATGGCAATTAGCTTGAGCCCAACGCAACACATGCGCCACTTGGCGTTGGGCCATGGGGCTGCCACTCCCCACGACGGCCAGGCGGGGCCAGCTCACTGCAACCTGTTCCGGCTGTGCAACCGGTCGATCCGCAGACGGCGACGCCAACGCCGTGGCAATCACCCCGATCAAACCAGCGCTGCCACAGAAGAGTGCCGCCGGCAATGCGCGTCGCGTGGCTTGGTAAAGGGTCGCCAAGTCCGCTTCGGTGAGGGCATCCACCACAATCAATTGAGCACCCGTTGCCTGCTGCGTCACTAAGCTAGCCGCGAGCGCTGCCACCCCCGCGCGCACCTCAGCCAGGGCCACGGTCGCCACGGGCAGCGCCGTCTGTTGACGCAAGCGGGTTGGCAAATGGAGCGCTTGGGCTGGGGCTTGCGCATAAACTAGGTAGCCATTCACCAATCCTCGCCCTTGCGCCGGAAAGGCTGGCGCAATGATCACACAGGGTGATGCCGTAGGTGGGGTCGTGAAGGGGAGCAGGGCAGCTAATTCCGCCCCGATGTTGCCCCGCAGGGTCGAATCGATCTTTTTGTACCAAAGAGGCTTGACACTATGCTCATCAACTTGCTGGATCGCACCAGCCAATTGACGTATACGCGCCGCGGCTACCACTGGTGCAACGGCGCGCGAATCAGAGGAGAAGGCAACCGCTCCCGGCGGCAAGGGGCGCGTTGGCATTTGGAGCAAAATCGTTGTGGGAAGACCCACACCAGCACAGCGTGCAGCACAATCTGCCGCACCAGTGGCATCATCCGCCAGGATCCGAAGCGAAGCAATCGAATGCATAATTGACCTAGTGAAATTTGCAAAAATCGTAATCTAGATGTAAGTTTACGCGAGACAAAATGTAGTCTTCTTCCTACAATTCTCGTATTTCTTTTACTTTAGGCGGTACGCAGTTAAATGGGCGACGAGAGACGTGTCAGGTTTTCCAAACCTGACACGTCTAGTCCAAGTGCGTAACGTCTAGACTTGTCGGTAGACCCTATCACGAGCATTGCGTAACCCTTGAGCAAGGAAGGTATCTATGTCAAGCCCCCTCGTTTGGATTGCCGCCGGAATTTCTAGTATTGGCATGCTTTGTCTCCTCTTTTTTGCCATCCCGCTAGAAGCACCGCCGACCCCGATCAGTATTCGACAACAGCGCTTGGTGGCCCTATCAGCCGCCCCCGTAGAGGCAACTACCTTTACACCACCGCACAAACTCGCCAGTCGTTTTGCCAAGCTGGCCAACCAATCAGCCGCCTTACCACCCGCGGTCATTACCATCACCGTCCAGACTACACCAGCGAGCCGCCAGGACTTCCGTTTTCATGGCGATCTGGGGGATTTCCAGCTGGATCAAGCCGAGCCCGATGATGGCGATGCCATAGGTCAGACAAAAACATTTACGGTAACGCCTGGCCTCTACGCGGTAGAGACCGAAACGCCGCTGACTTGGCAGCTCAGCGCCATTGACTGTACCGCCGGTAGCCAATTGAACCTGCAACTCATTCGGGGCCAAGCCAAGCTACTGCTCCAAGCTGGCGACCAACTCCGCTGTACCTTTGTGCATCAACGGGGCGTTACGATCCGCACCCGCAGTTATCATGACACGAATGGTGATCGTACCCCTACGCCGGGCGAGCCATATCTCCGCGATGAGATCATCCTGATCTACAAGGACCAAAACATTCTGCTCAGCTCACAAGTTACCAATCAACACGGCAAAGCCAACTTTAACTACTTACCAGCAGGCAGCTATGCCGCGTGTACCGTCCCCCAAACCGGGTGGCGCAACAGCCAACCGGGTGTCATCGAGACGGCCTACGGGAGCCCCTGTTATACCTTTGCCCTCAATGCGGGTGAAGTGGCAACCCTTTGGTTTGGTCACCAACAAGGCAACGATCCGGTGCCACCCATCCCGCCCACGGGGCCACATGCCCTCACGATTGTTCAAGGGAATGACGTAACAAGCCATGACGATGGCTACGACGATTGGTCATTGGTTGACGCCGACATGAATCAAGCTGAACCCAGCCTGTCCCTCTTTTTGCCCTTGGCCTCTACCCAATAAAGCGGCTCGCACAATTTTCCACGAAAACGGCCATCCCAACGAAGCTGGCTGGTACCGGCCTAGTATCAGTCAGCTTGAAAGTTATTGTCAAAGCAACAATTCGGTTGACAGCCCGTAGAAGCTATACTATAGTTACACCTATGGAAAATCAACCGCGCTGTCAACAACCTACCTTTTATTTTATTGGCGTCACCACCGGTCAGTCGGCGGCCCAACGCATCTTTCCGCAGTGGATGGCGGTACTACAACGGTCAGAAGTAGTGCTGCAGGGGGTCGATTTTCGCCTTCACGATGAGCCAGCTCGCTACCGGCAATTGGTCGAGTCGATCAAAGCCGATCCGTTGGCGCTGGGGGGGCTCATTACCACCCACAAAATTGACCTCTTAGCCGCCTCACGCGATCTGTTTGACCAGTTGGATCCCTATGCCGAGCTGTGTGATGAAGTTTCCTGTATTGCCAAAGAGGGCGACGCCTTGGTCGGCTATGCAGTGGACCCCGTGGCCGATGGCCGCGCCCTCGACACGCTGCTGGGAGAAGGCTATTTCGAGCGCACAGGCGGCCATCTGCTCGCGCTGGGGGCCGGTGGCGCGGCCGCGGCTTTGGCCCTCCATATTTTACACAAACCCCAGGTTGCGGATCGGCCACGCCACTTCACCTTGGTTGATATGGATGCGGAACGGCTGGCGCACATTCGGGCCATCGTGGAAAAACAGCCGACCGACATTCAGTTCCATTATCACCACCACCACCACGCGGCCCAAAATGACGCGTTGCTTGCCAATTTGCCCCCCGCCAGTGTCATCATCAATGCGACCGGCTTGGGCAAAGACCGTCCTGGTTCACCGCTGACCGATCAGGCCGAATTTCCGCTGTTAAGTATTGCCTGGGAGCTGAACTATCGCGGCCAGCTTGATTTTATGCACCAAGCCCTACGCCAACAAGCCGAACGCCAGCTCACTGTTGCGGATGGCTGGGAAGCCTTTCTCCATGGCTGGACGGGTGTCATTGCCCATGTGCTCGGCGTCACCATCACACCTACTTTATTTGCCGAGCTAGCCGAAGTCGCCGCCCACTATCGGTAGTGCCAACAGACTTTGAGCAGAAGATGGAACGCAGATTGACCTCTGATATGGTGGATCAATCAGCTCAATCCGCGTGCTAGGCTTTACCCTAACCGCGGCGCGACGGCCATGATCAGGATCAATGCGACAATCGCAAAGAACGCAAACTCGAGAAGAACGCGTCGGTTTAGCTGATCTTGGAGGCCGTGCTGAGCAATTCCCACAATAATATAAAAGATCAAGAGCAACAGAAGACCGCCCGTCAAGCTGCTGATCGTCCACCAGTAGTTGAGCGCCCAAGTGACCTGCCCAAGAATCATCCCGGTCAACACGCCATAGGTGAGCACATTGAGCGGACGGTCGGTGGTGCTGCGGAGCAATTCAATCGCGAGCAGGGTAGCAGTCAGCGCGACGAGCGTACCCGAAAGCAAGCTGCGCGTTCGCGTTTGGTAGACGAAAAGAAAGAGTACGAGCGCTGCCCCATACGAGAGTGCATCTAACACAAGGCGGGAACGACGAAAGCCTGATTGACCACGTTCAATCGTGGTGTAGAGGCTAAAGAGCGCGAGGATCATCAACCCACCACTGGCTAGTAGCATCAGGGCCTGCATGGGCCGGTTGGGCGCTAAGGGCAGCACATAGACAGCAATAATGGCAATGGCCATGGGTAGCGCGCCAAAAGGCCAAGCCCACCCCCAGCGCGATTCGGTGAGGAAACGGGGATGGGCGCGGATCACACTTTCGACCCCCGCCGCGGCAAAGATCGCCAACACCAACGCGGCCACCAAGGTTTTGGTTAAGGCAATGCTCACCGGCGAGCCCAGCGCGCGCAGCGAAATCACAGTGGTGGGCAAACTATAGAGTTGGCTAACACCCAAAGCAAAGACAAAGAGCCACGTGATCACACTGATGCGATCGCGATAATCGACCGTCAACGTTGCCGCGCTCCGAATAGCGCTGTAGGTTGGCATGCGCGAGGGGCGGGGCAGCCAAGGGCCGCGTAAAAATTCTTGAACTCTGTTCATCACTCTATCCATGACTTCATCCATTTTGCGTTAGTGCGCCAACAGCGCCCGCACAGCGCTGGCATCTTCACAAGTGAGCGCCTGATCGGCGAGGATTTGGTTCGCGGCCCCTGTCGAGCGGCGGACGGCTTCCTTGACAAGGGGAATCGCCGGAATTGGAACACTCACCTCTTGGAGTCCTAACCCCAGCAACAGCGGCAGCACCGCCGGATCTCCCCCAATTTCACCACAGATCGACACGGGAATACCGGCGTGGCGAGCCGCGTGGCAGGTCTGTTGAATCAGACGCAAGACCGCCGGGTGCAGTGGATCGGCCAGCGCCGCCACACTGCTGTTGGTGCGATCAGCGGCCAGGGTGTATTGGGCCAGATCATTGGTCCCAATGCTAAAAAAGTCCACAAGTGGGGCCAACTGTTCAGCAACCAAGGCTGCCGATGGCACTTCGATCATCACCCCGAACTTAATCGGCGTTCCACCCCGCGCGCGCAAGGCCGTCATCCGCTCTGCTTCGGTGGCGTGCACCTCATCCAGCAAAGTGCGGACGGCCCGGACCTCGGCAACCGTGCTGATCATGGGCACCATAAAACGCAGCTCCACAGCCGTATCCAGAATCGCGGCCACATGACAGAGGGCGCGATATTGGGTGGTCAGCAACGCTGCTTTGGCTAACAATAACCGAATTCCCCGCAAACCCAAAAATGGATTCGCCTCTTGGGTGTGAATCAGATAGGGCATCGATTTGTCGCCCCCGATATCCAAAGCGCGCACAGTCAACTGACGGCAAGCCATCTGGCGAGCAAAGTGAAGATAGGTATCGATCTGTTCGGTCAAAGTCGGCGGGTCGAGCCGATTCTGAAAAAGATATTCAGTGCGCAGGAGGCCAATGCCATCGGCACCACTAGAACAGGCGCGCGCTACTTCTTCGGGATTATTAGCATTCGCCAGCACCGGTATCAACTGGCCGTCCTGGGTATAGGCGGGTTCCTGGGCATGGACCGTGGCCGCGGCCTGTACCGCGGCTTGTGCTTGTCGCTTGGCTTGATAGCTCTCAACTTCGGTGGGCGTCGGCGCAATCAACAGATAGCCTTCATGACCATCAAGGACCGCGGCATGGTCGGCAGGCAGTTGCAAGATCCCCTCGCCCAAGGTACAGACAAGCGGGATGCCCAAACTCCGGGCTAAGATGGCCGAGTGAGCCGTTGGGGTGCTTTCCGCCAGAGCAATCCCGACGAGTTGGGACAAGGGCAGTTGCGATAGCTCCGAAAAGGTAATGTCATAGGCAACCAGGAGCGTACGCTCGGGCAAAGCCAGGGGTTGGCGCTCCTCTGGGATGGGTGGGCCGAGGCGCTTGAAGAGGCGTTGCCCCACATCGACAATATCCACGGCCCGACTGGCAAAATACTCGTCACTCAAATTGCGAAAGAGCTCAGCAAAATGATGGATGGCGGCATAGGTGGCGGCCAAGGCCGACTGATGTTCTTGCCAAATCGTCTGTTGAATGGCATGTAGCAGACTCTGATCCTGTAAAATCAAGCGTTGGGCGGTGAAGACTTCCGCCATTACTGGGTTCTCGGTCGCGGCGGCGGTGGCTAGCTCTTGTTCCACTGCTTGTTGCGCAGCCAGAAAGTGCTGCCATTCCGCCGCCGGGTCAGTAGCGGTAGCCACGGGCAAGGTTAGGTGTAAATGCCAGTTGCGGTAGATAAAGATATTGCCGATCCCCACACCAGGGGCGGCTGGTAGTCCACGGAAAAGTTTTGGCATTCGTTCCTTTATTCAAACCAGAGAGCGACAAATTCCTGAGGCGTTACGCAGTTGGACCAGACCTGACAGGTTTGGACAACCTGTCAGGTCTCTGGTCGTACCAACCAACTGCGTAAGTCCTAGCATCAGATACCCAATGCACGGAAGAGATTACAGAGAGTCTCCAGCGCTAGCTGTGCATCTGGTCCCTCAGCCTGCAACAATAAGATGTGGCCGTGACGGGCTTGCAACTGCATCAATTGAAGAATACTCTTGGCATCAACAAGCGGAGATTCGCGCGATAGATTTTGCGCACGAATAGTCGAGGCAAACTGATTCGCAGCCTGCACCACTTCTTTGCTGGTACGCAAGTGCAAACCGGTGGGATCGGTGATCGTAACTTGGGCGGAAAGCGATTGGGTTGTCACAGGAATATTCCGCTTTCATATCCATCCAGAACTCGTATCTGTCTCCACAGGGTGCTAGCCGTCAACAGACGAGGGTTCAAAAAGCTAGGACTCAAGACGGGGTGTGACCTTTGCCAGCGTTCCCGTCGCTTCGGCAGCACGGTTAACCACCGCCAGTGGCTGCTGAAGGCTGGCCTCTAACGCCGCGACCACGGCCCCTTCGACGAGAGGGGCGTTGCTGATCAAACAACCAGCCTGCATCGGCAGGGGTAATAAGTCGATGGCCAGCTCAGCATTTAAGACGGCGCTGCCCAGATCCACCAACAAGAGAACACCCGCGGCTGACCAACAGCGTTCAATGGCGGCCAGAATCTGCAAAGCGTCTGTACCCAGCAAGGGCACGTCACTTTGTGGATCGACCACACCGCCAGCAATCTCAATCTGCACCTGTTGGTCAGCCATTTGGTCGGCCAATTCTTTTACCCCGCGCGCCAGGGTCTGTGAATGAGAGACCAAGACCAAGCTGACCGTCGCCATTTATTCAACCCACCCGAGCGTTCGTTCGACCGCCTTTTTCCACTGATGATACCCGGCGGCCCGTCCTTCTTCGGCGAGCTGGGGCTGCCACTGCCGGTCCACTCGCCAATTGTGGCGCAATGTTGCCTGATCTGCCCAAAAGCCGACCGCGAGCCCGGCGGCATAGGCAGCCCCCAGGCTGGTTGTCTCAGCAACTTGAGGACGAATGACTTCCACGCCCAGAATATCGGCCTGGAGCTGCATTAAAAAGTTGTTGGCTGTAGCCCCTCCATCAACCTTGAGCATCTGGAGTGGTACGCCGCTATCGGCATTCATGGCGTCCAGCACTTCGCGCGTCTGATAACAGATCGATTCCAGGGCAGCCCGCACAAGATGGGCCCGATTGACATAGCGGGTAAGCCCCACCAGTACCCCACGCGCATCACTGCGCCAATGGGGGGCAAAGAGCCCGCTAAAGGCTGGCACCAGATAACAGCCACCACTGTCTGCCACACTTTGCGCAATGGCTTCCGTTTCCGCGGCGTGGTGAATCAACTGCAAATTGTCTCGTAGCCATTGCACTGTGGCGCCCGCCATGGCAATCGAGCCTTCGAGCGCAAAGACGGGCGCTTCCTTCGCAAACTGATAACCGACGGTGGTCAGGAGGCCATTCTGGCTGCGCACAATGGTTGGCCCCGTATTGAGCAGCATAAAGCAACCAGTGCCATAGGTGTTCTTTGCTTCGCCGGGGCTAAAGCAGGTCTGCCCAACCGTCGCGGCCTGTTGATCGCCCAAATTGCCACAGACGGGAATTTCTCCCCGGAAAGGTCCGCTGTGGGTGGTTTTGCCATAGAAATTGGGATCACTGCTCGGGCGAATGGTGGGCAGCAGCGCCCGGGGCACGTCAAGGATGGCGAGCAATTCGTCATCCCAGTCGAGCGTTTCCAAGTTCATGAGCATAGTGCGGCTGGCATTGGTGGGGTCTGTCACATGTTGGCCACCGGTCAACTGCCAGATGAGCCAAGTATCAACCGTGCCAAAGAGGAGTTCGCCAGCCGCGGCCCGCGCCTGTGCGCCAGGGACATGATCGAGGATCCAACGAATCTTGGGGCCAGCAAAATAAGTTGCAACGGGTAAGCCTGTTTTGTGATAGATGCGGGACGCGTGACCAGCCGCTTCCAGCTCTTTGCAAAGGCGGTCGGTACGCGTATCTTGCCAGACAATGGCGTTATAGATGGGTTTGCCGGTAGCGCGTTCCCAAATCAGCGTTGTTTCCCGTTGATTGGTAATGCCAATCGCCGCAATATCGGCAGCCGTAG
Source organism: Caldilineaceae bacterium (assembly GCA_019637645.1). The sequence goes on from JAHBVH010000038.1 coordinate 56,150, forward strand.
CGCCGGTCTTGGCCAGGGTCGCGCCAATTACTTGGCGGGTTCGTTCCCAGATCTCATCTGGATCGTGCTCAACCCAACCACTTTGGGGAAAGATCTGTGCATGCTCCCGCTGATCATAGGCCACAATCGTCCCGGCATGATCAAACAAGATAAAGCGTGTACTGGTGGTTCCGGAGTCAATCGCCCCGATATAGGTTGTCATGGCTAGTGTTCTTTCCCTATTTGGCGTTTGACTGGCTTATCGAGATGCAGGGGGGACTGGCCGCTAGCACGGGAGGAGCAAGCGGCGGACCGGCACGCAAGGCGCTCCTATCACAGTCATGCGCACATAACCATCAAGCAGCCCGTCACCGCCCATCCTGTCCCCAGGCTTCTTGGGCGGCAAGAAAGAGATAATAGGCGCTGGTAGCCCCTGGATCTTGATGACCAATCGAGCGCGACCCTAAATAACTGGCACGGCCTTTGCTGGCTTGCAACATAATGGTATGGGTCATTCCTGCTTCGGCAGCCGTACAGGCGGCATGGAGTGCGACTTCGATACTCTCGCCTGCTGCGACGGCTTGTTCCAGGGCAGCGACGGCTGGCGCTAGCGTATCGATCATCGTCTTCTCTTCCAAACCGGCCTTTCCACGCTGCTGTACACCCTCTAGGCCAGCGCGAAATAGCTGAGCAAGTTGGGTGGGATCGAGAGCCGTCAGATCCCCTTGTAGATCCTTGGCAGCGCGGAGGAAAAAAGCGCCATACAGCGGGCCTGCAGCTCCCCCCACGCTGCTAATCAAGGTCATTGCCACATTCCGCATCAGTGTACTGACATTCGGATACGCAGTGGCCTCTTCAGTCAGCCGTTCACAGACCTTCTCCATACCGCGCGCCATGTTAGCGCCATGATCGGCATCACCAATCGCTGCATCTAGTTCCGATAAGTAGGCTTCCTTGGCATCAATATACTCTCCGTAACGTTGCAACCATTGGATAAAATGATGGAGTGTAATCTCCTGGTTCATGGCTTCCTCAATTGGTCAGAACTAAATTTCGGGCAGATGTCCCCGTAGGTGGTATAGAGCACCGTAGGCCCCATAGCCACGCAGCCTGACTAGCACCACGCAGCTATGGCATTCCCCATCCACCAGCTAGTCCCTTCCTAGGTCTACCACCACAGGGCCGGGGTACGCACTGGGGCGTCCCACAAGGCCAGCAGTTCTGGATCAAGCCGCATCACGGTCAGGATACACCCAGCCATATCTAAGCTGGTGATATAGTTCCCAACGAGCGAACGTTTTACCGTGATGGAATGGCGTTCCAGCAGATGGTGGAGGTGACGATAGACAATAAACAGTTCATGCTGCGGTGTTCCCCCCAAGCCACTGACCAAGACCAATACTTCCTCTTTGGCTTGTAGGCGTAATTCACGCAGGATCGGCGCCAACAACAGGTCAACCACTTCGTCGGCCTTGGTCATCAAGATGCGCCGCCGTCCTGGCTCCCCATGAATCCCCACCCCCACTTCGATCTGACCATCGGGCAGTTGAAAGGTGGGGCGGCCCATGGAGGGCGAAACACAGCTGGTCAGGGCAACCCCCATACTACGGGTTTGGCAGCTAACGCGGTGAGCCAGGGCCGTTACGGCGTCAAGCGACATTCCCGCTTCAGCCGCCGCGCCAGCGATCTTTTCGACAAGAATGGTTGCGCCTGTTCCGCGCCGGTTGGCATCTTGGTCCACCGCAACATCATCATGGATCAGCACCGATTTGACGGGGATACCTGCTTCCGCCGCCATCTCCATAGCCATTTCCATATTGAGAACGCCCCCCATGTAGTTTTTTACCACATAGAGAACACCGGCCCCGCTGTGGACAGCGTGCGTTGCCGCCAAATACTGATAGGGTGTCGGGCTGGTAAAGATCGCGCCTGGGCAGGCGGCATCCAACATGCCGAGACCGACATAGCCAATATTTAAGGGTTCGTGGCCACTACCACTACCGCTGACAATGGCAACCTTGCCAGCAATCGGTGCATCTTTGCGACAAATATAATTGGGAGCGTAATGCACGCGCAGCAAATGATTATAGGCTAATTCAAACCCTTCTAGGCTTTCAATCGCCGCAGTCGAGGGATGATTAATTAACTTATGCATTGTTATGCGATTATCACTAAGGCTCAAGCATCACCCAGCCATGGTCAATCCACAACAGGCGTGCGTTTGGCACAAAATTCACACAGAGAGCGGGTAGCGTGCCTGAAGAGCTGACAGGTTTTCAGGCACGCTACCAACTACATAACTACTACCATTGTAACGATATTTAGCAATTTAATCAATCCGACAAAAGCACGCGGGGTGAATTGAGCACGCCAGAGCTTGTCATCTGGTTGGCTCTGTGGTTCCCACAACCGCCAACGCAAGACGCTGTCAGGTTTTTCAAACCTGACAGGTCTGGTCCTGGGTCAATCCTACTCAGTTTAGCCTACGTTACCCATTGGGCAAGTAGCTGCCGCGCCTTTTGCGCGGCTTTCCCGCGGTGGCTAAGGGCGTTCTTCTCGGCGGGTGACAGCTCGGCCATGGTCCGTTGTTGGGCCGGCAGGAAGAAGATTGGATCGTAGCCAAAGCCATGTTCCCCACGTGGGGTGGTGGTAATGATGCCTTCGATCTGATCTTCCACAGTTTGGACGTTCCCGGTGGGCAGGGCAAGGGCCACAACACAGCGAAAGCGTGCGGTCCACGGCGCAGGCTTGTCCTGTAATTCTTGAAGTACTTGTGCATAGCGTTGTTGATCGGTCAACCCAGGGCCGCCATACCGCGCCGAGTAGACGCCAGGGCGTCCCGCGAGCGGATCTACTTCTAACCCACTATCATCGGCCCAAGTCATCAGCCCAGTCAGCTGAGCATAAGCGGTCGCTTTGAGAATGGCATTTTCGGTAAAGGTAACCCCCGTCTCATCCACATCGAGCATGACGCCTTCCTCGCGCAAGGAGGTGACCAACAGCGGCAGATCGGCTAAGAGGGCTTGATATTCACGTAATTTACCTTGGTTATGCGTGGCAATTAATAATTTTTGCGACATTGCAAGTTGTTCCTAAAGCTTCTGTAGATGGTTCCTGTTTGACCCAGGTATCATGCTATCATATAATTTCTCCATGCGGGAGTAGTATCCATCCGTTTGCAGTAGGGAATGATAGGTAAGCTAGAAAAGGGTTTTATGGTTGAGTCGTATCATCCGCTCCGTATTTTTTCCGGTTCAGCCCACCCCGCCTTGGCCGCTGAAGTTGCTACCATGTTGGGGGTCAATTTAGGGCAGTCCACCACACGGCATCTGCCCGATAGCGAAATTCATGTGATGGTGGAAGAAGTTGTACGCGATCAGGATATTTTCTTGATCCAGCCTTGTTCAGCACCTGTCAACGACAACCTCATGGAAATGCTGCTCTATCTGGATGCGTTCCGGCGGGCGAGCGCCCATTCGGTTAGTGTGGTGATTCCCTATTTTCCCTATGCACGACAAGAACGCATGGCGCGGGGCCGGGAAGCGATCAGTGCGCGCGTGGTCGCCAATATGTTGGAGTGCCAAGGGGCCACGCGCGTCGTCTTTGTCGATATTCATGCCCGTGCCATTCAAGGATTCTTCAACATCCCCGTAGATCCCCTCAGTGCGCTACCGTTGTTGGCCGACTATTTTAAAAAGCCCGAATATGAAAATGCCGCGATTGTCAGCCCAGATGTCGGGCGCGCCAGCATGGCCGGTAAGTATGCCGAATATCTCAATTTACCCTTGGTGGTCATGCACAAACGGCGCACCGACTTCAGCGCAACCGAGACCACCCATATTGTTGGTGATATTCAAGGGCGTCGCCCGATTATTATCGATGATATTATGGCTGGCGGCAGTGTTCTCAAACAGGTTGACGCGTTGTATGCCAATGGTGCGGAAGGGAAAGCCTGTTTTGCCATCACCCACCCAGTGCTCTTGCCGACCGCGCTAGAGCGCCTCCAGGCGGATGAGCGGATCGAGAAGCTGGTTGTCACCAATACCATTCCAATTCCGCCCGGGAAACAGCATGACAAGATTGAAGTAATTTCGGTTGCACCCCTCCTGGCGGATATTATTTTCCGGGTGTACAAGGGGCGGAGTATTTCCGAACGGTTGGTCCTGGCGTAAATTGTGGGGACACTGCCAGCGCTTGTCCCAAGTGCGTAAGTCCTATTTGTCATAGAGGAGGCAACTTTGTTTGGCCGAGTACAACGACCGGAAGCAGACGCAATCGAGGTAGTGATTGGTCCACGCGCCACCTTTAATGGTTATCTGCGCTGTGATACAAGTATTCGCATTGATGGTGCGGTGGAGGGTGGCCATGTCGAAACCCCAGCCAACGTCATCTTGACCGAAAGTGCGCGCGTCCAATGTGATATCACGGCAAAAACAGTGAGCATCCGTGGCCTCTATAAAGGCGTATTGCGCGCTGATCGAGTTGAATTGCTCGAAGGCAGCCAGATCTATGGCGCGCTCTATGTCAATAGCTTTTATATGGATGATGGCGTTCTGCTACGGGCCGAACTCAACATTCAAGGTGCGACAGGCAGCGAAAAAGCGTTTGCCCCACCGCGCCCGGATCGACAGGCTGCCATTCCGCTCATCCGGCCACGCGCCGCGCCGCAACCCGAAGCCGATTCCCCCAAGCCACCTGCTTAACACAAACCTATCCAAGCGTCCTTGGGCAGTAAGCACGCTATTCTAGTGACAGGCAGAGGGCACCTACCCTGGGTTGCCGCTGTCTAAGGCTGGGATTAGCCTTTGCCCACAGATTTACCCAAGGGCCAAACAACCCAAGGAGTTCTTCCATGAGTCAACGAACCGTCAGCCTACGCGAAAGCACCTTTACCTTGCTGGGCAGCCCCGTCGCAGTAGGCGATAAGGCCCCGGATGTTGCCCTGGCCGATGGCCTCACAACCAGCTTTCGTCTGCTGGGCGACACGGTCGGCAAAACCCGCTTGATCAGCGTCATCCCCAGTATCGATACCGGCATCTGTGATCTGCAGACGCGACGGCTCAACGAAGAGGCCGCCCAATTGGGGGATCAGGTAGTCGTACTCACAGTCAGCGCCGACCTGCCCATGGCCCAAAAGCGTTGGTGTGGTGCGGCCGGGGTGGAGCGTGTCAAGATGCTCTCGGACCATCAGGAGATGGCCTTTGGTCAAGCCTATGGCACCTTGGTCAAGGAACTCCGGCTCGATCAGCGTGCGATCTTTATTGTTGATGCCAAGGATGTCGTCCAATATGTGGAGTATGTACCAGCCATCCCGCAACACCCCGATTATGATGCGGCCCTCACCGCCTTGAAAGCGCTCTAAACCATGGCTGCCCTTTGGTCTATCGTGCCGCTCAGTGCATTGGTTGGTTATTTTCTGGGGGCTTTGCCGGTTGGCATGCTGGTCTGTCGTCTCTATGGCGTAGACGTGCGTACCATCGGCAGTGGCCGCACTGGCACCACCAATGTTTGGCGCGCCGCTGGGCTAAAGGCAGCCGTACCCACATTGGTGGGCGACGCCATCAAGGGTGTGGTGGCGATTTGGGTGATCCAACAGCTCTACCGGTGGCTCTTTCCCGAAACCGGCCCCATGAGCGTCGAAGAAGCCACGTTGCGCTATACCCTGCTCAAAGGTGCCGAAGCCACAGCCGGTGCGGCCGCGATTTTGGGCCATAATTGGTCTGTGTTCCTGGGCTTTCGGGGCGGCGCAGGGGGCATTACGAGCGCCGCCACCGTCATGATGCTTTCGCCCCTCGTGGGTAGCATTGTTTGGCTCATTGGCGCTTTTTTGCTCTGGTGGACGCGCATTGCGGCCATTGCGACCTTTGGGGTGGGCATCAGTGCCTTTGCCCTTTTCCTCGTACTCTACCTCAACCAATCGGCCCCCTGGCCCTATGTGATCTATGGCATCGTTAGCTTGGTCGCCGTCATCGTGGCGCTAGAACCCAACCGCGAAAAGCTACGCAAGGGCGAAGAGCGGGTGATCACCCTGTGGTAACCGAAGGGCTTGACTAGTATGCTACCGCGTATACACCTGCTGCAAGCGATATTCCATCCAACGCACCAACCGAGTGAGTAGCACCACCATAATCAAATAGATAAAGGCCAGCAGAGTTAGCGTCTGCATATAAAGGAAATTACCCGCGGCCACCAATTTCGCCAGTTGGGTCATATCCTGCACCCCCAGCACAGAGGCCAACGAAGAATCCTTGACCATGGCAATAAAGTCATTACCCAAGGCGGGCAAAACCCGCCGGATGGCCTGGGGCAAAATAATGTAGCGCATCGTTTGAAAGTAGCTCAAGCCCAGCGCCTTGGCCGCCTCATGCTGGCCGCGTTCAATCGATTGAATTCCGGCCCGGAAAATTTCTGCTTCAAAGGCGGCATAGCCCAAGCCCAACGCAATCATGGCGCGCCAATGGTTAGCCATGGTGCTCACCGGCGTAAACGGGGCAACCGGCAAGCCGATCAGGTGGAGCAGCAAGACAAAGAGATTCCCAAGCGAGACAAAGAGGTTGGCAAGCGCGATAAAGATGGGCGTCAATGGCGGGGCCAGCACAAAGGCAACATAGAGCAACAACACCAACATAGGCACGCCGCGAATCACTTCGACATAAAAAGAGGCCACATTATAGGCGATTGGATTGGTCGCGGTGCGCATCAAGCCCAGGATGAGCCCCAGCACCATCGCCAGTAAGTAGCCCAAGATCGCAATCGTCAAGGTGATCACAATCCCTTTGAAGACCAGGCGACCGGCGGCCAATCCGTCGGGAGTCTGCCCCAACATATACCAAAATGAGCTGCGCGTCTCTGCGTCGGTGATCACCAACATCACCAAATAAAGACCAAGCCCAATCGCGGCCAATAACCACCACGGCCACTTTCCCAACTGCTGCCAGATGGCTTTTTGTTCTGGGCCACTATTTACAGCAGTGCGGCTTGCATTTGCTGTCATTCGACCAACTCCTATGCTGCTTGGCTGATAAGAAAATAGGTATCACGAAGACACATTACAAAGGGCTATTACAAAGGGCTAGGAAGAAAGGCGTGATAGCAAAAGACCCCAAAGGTCATTACCTTTAGGGTCTTTTGCTAGAGCGGATCACATCGACAGATAACTATTCGGTTTCAAACCACTTCTGATAGAGTTCGTCCATCTTGCCATCGGCCTGCATCGCTTCCAGGGCGGCGTCAACGGGCGCTTTGAGCGGGCTGCCCTTGCCAAAGATAAAGCCGAGTTCCTCGGTCTTCACCGGAGCGCCGGTTAGCTTCACCTTATCAGGATTGGCCCCCACATAGCCCAGCCCAGAGACGTTGTCGATCATCACGGCATCGACATCTCCAGCCATCAAAGCTTGAACAGCTGGCCCAAATTGATCAAAGGCCACAATGCGATCTTCGCCAATCAACTCGGCCGCCGCGTCATAGTTGGTCGTGCCGATTTGGGTCCCCATCTTAAGATCGCGCAAAGCAACAAACTCTTCGGGCTCCACAAAGCGGCTTTCATCGGCCCGCACCAAGAGCATCTGCTGGGAGCTGATGTAGGGGATCGAAAAGTCTACATGCTGGCCGCGTTCTGCGGTGATGGTAATGCCATCGGCACCAACATCAAAGGTTTCCGTAGCTCCCTGCCCCCCCATAATAGCGACCATGGCATCCCAACTGGTCTCGACAAATTCCGGCTTGCAGTTAATACGGGTGCAGATTTCAGCAAAGATATCATAATCATACCCAACCCCCTCTTTGGTATCTGGATCGATATAGTTGAAGGGTTGATAGGCATTTTCCACCGCAATCCGCAGTGTACAACCTTGCAGATCAGGCATACCGTCTGTTTCGCCAACTTCGATCTGATTACACGTTTGGCTGGCAGCCTCACCAGTGCCAGCGGTTGGCAGGGTCACTGGCGCACATGCAGCAAGAATCAGGGTGAAGAGCAACGCAGTCACGAGCCCTAATTTACGAAAATTCATGATTCATTCTCCATCAGTAGCTTGATCGTTAGAAACTATCCAAAAATTGTACGAGCATCGCCGACTTTGGGCAAATTTATCAAGACGCTATCGCACAAAGCATCCAACGCAAGTTACGCGGCTAACGAGAATACCGTCAGCAAAAATCACGTAAGCGGGGTTCTCACCGCGGGCTAGCACCAATCTCCTCGCCACTGCTTATCCTATTCTTGGTCTACCGCCGAAGCTCAGTATAATGTAGGGCTATGTACACCTTTGATCTCAAGCTGAGCCTCTTTGTGCTCCTGCTCTATAGCGGCCTGCTCATTGGCACCACCGCCCTGCTAGTACAGTGGTGGGCGCGCCGCCGCCAGCCGTGGCGTACCTTGGCAAGCTTGCAATCTGTGCTGGCCAATACGCCAGTGGCGGTCGGCCTCTTTGATCAACAGGGGAACCTTGTCTATGCGAATCCAGCTATCCAACGGCTCTTGGCGCTTGCCCCCAATGTCCCCTTGTTGCCCGAAAATAGCTGGCACGCACATTTGCGAGCCGATCTGCAAGAAGCCCAACGCCCGGGCCGCCACGCAGGCTGCTATCGGATCGAAACCTTGCCAAAGGTCCCCGAGCAACCCTTGACGATCCGTTGGTGGGTGACACGCTGGCAGGATGTTACCCTCTTTTTTGCCATTGATATTACGACCCAACAGCGCAGCGAGCAGAATGCCCAATTGTTGTTGAGCGATCTAGCACACGAGTTACGCACCCCGCTCGCTACCCTGCTCACCCATTTACAAGTCCTGCAATTGCCGGGGTTGTCCACCGAACTACGTGGTCAATCGCTGAGCTTTATGCAGGCGGAAGTCCAACGGTTGGTACGGCTAAGTAATCATCTGGTGGACCTAGGACGGCTCCAAACGCAGCCACAACTTGCCCAAGCGCTTGATCTAGCCGCTCTCGTAGAAAGTGCAGTTGGACAGGTGCGCCTAGCCGCCGCAGAACGCCAAATGCAGATCGGGCTGACCGTACAAGGGCCACTATCACCGGTATTGGGTGATCCCGACCGCCTACGCCAGCTCTTTTTGAATTTGCTAGAAAATGCCCTGAAATATGGCGATCCCGGCAACCGCATCACCGTACAGCTGACGGCCTCTGCCCAAGGCGTTGCTTGCTTGGTGGGCGATACGGGGCCGGGCATTGCCGCGGCGCATCTGCCCCACCTAACGCGACGATTTTACCGGGCCGCACCGGCTGGTGTCGCTGGCAGTGGACTAGGATTGGCACTTGTAGCCGAAATTCTGCAGCAGCATCAAAGCCACCTGGAAATTGAAAGCCAAACCGCCGCTGACACCCACAATGGCCCTGTCGGCACCACCATGCGCTTTGTCTTGCCCATTGTGACAACAACGCCCACTCCCCCCCAACCCCACGAAAGGAGCCACCATGCAGCAGCTTAGACACACGCGCCAACATTGGTGGTGGCTCTTGGGGGTATTGCTGATGCTCCTCTATTGGCTCCTCCCTATTGAAGGAACCCTACTAGTCTCTTCTGTGCCGCTCGATGTCAACCCGCAGTGGCCCCAGATCCTGCTTGATCCCACCACGCCCCGGCCAGGGGATGAAGTAACGGTGACCGTCGTTGACAATACGCCGTGGACCCATGTACGGCTGACAGTCGATCACAGGCCCGCCACCTTTACGGCGGCCCAAGCACTCCCCGGTGGCACCACCTGGCAATGGGCATGGCGCTTTACTATGCCTGCACCAACCGCCATCACCCCCGAAACCCGCATTGAGTTCTATCGCGATTGTGCGACGGGCTGCCGGCTGCGGGGACGCCGTTTATTGGAATCCCTGATTGCCGCCCAACAAAGCTTGCCCCGCCCCAGCGGTCTACCCACCAAACTCTGTTTGAACTTTCCCGACCCGGCTCGCGATTGGCATGGCCGCAGCGGCTGGGTTGTCGATCTAACCTATACGCAACTGGCCGATGCCACGCTTGACCAATATTGGTCGATTGACGCCCTCGCCCAACGTGTTGCCTTGGCTACGGCCCAAGGGTTGCGCGTGTTGGTGCGCGTAGACTATGCCAAAGACCAGAGTCTCCCCCCCACCGCTGACGCCTTGGCCCTGACCGACTATTTGAGCTATCTACGCCGGTTGGCCCGCGATGAACGGTTGCGCACGGTCTATGGTTATATTATCGGCAGTGGCTATAACACCGCCGCAGCCAATGCCCAAGCAGAAGCGAACCCCGTAACCCCAACTTGGTATGCCAGGCTCCTCAATGGCGCTGGAGAATCAGTCCAGCATACGGACAATGTAATTGAAACGATACGATCTGAAAACCCCCAGGTTCGTATCTTAGTAGGACCTGTGCGGCCCTGGTACAGTGACCAAAGTGGCGTGGTGCGCAATGCCATCGATGCGCCCTGGCTCAATTACATGAATACGCTAGTCGCCGCCGTGGATGCGGGCAGCCAAGCCAAAGCCGCCGCTGGCATCCCCTTGGCCGCGCCCGACGGCTTTGCAGTCAATGCCGCGGGCAATCCCACTGCGCCAGAGCTAGGTAACCAGGATGGGGCCAGCGAACCGTTCCAGGCTCTGCCGCGCCCAGCCTGGAACGGAGCCCAAGCAGGCTTTCGTCTCTATCAGGATTGGCTAGCCATCATCAACCGCTATCCCACAACGCAGGGTCTCCCGATCTATATTAGCGCCACCAACACCTTTGCCAGCGACGCCACGCCCGACGCCCCCTCAACTGCGGCGCTGACACCGGCGCAGAATTATCCACCAGGCTGGTTAACCAACGCCCTGGCGGTCATCAACCAGGAGCCCCAAGTGCAGGCGCTCTGCTGGTTTCTTGATCACGTGCCGGGCGACAACACCTGGGATGCCTTTAGTCTATCCCAACAACCAGGGCGGCTGATCTATGCCGCTGAAGAATTTGACGCGTTATTAAGGGAATAGATAAGGCACCTAGCGCCTTGTGGGCTATTTCATAAGCATAAGAAGGTAAAACCATGGAAACGCGCATTCGCGTGATGTTAGTCGATGATCATCCGCCCTTTCGGATTGGCATGCGGGTGCTTCTTGAACAACATCACCAGATCCAGGTGGTGGCCGAGGCCGATACGGGCCGTGCGGCCTTGGAACAGTTGGCGGCTTGTGCCCCAACCGTCGTTGTCCTAGATTGCCAACTGCCCGATAGCGATGGCCCAACGGTGGCACAGGCGATCCAACAACGCTTGCCCACCGTGCGGCTCTTGGCCCTGAGCGCCTATGATGATCTCAAATACATTCGTGGCCTGCTGGCAGCCGGGGCCTTAGGCTATCTCCTCAAAAATGAAGCGCCCGAAACGATCGTCGCCGCGGTACAGGCGGTGACCCAAGGCCAAAGCTACTTTAGCGCGACCGTAGCCGCTCAATTTGCCCAGCTGGCCCGCCGCGACGAACCCTTGCTCGCGCCGCCAACCGCCCGCGAACAAGAGGTACTCCAGGCATTAGCCAAAGGGCTGACCAACGCCCAAATCGCCCACAGCCTCGGCATTGCCGAACGCACGGTGCGCTTTCATGTCGAAAATCTTTTCAGTCGTCTCCAAGTCGATAATCGCGTCGAAGCCGTCATGAAAGCACTCCGCTTGGGCTGGCTCGATAAGACCTAACGCCATCTTCGCCCCAGCCGAGCACTCAGGTGTGCTCACGCCTTGCCTCAAAAGGTCGTGTTACCAGCGACCGGCCTGGTAGACTCTACCCGAACTCCCACCGACAAGCGTTCCTTGCCTAACTCCTGGCGGATCCGCCAGGGTCTTGCCCTGGTAAAGCTGCCGTTGTGACAGCGCGCCAAGCATGCCATACTAAGCGTGAATCGAATCAACCCCGTCAGCGCGCTTTAGCTACGCTGGCGCAACCTTGTCTCGCCAGGAGGCTTGCTTTTGTTGTGATACACCGTTTCTTATCACGTCCGGGGAAAGCCGTACTACTGCTGCTGCTACCCTATCTACTGCTCCTTGGGTTGGTGTTGCTGGCCCAGTTGCTCCCGCAGACGACGGGCCTACCGACCCACCCGCTTTGGTTGGGGCTACGGTGGCTTGTCTGGATCATTTTCATGGGTGGCGCGTATCTTGGGTGGCGTTTGACCGCCCCATCGCAACGCCCCATCTGGTGGTACAGCTGGCTTGGCTTTGCTGTCTATGAGATGGTTGGTCTGTTATTGGTGGGCGATTTTCTGTTTATCACCACGATGACACAGAGTCGATCAAGCTTAGCCCTGCTGGGGATTCTCTTCACCGGAGTGGCCTTCCTGCCCTATGGGATCGTCAGCGTTAGCTTGGCCCAACGCGACCCTCAGCTAGCCCAATGGACCATTTGGCCACATGCCGCCTTGACCCTTCCGCTCTTCTTGTTAAGCCCAGCGGGGTTGTTCGGGGCGGCGATGATCGAGATGTCAACATTGGTGCTACCACTCCTCGTCGCCATCGTGCTCCTTAGCCTGTTTGGGTGGCAACCAGCGTTTCGGCGCAGCCGTCATCTCTATGGTGGCATGGTCGTCTGCCAAGCCGCTTATGCCATCAACCTAGCCCAAGCCGATGGGCCATGGGCCGCCCTCACGTTCCTTCCTTGGACGCTGCTCGGCACTGTCATTCTGAGCGGTCCACTAATTCTCTTGCCCCTTTGGCACGCTACCCTTGTTTTTGTCCACCGTAGGGGCGGGGCGATGTGGCTACGCGCGGCCGCGCAATGGCGGCAGGCGCTCAAACAACGCTTAGCCACCCTACCCTTGCCGATGCGACCAGCAACAGAGCAAGCGATACATGTCCCGGCTTCGCCCCCCTTCTTTCAATCACGTTCAGGAGATTCGACCATGAGTGAAATTGCTACGACCCCACAAACACCGCACGAATTACCTGCGCCCAGTGTCGGGCCGGGCCTCGAACGGCTCTATAAGATCGCCACGGTTTTGCTGGCTGGGGTCATCCTGGGCGGCTTGCTCCTCTTTGTCGGGCGGTCGGCCATCTACAAAATTCATGAATATGAGCGCGGGCTCCACTTGCGCGGGGGCCGCTTTTTGGCGATCCAAGAACCAGGCTGGCATGTACAGATTCCCCTAGTCGACACGGTGATCATGGTCAAAGTCAATGAACGACTGGGCTATGTGGAGCAGATCGAAGCCATGACCTCGGACAATGTCACCATGTTTGTTTCACTGCAATATACCTATCGCGTCACCGACCCGCAGCAATATGCGCTCCAGGTCGATGACCCCGAACGCATTGTCTTTGAGTTTGTCCAAGGCCGCCTGCGCGATGTGGTCAATACCAAAGCCATGGCCGCGGTGATGAACGAGCGAGCGCTGATGAACCAAGAAGTGATGGCCGCCCTGCGCGACAAAGAGAGTCAGTATGGCGTGCAATTTGCCACAGTGCAATTACAAAACGCCTCACCCCCCGCCGAAGTTTTGACCGCCATTAAAGATCGCATGGTCGCCGTCCAACGCCAGGAACAGGCCCAAGCCGAAGCGGCCCAACAGAAGACCGTGGCAGATGCCCAATTCTATACGGCCCAAAAGCAAGCCGAAGCCGCTGCCTATGAAATTACCAAGACGGCTGAGGCCGAAGCAGAGCGGATTCGCTTAAATACCGCGGTCGAGCAGCTAGCCATTCGCGCCATGATTGGGGAATTGGAAGGCAAAGGGGAGTTAGCCAATAAGTTCATCGACTACCTGATCGCCCAACAGCTCAAAGAGAACAGTAAGTGGATCATCAACGGCGAAGGCACACCAATTGTGGATTTGCAATAAACAGCCAGCCGATATGAGTAAGGCAGTACAGAACAGCTCCAGGAAGGAACGACCATGCAGCGACTACTCTTCTATGGCCTCGTGGGGACCTTGTTGATCAGCGGCTATCTTCTGGCCGACAACCTGGCCCGCGGCTTGGCTGTCCATGCAGTTCCCGTGGCGCAGGAAACGCTCCATCAACAGAAGATCTATGCCTATCGCGACTGGCAGAGCACTGGCGTGCAAGTCCATGCAGATGAAGTTATCGTGATCAGCGCCAGCGGAGAATGGCTCTACACCCCCGGTGAATATCATGGCCCCGGCGGCCATCCCCGTTACCCCGCACCGACTTTCTATCCACTCAATGGCGGACCAGGCGGCACGCTCATTGGCAAGATCGGCGTCCGCGGTACCCCCTTTTTGGTAGGCACCGGCACAACCATCAACCCCAATGATCAATTACTACTGAATGATCTACAGCCCGGAGATCTGCTCTATCTACGGATCAATGATGATATTTTGAGTGATAATCAAGGGGCCGTAGCCGTCGCGGTGACGGTCAATAGAGCCGAAGAGGGGACAGGGTATTAAGCCTAGGCAGGCGCAAAACGAGGGGTTCACCACAGACCTAACCGGTTGATAAAAACCGGTCAGGTCTAGAGGGCTTTTCTAGGGAGTCGCCGCGCTCCCTCAGGCGGTACCACCTGCGCTTACCACAGCATCCAAAATTTTACGATAGCCAGTACAGCGACAGAGATTCCCGGTGAGCGCCTGTTTGGCTTCTTCACGCGTTGGGTGAGGCCGTTCTTCCAGAAGTTTGGCCGCGCTCATTACAAAGCCCGGCGTACAATAGCCACATTGGACCCCACCGCTTTGCACCAACGCCGCCTGGACCGGGTGGAGTTGGTCGGGTTGCGCCAACCCTTCGACAGTTACAATCGTGCTGCCCGCGGCCCGTTCGGCAGGCACCAGACAAGCCATGACGGCCATGCCATCCAAAAAGACCGTACAGGCACCACATTCCCCCTCAGCGCAGCCCTCTTTCACCCCCACAAACCCAGTCGCGCGCAGACTATCTAACAAGGTCATGGCCCCCGGCAGTTGCACCGCTTGCCCATTGACCATTGCGGGCATGGCAGGCGCGGTTGGCGAGGTGACGACCGGCCACTGACCATTGGTCTGGCCCCAAAGCAACACGGGTTGCGCAGACCAGCCGGCACGCGCTTGCCCAGCCCGCACCTGGCGCAACGCACGCACCACCAAAGTTTCGACCATGCCCCGGCGATAGGCCGCGGTGCTGCGGACATCATCAATCGGGGTAGCAACAGATAGAGCAAGCCGCCCCGCTTCTGCAAGCACCGCATCAGTCAGCACCTTGCCCACGAGATACGCTTCGGCATCCGCCGCACGCACAATGGTCGGAGCAACCGCGCCCAGACTAATGCGGGCATCACGCACCGGGCTTTGGGCAGGATCCCCCTCGGCTTCCACGATGACAGCCACACTAAGCACGCTGATCGCCTGGGCACGACGAAGCCCTAGCTTAATAAAAACGCCATGGTGTTGGGAGGTTAAAGCGGGAAAAGCCAGCCGGGTCAGAATCTCATCATCGGCCAGATCGACCTTGCGAAAGCCGCTCAAAAATTGCCGTAGCGGCAGGGTACGTTCGCCACACGCCGCACTTTGCAAGGTTACATGGGTATCGAGCGCCAGCAGCGGTACAATGGCATCATTGGCGGGGCTAGCGGTGATCAGATTGCCCGCTAGGGTGGCCCGGTTGCGAATTTGCGGGGCACCAATTTCCCAACAAGCGCGGGCCAACGGAAAGGCTTTTTCAACAAGCAGTGGACTCGCCACACACTGATTATGGGTTACCAGCGGTCCCAGGTGGATCCAGCCATCCACTTCTGTAATCTCCGCTAGCCCTGGAATTTGAGTCAAATCGATCAACCCCGGGGCATTGCCATCTGGCGCTTTCCGCACCCCCCGATCAAGCTCAACCAGCAGATCCGTGCCACCAGCCATCACGCGGGCAAACGGACCATGCTGGGCCTTTTGCGCCAGCGCTGCGGCCAACGTAGACGGGGCTGTGTAAAAGCGGTACATACTACTCCTTCACCACCTGCCAGTCAAGGCGCACCAGGGGTGCTTCCGCAAGCGCACTTTGGTAGGCTTCTTGATCAGCAAAGCAACGACTCGATAATAACTTGCCGTGAATTTCGACAACAAAAGCATCGACCTGAAAGGGCCACGGGGAAAAGGTGATTTGCTGGGCGTCGTAGGCCATATCAATCCCAATGCGCTCCTGGGCATTCAGGGGGCAGCTTGGGAAATGATGGTGCATTGACCAAGGGACAAGCACTTGCAAGCTGGCACGGTCACCCAATTGGAGCAACCGTGTATTGGCCTCAAGGGCCTGATCAGTCAGCCACGCCTGATAACGGGCATCATCGGCATAGGCATGACGTACCACATTGATCAGCATCTGTTGATCCGCAATAAACTCATTCACCTGTTCGGCCAGATCATCGGGTAGATTCGGTAGATCGCCCGCGTAGAGCAGCGCCGCATGTTTGCCTACCAAAAGCGCAGCATAGGGATGTTGCGCAAAGACCCGATCAATCCCCAAGCGCCATAGATCCAGCTTGCCAAAGGGATCATCATCATGCATGAAATCCATGGGATAACCATCACTGCGCAAGCGCGGATGTAGTTCCCATTCGTACCAACCATTGTCATGTTGCGTAATCGCCAGCATAGTAGCGACGTAGGGCAGTGGGCGGGCAAAATCAGCGTTGCCCCAATGCCGACAAAATTGTTCGGCCATTAAGGCGTGGGTCGTTTGATGAATACAGAGGAGTTGACCATTAGCCATTTCCCGAACGATCATGCTGCATCCTTGGGCCAAAGCCAGTAGAAGGTTAAAAAGCCCAGCACACCGCCCAAGAACATCGTGGATAAGGCTTCTCCATTATCAAGCTCCAAGCCTTTGCGCGCAATGACAAAATGACTTCCCAAGAGGGTGACCCCACCAGCCACCACAGCCGGTGTGAGCGTGCTTTCGGCCCCCGGGCTGTTAAAGACCGCGGACTGCATTTTGTCAATTTGCCCTTCGGCCTGTTGCTTGCTCCATTGCAAATAGAGCGGCAGCAAAGAGGCCAAGTAAAGAACACTTGCACCGACGCGAATAGATTTCATAGGTTCTCTCAAGATCTATTTGCCAATCTACCAAGCACAGGTTGATCCTTCTCCCACGCGGGAGTTTGACCAACTAGCTCAAACTTGGTACGTTGACTTGCCAGACACACCTGCCACTAGGTCGAGGCACAACAACCATGGTGCGCACAAAGCGGTGTGGGTAATACGATTTGAGCAACGCCAGCCACGCAGCAAGCTGGCGTCTGTGGGTGATGGCAACCAAGCACTAACTGCCCAAATTGGTAGAGGTAACCAGCCAAACACGCGGAGAGCTACACGATGCCCTACGTGCTACGCGAAATCGGCATCGATTTTTTCCACTGACTCACTTGACCGCTGGCCGTATTCAAGACAACCGGCGCGCCATCAATCAGTTCTTCGATATGACCGTCAATCCCGATAATAGCTGGCAACCCAAGCTCCATGGCCAAAACAGCGCCCAAGCTATCTAATCCGGTTTCGACCGTAATCAAGCCACCGGCCCGTTGCAGCAGGGCGAGACAGGAGCGATCAATACGGTCGGCAAAAAGAATATCTTGGGGGCCAATCAATTGGGCTTCGCCGTTGCTCAAAGAGGCGATCCGAACAATTTTGCCAGCAACTTCCCGCTGGCCCAACCCAATGCCGCGCGCCAAGACCCGCTCTATCGTGCGTACCATCATCAGATTGGTCGCGCTGCGTACACTGCCCACCATCCCCGCCGTGAGGACAATCGTATCCCCCTCGGCAACATGGCCCGCATGCTGCGCAACCCGCACAGCATCGGCCACCACTTCATCGGTGGTGTTGAGACGGCGCGTTAACAAAGGATAGATCCCCCAATGCAGACAGAGCTGGCGCTGCACCATAGGGCTAGGGGTCACGGCAACGACCGGGACGCTAGGCCGAAAAGCGGCAATCAACTTGGCCGTATTCCCGCTAATGGTCGGCGAGATGATCGCTTTGGCCTTGACATCGTCGGCGGTTTGCATGGCCGAATGACAGATCGCGCCCGAGGCAGTAAAGATCTTGGGCTGCTCATAAATAATGCGCACACTGAGACTGTCGCGCATCCGCTCGGCTTCTTCGGCAATTTTGGCCATGGTGCGCACCGACTGCACAGGATAGGTGCCACTGGCCGTTTCCCCAGACAACATGATCGCATCGCTCCCATCCAATACAGCGTTAGCCACATCACTGGCCTCGGCGCGCGTCGGGCGGGGGTTGCGGATCATGGAATCCAACATTTGGGTCGCGGTAATGACAGGTTTGGCCGCGGCGTGGCACTTGGAGATAATTTGCTTTTGCACCATCGGCACGGCTTCGGGGCTGGTCTCAATGCCCAAATCACCGCGGGCAACCATAATGGCATCCGAAACGGCAATAATTTCATCAATATTGCGCACGGCCTCGGGCTTCTCAATCTTGGAGATCACCGGTGTGGCGCGACCAAAGGTCGAATCACGGCGAATAATCTCTTTGAGTTCCTGCACATCCGCGGCCCGCCGCACAAAACTAAGCGCGATCCAATCGGCCTGGCGATCGAGGGCAAACTTCACATCTTCCCGATCTTTATCGGTTAGGGCACCAATATCGAGCGAAGCGTGGGGTAAGTTCATCCCCTTGTTGTCTTTGAGCAAACCGCCGATCACGACGCGCGTCCGAATTTCTGTATCAGTGGCGTCAATGACTTGTAATTCCAGGAGGCCATCATCGAGCAAGATGGTTTCTCCAGGCTTGACATTATGCGGCAGCTCTTTATATTGAATGGGCACTCGCCCCGGCTGCCCTTGGATTTCTTCGATGGTTAGGATCAAATCCTCACCTTCGTTCAGAGGCACGCCACCTTCTTGCATCCGCCCAACCCGCAGCTTTGGCCCCTGTAAATCGGCCAAAATTGCCACAGGCTTTCCCATCTGCTCAGCAAGGGCGCGTACGCGATCAATGGTTTCACCGTGATAGGCGTGCGTGCCATGACTCATATTGAGCCGCGCCACGTTCATTCCAGCTTCGATCAGTTGCCGCAAAACGGGAATATCACGGCTGGAAGGACCAATTGTACATAGTATTTTAACCCGTAACACAGTTACCCCCATAGGAAGCGGTCAAAAATATCAGCTTAACATGGCAATGTTACCATAAAGCCTTCTGAAATGCGAGTTTATGGAGGGTTGAGGCAGGGCAATGAAAAACCTGTCAGGTTTTACAAACCTGACAGGTTTCAGATCACACCGGTGGAACTTTTCGGGAAAAGTAGGCGGCAAACTAGGCTATCGGCGTCAAGCTTCTTCTTGCACCCGCAGCCCTGCCTCGGCGAGCGAAATCTCACCAGCGGCATGCCGTTCACGCAGTTGGCGGAAAGCGTCTTCGCTCATCCCCAAGGGGCGCTCGTCGGAAAGCAACCAATGCCACCCCATGCGCAGACTTTGTAGCATCCGCTCCAACGGACGCTCACTATTGACTTCCAAAAAGGTGCTGACCGCCGTATCGGGATCAAGCGGTGCCAGCCCGTAGTGAGCCGCCAGCCGCTCCCGATGGTGGGCAATCCAGAGGTAGAGATCAGCCTCGGTGCGCTCGGGAAAATGCGCCAACAGATGGGAACGATGGATCGACTCTACCACCGGGACATAGACAGTGTCATACCAACTGAGCACAGCCTCTTCCCAACGCATCTCGGTCGGATTGCCTTGGGCGGCCCGTTCATGATCACTCAGATATTTGTGAACTTCAATATGCTGTAACAGCAAGGGATAGCGCCCCGGCTCGGTAAAGCGCAGCCCATTGCCTGGCCGTAAATGGCTCAGATGGGTTTTCGCTTCAAAATCAGCGGCCTCAGCCTTGATCAACCATTGATCACGCTCAAAGTCGCTGACCGAAAGCGGGATGTCGGTCTTCACTTCGGTCACATAAGCCTCAATGTGGGTGGCTTCATTGGCCCGCGCCACACTCACGCGATGGTTGCCATCCCGCACAAAGTAGACTTCACCGATCTTAAAGAGTTCCACCGGCGGGAAGCCCTCCAGCGAATTCATGGCGGCGTCCAACCGTGTCCACCGTTCGGCATTGGCACCTGCCCGCGGCAGAAACGAACGGGTAAAGTCCCGATAGCGGCCAACGCTCCCAACAATTTGGTTGAGCGGCACCATTTGAATCCCCATCTCGATCTGCTGGCGTGCATTAAGATGCTTCGCCACCATGTCATAGCTGACCAGATCACCCTCAACCCCCGTCATCCGATTCAATAGATCGGCCAGTTGAGCTTTGGTAAGATGTTCTTTATATTTCTCATATGCCGCAACGCGGTGATTCGTGTTCGACATTTTTACTCCTTTCACAACCCAGTAGAGCTTTCACTACCCCTACGGTATTGCGTAATCCCCCGAATGTCGGGGCGACAAGCCTTGGTAGTGACTCTATGCACAGGTAGTCTCTACAACAGACAGCGTACTCTTTTGCCATTGCGCTAAGGATCAGCTATACAACGACCTACAGTCTGTTATGCCTAGTATACTGAAAGCTGTTACTCTTTAGTTACAGCTAAGTGTAACATAGACACCTTACGCTGTCATCCAACATTTTGCTTAGGCAACTCGGCGCTACAGGGTGATCTTTCTTTCCACCGCCCTAGTCCTTCTCCCGAGTCCTTCTCCCCAATCCTTGAGGAGTGCTGTTCAGCGTTGGCCGATCGCCGTAGCCTTGACAGGTTTTGCTAATCTGTCAAGTGGCGCGCCGCGTAAGCCTATCCTAGTTTAGCGCATAACGGTCCAGCTTCATTGTCCATTTGGCACCAATCTTTCTACGCAATGTTCACGCAACCTGCCCAAAAGGTGGCGTAGATCCTTTGCGAGGACGCTCTTTCCCCAAAAGAAAAGACCTTGGCGGATCGGCCAAGGTCTTTCGTTGACGGTGTGGGCATGCCAGAGCCAACCGGTTGTAGGGTCTTCGCTTTACAGGTATCGACCATCAGATCTTTGCGCGCTGCCAAAAAGAATACGTTTGGCGCCAGAGCGAAGATACGCGTTCTAGCACATCTATGCTTGCGGCTAAGCAGGAATCGTTGCAATAGCCAGGGCGGTACAGCGATCATTGCGTAGGCTCATACAATTAACCCCCTGTACCACGCCCTCTTTGGCTGGCACTTCATCCGCCTGAAAGCGAATGATTTTGCCTAACTCAGAAATGACGAAAACATCGTCACCAGCGGTTACACTGTACGCGCCAAGGAGTGCTTCGGTCTTCATGAGCACCTTGCCACTAGCCCCCGGTGCTTTGTTGGCCGAAAAGCCGCTCAGAAGGCGAATGGTCCCTTTCCCATCATCGCTGACGAGAAAGACGCCACTGCTTTCACTGACGCCAGCTACGCCGACCACCGCATCGCCGGGATCGACCCGCATGCCAAGACAGCCACGCACCGGAACCTGCCGTTCGGTAAAGCGGATCGCCTTCCCTTGGCGGGTGGCAATGAGCAATTCTTCATTGCCACTGGTCCAACAAGCCGCCGCCGGTGCGCCCCCTTCACTGGTGTTATAGATCATGGTGCCGGGTTGTAAATTCTGGCCCAAATATTGGTTACCAATACGCCGGACCTGACCGCGCACACTCACTAGCACCAGATAGGCACCACCCTGATCGGGCACGACAAGGGTCAACTTCTCATCGGAGCGCAAGGGGAAATCCGCTAACAACGAAGCCCCGCGGCCACGCACATCCGTGGAAGGCAACGAGCGCACTTCGGTGCGAAAGGCGCGGCCCTGATTGGTAATCAGGATCAGGCCAGCGCTTTCATCCGCCGAAAGTAAAAACGCTGGCGGATCGCCTTCGCTACTATCTAGATCAAAGATCCCCATCCCACCGCGGCGTTGGCGCAGATAGTAATGGCGGGGCGTCCGTTTCCCTACACCAGCCGCACTGATCGTAATCAGTTGCTGGGTCGTCGGCGGTTCACTCGGCTCTAGCGGGGCTTCGGCACGCAGGGTGCGCCCCCCCTCATCCTCTCGCTCCTCCAGCAGTGCAGCTTCTAACGCCTCAATATAAGCTAAAATAGTTGGGGGAATTCCGGTCAAATCAGGTCGTTCAAGTTGCATAGATGAAACCTACCTCTTGATCATCGGCGACACTATCGTTTATTATCACGGGATCGTTTGTTAGCACGGGCTGGCTTGGCAGCAGGTAAACGAAAGCACGCCCGCTAGAAAGCCGCATCCAGTGGGATCGTCTCGGCAAGCCGAAGCACATCTTCGACATATTGCCGGCGTTCTGGTGCCAGATCAGCCCAAGTGCCGCCATTCTCCAAATGTTGCAAGACTTTGTCAGGCCCCCAATTATAGGCTAGCAACATCCATTCCTGTTCCGGATGGCCGCGTTTGCCGAGAAGCGTCCGTAAATAATCGGAGTAGACCGCAGCCACCAAAGCATTACTGTAACTATCAAAGGGGTCGGAGACCTCAACCACAGGAGCCCACTCCCGCCAAGTCAGGGGTTGGATCTGCATGAGCCCGAGATCGCCATGGCTGCCCAGTGCCAGCGAATCAAAGCTACTCTCAAGATAGGCCTGGGCAGCTAACATGCGCCAATTCAGATCATAACGCAGGGCAACTTCTTGAAACATCTGGGCATAGGTCATAGTGCGGGCCGTCGCTGCCGTAACCGACGGTTCAGGCAGCGCAGCTTGGGGAGCGGCTGTCACCGCTGCCGTTGTTGTGCTCGCGCTCCGGCCTGGGGAGGAGACTTGCTCTGGCTGAACCAGTGGCACAGCCAGGTTGCGTTCCTCTAGCAGGGCGTCTTCTGCCGATGGCTGAGGGCCAACCGCCACCACTGCTGGCCCAGCAATCCCTTGTCCAGGCTGGTTTTGGGGTGCGCTCTGTTGCGGGCCAAGCGGAGCTTGTTGCACCAGAATCGTCACGAGCGAGGGTGCTGCTGTAGCTGGGCTCGGTACGGCCAGCGTTGGTTGGGCCATGTTCACCATCACGGCGATCAGCACGGCTAGCCCCCCCACGCCCATCCCGGTGACGATGAGCGAAAAAAGACCGGCCAACGCGGCAACTTGCCAAGGACCAATGACGGGAGCTAAGGCAATTTTAACCAATGCATGTTGCTCGACTCTAGGCATTGCTTTGGCCGTTGCCGTCAACTGTAGCGGAGCGAGGCGCTTGGTGCGGCCAAACCACCCTTGCGATTGGGCATAGACCTGGAGCGAAACGGGTGTCATCCGCCCAGCAGGGATTGTAACCAAGGCTTGTTGCGGCCGCACCTGACGCAGCCCCGACGCTTGGAATGCCACTTGGCAAGCACCGGCCCCAGCTTGGGCCCGCAACGCCACCGTCACCGGGTGATTCCCATGATTGGTCAGTGGAACTGTGACAAAAAGCGACCGCCGCCACCAAGTCAATGTCCGTTGGGGAGCCACCACTTTGCCCAGCGTAAGCGCGACAAAAGGGGTAATCGTCAAAAGCAAGCCCACCTGACTTTGTCGCTCAGGATAGGCATCCGCCCGGACGCGTACAGTGAACAGATAATCACCCGCACGGCTGACTGGCGACCGTGGTGGGGCCAGCGCGATGGCAACGGTTTCCCGCGCACCCGGTTCGATCATCACGCTGGGCAGCGGTTCCGCCAGCCAGAGGCCGGGACGCTGTTCCCCCAGTTCAATGGTAAAGAGGGCGCGTTCGGGGCCATTGTTGCGCAAGGTCAAGGAATAGGTAACTGTCGTACCAGCCTCGATCTTTTCGGCGCGCTGCTCAACCAGGACAATGATCTGCTCATCAAGCTGATCAAGCGTATGGGGTTGCAACGTTTCTGGATCGGGTGCTGCGGCTGTCGCGGGGGGCGTCGTAGACGCGTCCGTTGCGACAGGCGTGGCACCCGTCTCCGATATCACCGTCTCCGATATCACCGTCTTTGCCACGACCGTTGCTTCCCCATCAATCTCCAGCGGGGGTGGCGCGGTCGTTTGCTCAACCACTTGCCAATTGCGCAAGGGTGGCGGCACAATCATCTCGATGCGTGGGCGATGCTTAGGGGTATCCTCGACTGGTTCATCAGCCATGGGTGGTTACATTGCTCCCTTAGTGCGCGGATTGTGTAGTGCAGATCGGCCTATAGTATCAGGCTTATCAGTCAACCTGTCAAATTCGATAGGTAGCTCTACAGCCCGCTTGAGCAGGTCTTCATTGGCGCCTAGGGTTTAGGTAGCGGCGACCAATCATCCCCACTATAGCGCACCGCGGCTTGGCTAGCCGTATTGACGCGGAGCTGAAAAAGATCGGGGCGAGCATAGTGACCGACGACATCGAGATCATATTTACCACGGGCAATATCGGCCAGATCAAGCTCAGCCGTAAGGATGGTAGGTTGATCAAAAACAGGACCCGCCAGGATTTCGCCTAGTGGGCTAATGATACAACTGCCGCCACGGATCAGGACGGTATCAGGGTCGTTGCCTTGAATGGGCGCATAATCCGCGGGAAAATCGCGCCGCTTGGCAAATTGGCAGCTAGAGAGCACAAAGCAGCGCCCTTCCAACGCAATGTGCCGCATGGTGGGCAGCCAAGTGTCTCGATCATCGACAGTAGGTGCGCAGTAGAGTTGGACACCTTGGGCGTACATGCTCATGCGTAGGAGCGGCATATAATTTTCCCAGCAGATCACCGCGCCGATCCGCCCCACCGCTGTGGGCAGCACCGTCAAGGTCGAGCCATCACCAAAGCCCCAGATCAAGCGTTCCATGGCGGTGGGCATCACTTTACGGTGTTTACCTAACCACTGCCCATCGGCGCCAAAGAAGAGTACCGTGCAATAGAGGGTGTCACCGTCGCGCTCAATAGCCCCAATGACCAAATGAAGTTGGTGCAGGCGCGCTAGTTCCCCCAGCCGCTGTGTCACCGGTCCAGGCACGGTGATCGCGCCCGCCCAGTAACGCTGGAATTCCTGGCGGCCAGCCGGTGAACGCATGCCCACTCGTGCGCCAAAGTCCGCCCCTTTGGGGTAGCCGCCCAGAAAGGCTTCGGGAAAGACCACCAGTTGAGCGCCTTGCACGGCGGCCTGTTCCACCAAACCAGCAATTTTACTGATCGTTTGGGTAGTATCAAAGGCGACCGGCGCATCCTGCACCACCGCAGCACGGAGAATCGTCATTGCGCTATCCTCTTCTCAGCAATAGAAGTTACGCGGCGCACCATAGCTAGTTGCCCCATTGTTCCCCAGCACAAGTTGTTACCATGGTTGCCTGCTCATGCCCACACATAAACTTCGGGATCGTCCGGTGAATAGCCAATAAAGACCGCCAGCACAATACGCGGATTGTTGCCATCCAAGGGAGGAATCTCATGGATACAGCGCGTGTTAAAAAAGTAGAGATCACCAGGCGCTAGATCCACGCGATAGTTTTGGATCTGATTTTCGGCCGCGTAGTCATGAAAGGTGCCGTTAGCCATCTGGGGTTGGATCTCCTCATTCCACAGACAGTTGTGGACAATGGTCTGGGCACTGCGTTCGCCATGGAGGGCATTTTGCAGACAAAGGATGCCAGCAAATTGATGTTCAAAGCGATAGACAGCATAGTTAGTCCGCTTTTCGCGCAGCCTCACACTATCGATGTGGGGAATATAGCTATGCGTTGTGTAATGGATGCGGAAGATCGCTGGCCCATAGAGACGACCATCAGGTTCGCGCGCCGTCTTGACTTCTTTGCCCGGAGCCAGCGCGGCCAGGGCATCGTACATCGTTTTGACAGGATCGGTAAAGCCGCTGAAAAGATGGGGGAAAAGTTCATGGGTACTAACGGCATGATCAAGAAAGGCATCTTGGTCACTGCCCCGATTGCCTAGGCTCGTGCCAATGTCAATCCGAGTCCGTTTGTCGGCGCTGTTGGCATCGTGCGCATCGCGCATAAGCCCCCATTGGACAAAACGTTTGACCAGCGCCTTACATTCGGCGGGGCTATACGCTTCGCGCAGAACCACAGCCGGGGTTTGCGCTTCGGCCAAGGCTTGAATGGGATTGGAGTAGGCGGCCAAGGCCGTGGATAAGTCAGGCTCAATTGGAAGCCAAGCAGTTGTGGACATGGGTTGCTCCTTCTAACAGGTGATGGGCATTGCACCTTGGGGAATGGTAGAAGGTATTGTAGCGTAAGCAATAGATGATCGGCAACAGCGCTTTTTGTATTAGTACACCCCTACAACCCTTGGCTGTTAAGAAAATCGCGCAACTTCACAACAGCAAGGCGACGCATAGAAAATGCTGCGTTCTCCTCGAGTGTCATTTCGGCATAGGTTTTCTGTCCACCCGCAGGAATAAAGATCGGGTCCCAGCCAAAGCCCCGATGGCCGCGTGGCTGGCGCGCAATTGCGCCTTCAATCACTTCCGTAACGTCTACCGCTTGGATCTCTGGAAGCGCTAACGTAACATGCCCCACCGGTCGCTCGAGAAACATTTGGATCGACCGCGCCTTGTGCGGATTACTGGTTGCCAACAAAAGCTCCATTTTCACCTC
>JAHBVH010000039.1 GCA_019637645.1 Caldilineaceae bacterium
CTTTCCCCTCCCTATTCATAGCGAATCCGTGGATCAACGAGGGCCAGCAAAAGATCAGCCAGGAAATTGCCCAACACTAGCATCCCCGCGAGAAACATTAAAATGGTGCCAGCCAAATACATATCCTGCTGACGTAGGGCATTGAAATAGAGCGGCCCCGTTGTATTCAGCCCCAACACAATCGACACGACCAGGGAACCAGAGATGATCGAGGGTAGACTGAGCCCTAAGAGCATGATCAACGGGTGAATGGCATTGCGCACCGCATGTTTGAAAATAACCGTTGGCTCGCGCAGCCCACGCGCCCGCGCCGCTTGGACATATTGCATGTTGAGAATATCAAGGAGGTTGCCGCGCATAATCCGCATGAGCCCGGCGGTGCCTGAGGTGCCGACCACTAAGACGGGGATCCAGAGGTGCTTGAGCAGATCGATCACCTTGGCAACGCTCCACGGGGCATCGATATACTCCCGCGAGAAGAGCCCACCGGCAGAGAAGCCAAACCACTGTTGGGCTAAGACCATGAGAATGAGCGCCAACATAAAATCAGGAATGGACAACCCTGCCATCCCGACCAAGGCGGCGACATTGTCACCAATTTTGTATTGGTGTGTGGCGGCATAGATGCCAATGGGAATGGCGACAATCCAGGTGAAGATGAGGGTAAAGATGGCGATCAGCGCCGTATAGCCCAGACGGGTCCAGATGAGATCTTTCACCTCTTGGTTATACTGGAACGATTGCCCAAAGTCCCCCCGCACAAAGCCGCTGATCCAGCGCCAATATTGGACGTAGATCGGCTGATCCAAGCCATAGCGTCGCTTTAACGCCTCTAGCTCGGCTTCCGCGGTGTGGGTGCCTTGGTTCTGGCGCTGCGCTTGGTAGACATCAATATAACTACCCGGTGGGAGGTTGATAATAAAGAAGCCAATCATCGAAATGAAGATCAGCGTCGTCACCATATAGAAGAGGCGACGGATAAGAAAGGCAAGCATAGCAAATGATCCTAGCGCTGGCGTTGGCTTAACAGGCATCAGGTGTAGCAGCGCTCCCTTGCTGCCACACCTGATTACGGTTCACTATTCTTTGTAATACATCTGTTCAGGATAGACTGCGCCGAAATAGGACATGATCCAGGGGCCGACAAAGCCGCCTTGCCCTAGTTGATCCCTCGTGGGGAAGTTGCCTACCTTTTCCAAGGCGGTCACAATCACCACTTCGTTGCCGACGGTGCCGATAAAGAAGGGGCCTTCCTCGATGTGCACGCGGATAATCTCTTGGCTCAAGGCCAGCCGTTTGGCATCATCTGGTTCAATCCGTGCGGCATCGTAGAGTTCCCACAGTTTCCAGGCCGGATCATCCGCCGGGGGCTCTTCGCGCGGGGGGTTGCGTTCCAGCGGATCGAGATCCAACTCGGTGCCTTCCTTGTCCGTCCCGCGCACCTGATACCACGAGCCATAGAGCGGTGCCGTGCGGTCATTGCCCACCCAGACGACCCAGTTCGGGAAGACCAAGAAGTTCGGCCCATCGCCCACACCCCAACAGCCGCGAATGTCGATCTCCGAATTATCCTGCATGACAATCATCTGTTCGTCGGGCACGACATTCACTTGTACTCGCAGCCCCACAGCTTCCCAGCCCTCTTTGATGATCTCGGTGGCTTGGGTATTGGTGCGGCTCTGCATGGCACCCGCCGAGCAATCGATGCGCAAAGTGAGTTCCTCACCACTGGGCAGATCGCGGAAACCATCGTTATTGGCATCGACGGCCCCGGCTTCGTCCAGGAGCGCAGCTGCTTGGTCAGGGTCATATGTCACGGCGAGATCGCGCCACTGCTCATAGAGTTGGCGGCCTGCTTCATCGGCAAACTCGGCAGCCTTCGGGCTCATGGTGCCGGTTGTTTTTTCGCCGGTGCCAAAATAGACGATCTTTTGGACTTTGTCTCGATCAATGGCATGGGAAAGGGCCAGGCGGAAGCTGCGATTGCGATAGAGTTCGCGCTTCTGCGGATCTTGATGGGTCCAGTTCGGATAGACCATTACGCCGGTGCCGCCGCCACCGTCCCACAGGTAGGTTTTTAGCCCAACAGTGCTTTCGGCATCGCGGAAGACCGACAGCTCACTGAGTGGTTGGCTGGTGCAAGGGCGACCGCAGATCTCCTGTTCGCCCGCCAAAACGCGCAATTTAGAAACCTCGAGATTTTCGATGTAGGTGACATCAATGTAGTCGATATAGGGCAGTTGATTGCCTGCCGTATCGACGGCATAGTAGTAGGGGTTGCGCTCTAGCTTCAGCCGCGTGCCTGCTTCATATTCGACCGGCATCCACGGGTTAACGACGGGGGTATCGGGATTGATGCGCCAGTCGATCTTTTGATCATGTTCCTCGAAGGTGGTGACTGCGCTGTTATATTTAGGATTGAACTGGCTGGCATAGTGTTTGGGCACAAAGAGCCGCTCGCCGGTGGGGACCATGCCATTCGGCCACATGGCTAGCCGATCCAAGAAGAGGGGTGCGGGTGCTGCAAAGTTGAACTTGAGCGTATAATCATCGACCTTGGTCACCGTGGCCGTTTCCCCGCCCGAGATCAGATAGTCCGGTGGCACATCGGTATGATCAGGGTTGAGTACCATGTCTTCCCACCAGTAGAGGAAGTCATCCACCGTAAAGGGTTCCCCATCGGACCATTTCGTGCCCGCGCGGAAGGTCAATGTATACTCGGTCTTATCGTCGTTGAACTCCCAGCCTTTGGCTAGCCCAGGGCGTTTATCCAAGCCATCCTTCACCCAGTGCACCGGAGAATAGCCGTACATAGCCATCGTTAGGTGATCGCCTCTGGTGTTGGTATCAAAACGATGCCAAGTACCCCCATAGACGCCAATTTCGTTATAGGGGGTGATGATCAAGGGCTCGGCGGGTAGACGTTCCTCCAATGGGGGTAGTTCACCGGCTAAAACCTTTTCATGGAGCATGGGTGCTTCGTGGGTCTCGCTCGTCTGCCCTGCGGGCGCGGCGGCCTCGGCTGGGGCTTCACTGGCGGCGGTGGTGGGCTCGGCTGGGGCTGCCGCTGGTTGACCACCACAAGCGGCCAGGAGCAGTAAGATGATGATCAAGATGCCTAAACGTGGTGTTGCTTTGTACTGCATTCACTTCCTCCTTGGTTCGTAAAGCTTGATGGCATGCGGGAAATCATTGCGGCGCGTCTAGTCAAGCTGGTGCGTGTCGTCTTGCCCCAGAGAACAAAACGTCTTTACGCGGCTTAAACAGACGCGAGATCAACAAGAGCCATAAAGGGACTGCCAGGCTGGAAATTACTACATTGCTTACAAAGTTTTTTCGGCATAGACGCCCGAAGCCACCGGGCTACCAAACGACGCAGGCTAAAGCCCGCTTGAGCGGGCGTTGTTCTTTAGCATCGCCCTTTCCGGGCGATACGCTAAGGGTTGCAGAACAACCATACCGAATGGCTAGATTGGATTGTGTAGAGAAACGTAAGACGCTAGTGGGTAAATGCGCCCTGAAGTGAGATAAAAGCCACAAAATCTAAGAAACGGTTTGCCAAGGTTGCCTATCCACCGGAGCGGTTTTCAAAAATCGGCCCGGTGGAAACTACCCGGTGGAAACTACCCGGTGGAAACTACTCCTCACCCTTATGCATACTGCCGAACTGGATAGGGCTGAAATGCAAACAGCATTTCTCCAGCGAGCAGCTGCCCCTTGGGAAAATCTGACCTTGATCGGCACGCATAACGAGCAGCATGAATGGCGTGCTGGCGCGTCATCAACGGGCTAATGATATACCTTATGGAATTGTTCGTAAAAGCTCAAGTAGGAAGCGGACTTCAGGACGTGCGGCTATCTTAGCATAAAAAAAATGATCAAGCAACCCGGCAAAAAATGTTTCTACGGATTGACGACGAGCGTTGTCACTGTTTCACGAACATTGTCATGCGTGAGCGTAAGGTGGTAGTTCCCCGGCTGGAGCGTCGCAGGAACGGTGAGGGGCAAGCGACGGCAGAAAAGTTCACCTTCGGCCCAAGGCATGGCTGGTGCCATGGCCCCTTGCCAAAGGGGTAGAGCGTCGTCGCCATCCAAGAGTTGTAGCGTGACCGTTTGTTCATGTAGGGCTGGGTGGGTTGTCCAATAGAGATCAAGGCTGAAGGGCGCACCTGCCTGTACAGGGCTACTCGGCAGCGCCGTGCCACGGAGTTGGAGGCCCGGGCCAAGCGTCAGTTCAAGGGGTGTGGGAATCGCAACCTCAGCCGGTGGATAGGCCGTAAAGGGCATCACCAATTGGCCCGCCAGCGCGGTGTCGCCGTCGCCATCCAGCCGGGGCCGTCGTTGCCCATCGGCGGCTAATTCATACCAGCCGACCACCACATCTACCGTTTCACCACCGGCACAGCGATCAAAAAGTTCGGGCTGATAGTGTTCGATCACCCGCTCCCCCGGCAGCCAGCCGGGGGTAAGGTAGCTGCCATTACCCGGCAACTTGTCGATCTGGGCCACGCGCCGCCCTGCGCTGTCGATCAGATGGATAAAAGCCGTGAGACTGCGTAAGCTCTTTGCCTCGGCGCGCCAGAAGAGTACCAGGTCGCTACTCTGGCTTGTGCTTTGCATGCCCAATAAAGTTGGTCCATCATCAAAACGGGCTTCGGCTGGTTGGAAAGCCTGATAGGCGGCTGGCCAGCTAGTCAGCAGATCGGCTTCGACCTTGACTAAGGCCAATAAGCGCTTCCCATAGGGATCGCGCACTTCTTCGACCGCGACGCCCGGCCAATAGGCGGCCAATGCCTGTGCTTGATCCAGTTTTTCGCCGGGGAAGGCATAGACGGCTCCCATGCCTACGGGCGGGAGGACCAAGGTCGCGGCGGTGTCCAGGGATTGAATTTGGGCGCTGCTGCGCAGAAAGGTAAAGGTGGCGTGGCTGGCCCACAGCGGTTGTAGATAAACTTCGTAGCCTTGATCGGCTAAGGCTTCCAACGTGCGTAGGGCGTCGAGCTTATCTGCATCATAGGCATAGTAACTTTCGGGATGCTTGGGAAAACGCACAAAGAAATCATAGCTGGCCCAGCTTCCGCTGATGACTAACAACAGGCCCGCTATGGCTGTGCCTAGCCAAGCCGGGCCGCGTTGGCTGGGGGCCTGCGCCTGCCATTGGGTAACCCATGTGATGATCCAATCAAGCCCTAGCCCAACCGTTACAAAGAGTGCGGGCAGCGCGGGCAAGGTGCGTGAATAGTTGGGCGCGGCCTCGCTGAGCACCGAAGGCAAGACCATGACGCTACTCCAACAAGCTAACAGCGCCAGTGCATCGACATCTGGATCGGTAGGACGGCGACGCCAGAGGCGGGTAAGCCAGAGACCTACACCTATCATAAAGGGGAGCGAGAGCACTGGATCAAAGACGGGGCGACCGGCCAGGTTGTGGGCCCATTCCATATCGCCTTGGAAGCTAAACATGCCTAGAATATGGAGAATATTGTTGGCGAGGGCTATCCATGGCGCGTCGCCACTGACCCGCTCCGCAAAGATCGAAACCTCCGAGGCATGACCAAAGAAAAAATCCGGGTGACGATAAAACTCAATCCCCAATGGCAAAAAGACGAGAAAGGCAATAACACCCGTGCTGACCAAAACCCCCAACGGCTCTAGGGGACGCCATTGGCGGCGCTGCGGATAGCGCCAGAGCAGCCAAGCCGTATAGGCTACCAAAATAAAGGGCACAAAGCGACCACTCGGGTGAGTCCAGACGGTGAGGCCGGTCAAGAGGCCACTGGCAATGAGCGCTCCCCAGCGGGAGCGGGTAGATTGGGCATGGAGCGCAAGCCAATAGCAGCCAAAGAGCCCACTCAAGATGAGAGGCATCATGATCACCCGAATGCCATAGTGGCTAAAATGAAGATGCCAAAAACTAATAGCTACAGTGAGGCTCGTGCCCAAGGCAATGGCGCGGGCATGGCGTTGCAAGATGGTACGCAAGAGCCAATAGGTGGCGGCTACCGTAGCAATGCCAGCGAGGGCCGAGGCAAGCCGGAGACTATAGACGTGAAAGCCCAGGAAGGTTCCCAGGAGGGCTTGAAAATAGCTATAGAAGGCTTCGCGCCCGCCATTGGCTGGCAGAAAGAGTGGTCGATTGCCATACCAGATCTGTTCGGCATCGATGGCGTTGAAGGCTTCGTCAAATTGAAAACCAGGGGGGACTTCACCTAATTGATAAAATCGGAGACCAGCCGCTAAGAGCGTAACACTTAGCAGCAAGATCCAATCGCGGCGGTTCCACTTCATTCGTTCTATAACCAAGGTATTGTTATGTCTTGCGCTCAATAAGAGCCGTCTTGAAGTACGGTCTTCCGGGTGATCGGCTGAGTCATCAAGCGGATTCAGTAGGGTTAATTGTTTGATTGGGTTATCACCGTTATTGTATCACTGATGGTGACATTTGCCACGCTCAGCATGGCATCGGTTGGCGATTCGCCCAATCGTGTGTGCGCTATGGGTGCCAGCGATATTGGATCATAGAGATTGAGCACCACCTGATAGGAGCCAAGCAGATTGGCGGGTAGCGGAAGCGCCATGTACCCTGGCTTGCGATCGCCAGCGTTCCATGTGCTAGGCGGCAGTAGCGGGCCGATCGGAAACGCGTCTTGTTGGCTCAGCACATTGCCCGCCGCATCTAGGAGGCGGACAGTCACGCGGTAGTCGAGGGCCGGTTTGGTGACCGCCTGCCAAGTTAGTGTCAGTAATAGGTAAGCGGACTCGTTGCCTTGGGACCCGCGCAACCCAAGGCTGACATCTTGTAGATCAAAATCGTTGCCAAAGCGGGTGGCTATGGTCGTCTTTGCCTGGGGTTGGACAAAATGAGGACTAACAAAGTGACAGAGCCGCACATCGAGCCACGCTTGGCAATCTGGTTGAAAGGCAACCGCGGTGAGAAATTTAGCGACAAACTCGCCATCATCCACTTCGTCTTCCGCGGTCAAAATCAGCCAAAGGCCACTATGTTCGCGTAGCGATGTGAGGAGGTAGTCATCCATCTCTTCCGGCACCACGGGGCGCGCGTTGACTGGCCAATAGGGTGGTAGCTCCACAATCGGCGCGGTCAGGAAGGTTTTTTCCGCGGGCAGATAATATTGGGCCAAGAGATGCTGGCGTGGCCCTTCCAATAAGATGGCTTCGGTTGGTTGCCGGTTGGCGCGCAAATAAGTCGCCATGTCACGATAGGCACTCTTTTGGTAGGGGCCAAAGTAGTGTGGCAGCGCCAAGCCAGCTGGCACGAGGGCAATGCCAAGCGCGAGGACGGAGAGGCTCCTGTGCAGCCGTCCCAATGATGTGATCCCGACGGCGATGATGAGTAAGAGAAGCGGTACAAGATAGAGCAGGTAGCGCGTTGCCAAATCGCGTGAGATCAACAGGGTTAGGCCGAGGGGAACCAGCAGGGCCAAGAGCGGCAGGAGCCCCAACCCGCGTTGGCTGGCTGGCCCGTTTCGCTGGGGCATGAGCAAGATGATACTTCCCCACACAAGGAACGGCAGAAGGACGTAACCCCAGCGGGACTGCTCACTCTCCCAGCGGATCGCGGCAAAGGTGGTATCGCGCCAAAAGGTGTCAAAAAAGGCAAGTACCGTGGCCTGCGTATCGACGTTGTTAAAGACGCCGGTTGCCGTTGCCCGAAAGCCCGGCGCAAAGCCCATCCACAGGAGTAAGGGCGCTATGGTCAGTGACAAGGTCAGGCCATACGCGAGCCAGTCGCGCCAGGGGGAGCGTTGCCAAAGTAAGCGAATCAGTAAAAAGAGCCCTTCGGCAACCACTAGCAAGACACTGTAATAGTGGAAACCTACCATGAGCCAGTTGATGAGCAGATAAAGGAAGCTGCGGCCTGTTGTTGGGCGCACTGCCAGCTGTTGGGTCAAGAGCAGGGAGCCGAGCGCCAAGGCGACGACAATGGCATACATGCGTGCATCTTGGCTGTAATAAATTAGAATCGGGGCTGCCAAAGTTAATACAGCCGCACTGAGGGCCGCTCTGGCTGAGCGGGTGACGCGCCGTGTGAATAGCCAAATGAGCGGCAAGGTTGCAGTGCCTGCCAATACCGAGGGGAAGCGCAAGGCAAATTCATGCTGCCCAACGTAGCGCGACCAACCGTGCATAAATAGTTGCCAGATCGGGGGATGTTCAAAGGCCGCACGCCAGTGAAAGTCAATAATTTCGGCAGCTGTCGCCCGTGCCATTAGGGCCGTGGCCGCTTCATCATAGGAAAGTCCTTTGCTGTCCAGCAGCCAAAGCCGCAAGAGAAACGCAAGGAGAATGAGACTCAGTAAGAAAAGACGACCCATAGAACTTCCCCAAGGCTTTCCAGTGAAGCGGTTGCTCGATGCCTGATCATACCAGCCAACCCACGCCTGGTCAATCTGATTTGACGTCAATTAGTTGGGCGGTGCGCACAACCATGGTAAAGAACTGAATCAACACTGCTAGGAGTTACGCCCTTGGCTGGGTAACGAGAGACCTGACAGGTTTTTCAAAACCTGTCAGGTCTGGTCCAAGTGCATAACTTCTAACTGTAATAATCTTGCCAGAAAATTATATTTTAATCTTTTCTTAACTTGGCAAGGGGGAAGGTATGGTATACTGACAGTCCAACAGACGAAATTCGTAAATCCAACCAGAACAACTGAGTCGTTATCTATTATATCCTTCTGGATTCCTCCATTCATCCCGTGGCAGTCGTATAGAGCCGTCGGCTTTATGGCCTGCCCTATCCAAGGCAGAACGGTTGGGAGAAGGCGAGCGTATGTCCCAAATTTTCCACCCCAGCATGAATCTCATTGCCAAGCTGAGCCTCTTGGTGATGATTTTGCTGTTGGCTGGGCTGGCCTGGCTTGGCTACTATACGGTCAGGTCGCCTTTTATGACCGAAGTGGGCGTAGCCAAGGCGCAGCCCATTCCCTATAGCCATGCGCAACATGTGGGTGGGCTTGGGCTAGATTGCCGCTACTGTCACACTGCGGTGGAGGTGAGTGATATGGCCAGCATTCCACCCACAGAAACCTGCATGGGGTGTCATGCCACGGTGGCCGCCGATTCCCCCACTTTGGAACTAGTTCGTAACAGTGCTGCGACAGGACAACCACTGGAATGGATGCGCGTCCATGATCTAGCCGACTTTGTCTATTTCAATCATGCCATTCATGTTCAACAAGGGGTGGGCTGCGAAACCTGTCATGGCCGGGTGGACGAAATGCCTGTGATGATGAAAGTTCAAACCCTGCAAATGGATTGGTGTTTGGATTGCCACCGCGATCCGGCCCAATATGTCCGCCCGCGTGAGGAAGTCTTTACCATGGGCTATACACCACCGGTGGCCCAAGCAACCCTCGGCCCGCAGTTGGTCGCCGACTATGGTATCCACGTTGATCAATTGACCGACTGCTCTGTCTGTCACCGCTGAGCAAAGGCTTGATGAGCAAGTCCTGTAAAGCCGACAAATAAGAGAGCTGTGGATAAGCATCATGAGCAATGTCCCACTTGATTTAGCTGCCGTCCAAGCCCAGTTGGCCCAGACCCAGGGGCGTACCTATTGGCGTGGTCTGGAAGAATTAGCCGAGACGGCTGAGTTTCAAGAATTTCTTCAGCGCGAGTTTCCGCGGCAGGCGTCCGAATGGCTGCCCACCCTGAGTCGGCGCAACTTTTTGCAACTAATGGGCGCTTCCCTGGCGCTGGCGGGGTTGACGGCCTGCGCCAACCAGCCCCCCGAAAAGATCGTGCCCTATGTCCAGATGCCCGAAGCAACTGTGCCGGGGCAGTCACTCTTTTTTGCCACGGCGATGACCCTGGGTGGTTATGCCATGGGGCTCCTCGCCCAAAGCCAACTTAATCGCCCGACCAAACTTGAAGGCAACCCTGATCACCCAGCCAGCTTAGGGGGAACTGATGCTTGGGTACAGGCTTCCATCCTGACCCTCTATGACCCAGACCGCGCACGCGATGTCACGCTGAACGGTGCCGCCAGTAGTTGGGAAGCCTTTTTGGCCGAGTTACAAAGCCAACTAGCGAACCAGTCAGCTACTGGGGGGGCAGGGCTGCGTATCCTGACCGAAACCGTGACCTCGCCCACCTTCGTGCATCAATGGCAAACGGTGCAGGCGCGCTTTCCCAATGCGACGTGGCACCAATATGAGCCGGTTAATCGCGACCAAGTCTATGCGGGGGCTCAGTTGGCCTTTGGGGAGGCTATCGAACCAATCTATCATCTTGACCAAGCCACGGTTATTGTGAGTCTGGATAGCGATTTCCTTGGTACTGCGCCGGGCCGCGTCCGCTATGCCCGCGACTTTGCTGACGGTCGCCGGGCCGCTGCCCCCGCCGAGCGTACCCGCAACCGGCTCTATGTGCTGGAAAGCACCCCCACCATTACCGGCGCAGCTGCTGATCATCGCTGGGCGCTGCCAGCGGGCCAGGTCGAAGCCTTTGCACGTGCCTTAGCCATTGCACTTGGGATAGCGGTCACGCCCGGTGATGAGCGCACGCTGCCTACCAACTGGATTAGCGCCATTGCGGAAGATTTACAGGCCAATCCAGGCACTAGTCTGGTCATTGCCGGTGATCACCAGCCGCCACTGGTCCATGCCTTGGCCCACGCCTTGAATGAACAATTGGGCAATGTGGGCCAGACGGTTCACTATAGTGAACCGGTTTGCGCCGGTGCTACGAATCAACTGCAATCCTTGCAAGCCTTGGTGGCGGATATGCAAGCGGGTGACGTGGCGATGTTATTGATCTTGGGGGCCAACCCAGTCTATACCGCGCCCGTGGAGCTTAACTTTGCCGCAGCTTTGGCGCAGGTAGATTTCCGAGTACACATCGGCTTATATGCCGACGAGACCGCGGCGCATTGTCAGTGGCAACTGCCCGAATCGCATTATTTGGAAGCGTGGAGCGATGCGCGGGCCTATGACGGCACCGTAACCATTCAGCAGCCTTTGATTCAGCCGCTCTATGCCAGCCACACCGCCCATGAAGTGCTAGACGCGCTGGTGAATACCGACGTGCGTAGCGATCATGGTCTGGTGCAAGGCTACTGGCAAGCCCAACAAGGCGAAAGTGGCTTTACAGCCTTTTGGCAACAGGCCCTCCATGATGGCCTTGTCGCCGAAACGGCCTTACCCGCTCGTACAGTTACTGTCCAAACCACGGCCCTCAATCAACCGCCTACGTCGATCGCTGCCGCCGCGCTAGAGCTTAACTTTCGGCCTGATCCGACCATCTGGGATGGACGCTTTGCCAACAACGGTTGGTTACAAGAGCTGCCCAAGCCGCTCACCAAGTTGACCTGGGAGAATGCCCTGTTGGTGAGCCCTACCACCGCGGCGACGCTTGGCCTTACCACGGGTGACCGCGTCGCGCTGACCTACGACGGTCGCACCATCGAAGCACCTGTGTGGCTCCAACCTGGTCATGCCGACGGGGCAGTAACCCTGCCTTTAGGCTATGGGCGCACTCAAGCGGGCCGTGTGGGTAATGGGCTGGGTTGTAATGGCTATGCCCTGCGCACGGCGGCGACCCCCTGGTTTGGTACGGGGGTCGAAGTGCGCAAAGTGAGTGCTGGGTATCCCTTGGCTAGCACCCAAGTTCACCACAGCATGGAAGGGCGCAACTTGATTCGCACGGGCACCGTTGCCCAATTTGCCGAAGAGCCCAACTTTGTCCATGACATGGATCATCACGGCGCGGCAATCTCGCTCTACCCCAAGGTGGACTATACAGAAAATGCCTGGGGCATGACCATTGATCTGACGGCCTGCATTGGCTGTAACGCCTGTGTCACAGCATGTCAGGCCGAAAACAATATCCCAATTGTGGGCAAAGAGCAGGT
The DNA here is from genome assembly GCA_019637645.1 of Caldilineaceae bacterium. Next base: position 11,876 of record JAHBVH010000039.1, read on the forward strand.
CCTCAATGGTCGTGAAATGCACTGGATTCGGTTGGATCGCTACTATGAAGGCGAGCCGACCAACCCCACGGTTCACCATCAGCCCGTCACCTGTATGCACTGTGAAAATGCACCCTGTGAAGTGGTCTGCCCGGTGGCGGCGACGCTACATGATAGCGAAGGGCTGAACACCATGATCTATAATCGTTGTGTGGGGACCCGCTACTGTTCCAATAACTGTCCCTACAAGGTGCGGCGCTTTAACTTCTTGGAATTTGTCGACTTTGACGAAGAGACGCTCAAACTTCAGCGTAACCCCAACGTGACAGTTCGCTCGCGTGGCGTTATGGAGAAATGCACCTACTGTGTTCAGCGCATTAGCGCCGCCCGCATTGCTGCCAAGTTGGAAGGTCGCCCCATTGCCGATGGCGAAGTGGTGACCGCCTGTCAAGGGGCTTGTCCAACCAAGGCGATTGCCTTTGGCAACCTCAATGATCCAACCAGCGCAGTGGCACAACAGAAAGCATCTCCGCTCAACTATGGATTGCTGACCGAACTGAACACTCATCCCCGGACAACCTATCTTGCCAAGCTGAGCAACCCCAATCCAGCGTTGGTAGAGTAGACCACGGGCGCGCTGGGAAAGCTAGTGACAGAATACCAAACGCAGCAAACGAGGTTGGAAGATGCAACGATCAGGCTATCTGATTGGACCCGGCCATACTTTACGGTCCATTACCGAAAAAATCACCGATGTGGTCTTGACCAAAGCCGCGCCCCGCTCGTGGTGGGTGGGGTTGGTGGTTGGGTTTCTGCTGCTGATGCTCTTGTTCTATGCCGTGGGCAACTTGTTTGTGCGGGGTGTGGGAATTTGGGGCATCAATCAACCGGTTGGCTGGGGTTTTGATATTACAAACTTGGTCTGGTGGATCGGCATTGGTCATGCCGGTACATTGATCTCGGCGATTCTCTTTCTCTTTCGCCAGGAGTGGCGCACGTCGATCAATCGCTTTGCCGAGGCGATGACCCTCTTTGCCGTCTCTTGCGCCCTCCTCTTTCCGGTGCTCCATGTAGGGCGACCGTGGCTGGCCTATTGGCTCTTTCCCTACCCCAATACCTTTGATCTCTGGCCCCAATTTCGCAGTCCGCTGGTCTGGGATGCCTTTGCCATTAGCACCTATGCGCTGGTCTCGTTGCTCTTCTGGTTTGTGGGGCTCATCCCCGACTTGGCTGCCATGCGCGACCGCGCCGAAAACCGTTGGTTGCGCTATCTCTATGGCTTCCTCGCGCTTGGTTGGCGCGGGGCGGCCCATCATTGGCAACGGTATGACGCAGCCTACCTTCTCCTGGCAGCTTTGGCGACACCTCTGGTGGTCTCTGTCCATTCGGTGGTGAGCTTTGATTTTGCTGTGGGGGTCATTCCTGGTTGGCACTCCACGGTCTTCCCGCCCTACTTTGTGGCGGGCGCGATCTTCTCTGGCTTTGCCATGGTGATGACGCTCTTGATCCCTTTGCGCAAGATCTACCGGCTGGAAGATCTTATCACTGGGCAGCATCTGGATAATATGGCTAAAGTGATGTTGGCAACCGGCCTCTTTGTCGCCTATGGCTACCTGACCGAGGGGTTTACGGCGTGGTATTCGGGTAATGGCCTGGAGCGCTTCTGGCTCTTTAATCGCTCCTTTGGTCCCTATTGGTGGGCCTTTTGGGCGTTGATGCTCTGTAACATTGTGGTGCCCCAAGCGCTTTGGTTTGGCGGAATCCGTTCCCGCCCCATCTTTTTGTTTTTCATTGCGCTCGTCGTCAACGTGGGGATGTGGTTGGAGCGCTATGTGATCATTGTGGTCAGCCTGCACCGCGATTATCTTCCCTCTGCTTGGGGCATGTATGCCGGTACTATTTGGGATTGGGCCACCTTCCTGGGCACCATCGGACTCTTCCTAACTTTGATCGTCGTCTTTCTGCGCGTCTTGCCCATGATCTCGATCTTTGAGATGCGCCATCTGTTGACCGAAGCTCAGAAACATGGCTATGTGACCAATGAAACGGGTAGCGCCCCTGCTGCGCCGGTTGCGCCGCCCGTCCCCGCGCCGGTTATCCCGGTTGGTTCGCTCTATGGCTTGCTGGCTGAGTTTGAAAGTGCGGATGCATTGTTGGCCCATGCGCGGACAACCTATGCGGCGGGCTACCGGCGTATCGCGGCGTATAGTCCTTTCCCCATTGAAGCGTTGCCCGCGGCCATCGGTCTGCGCCGTTCCCGGTTGCCCTTGCTGGTCTTGGTGGGTGGGATTGTGGGGGCCGTTGTGGGCTTTGGTATGCAATATTATGCCGCGGTCATTGACTATCCGTGGAATATCGGGGGGCGACCGCTCAATAGTTGGCCCTCATTTATTATCTTGACCTTTGAGATGACGATTCTCTTTGCCGCTGGCACTGCCGTGCTGGGGATGTTGTTGCGCAATGGCTTTCCCCAACCCTATCATCCTGTTTTTAATGCACCGCGTTTCTGGCTGGCCTCCCAGGATCGCTTTTTTCTCTGTATCGAAGCGAAAGATCCCAAGTTCGATCTAGCCCAAACCCGCCAGTTTCTGGAAAGGTTAACGCCCGCCGAGGTGGTCGCGGTCGAAAAGTGACGTTGATGAATAAAGATTAAAAAATAAATTCGGTAAACTGCCCTGGCCTAATGAAGGGTAAGCCAGCCGCCGTGGTTGGAACCACCGCCGGCGAGAGGCAAGCTGCGCTAAAGCGCACTGGGTGATTATCCAATGCAAATTTTGTCTAAGAAAGTCGTACCGGTGAGCCATGTCAACCTATATTGCTCGTGAGCGGCCAGACACAACCAATGCCAAGCTACTGATTCAAGAGCTAGAAGCGTATCTCGGCCCGCTCTATCCAGCGGAAAGCCACCATGGATTTAGTGTCGAGAAGTTGCTCCGTGAGAATGTCCCTTTCTTCCTGATCTGGCACAAGGGCCTTCCGGCTGGCTGTGGTGCGATCAAATTTTTTGGCACCGACTATGGTGAGCTCAAACGCATGTATGTACGCCCTGCGTTTCGGGGCCTTGGGCTGGCTAAATTGCTGCTAGATTTCCTGGCCGATTATGCCCGTAGCCAGCGGGTGCCAATCTTACGCTTGGAAACGGGGATCCACCAACCAGAAGCGATTGGGCTCTATGAGCGGTGGGGCTTTGCCAAAATTGCGCCCTTTGGTGACTATCAAGAAGACCCGCTAAGTCTCTTTTATGAAAAACGGATTGATTGAGGATCGACCTGGCATGATCAGCTTACCAAAGGTTCATCGTTTACTCCTCCTCGCGCTCTTTTGCGGCATGGGGGGCTTGGCTGCTTGTCGATTAGACATGCGCGATCAGCCGCGCTATGAACCTTTGGAGGAAAGTACCTTCTTCGCGGATCGCCTGTCGGCCCGCCCGCGGGTGGCGGATACGGTCGCGCGGGGACAGTTGCGCCTAGATGACCAGCTCTACACAGGGCGGGTGAATGGGCAAGTAGTCGATTCCTTTCCCTTTACGGTGACTACCGAAATTTTGGCCCGGGGGCAGGAGCGCTATGATATCTTCTGTGCGCCCTGTCATGGCTTGGTGGGGGACGGCCATGGCATCGTGACCGAATATGGTATGCCCGTGCCCACCTCGTTTCATGATCCAGATCTCAGCACCGAAGCCACTGGCTATTACTTTACTGTCATCACCAATGGCACACGCGTCATGCCTAGCTATGCTGACCGGATTACACCGGTGGATCGTTGGGCTATTATTGCCTACATCCGGGCCCTCCAACTCAGCCAGCGTACTGACGCCACCCAATTGCCCGCGGAAGAGTTACCAGCTTTGGACCAGACAACACCGATTACGCCTTGAAGCCGATAGGGTTATCTGTATGAATCTTGCAACTATCACTCCTGTAACCTTTGCCCACTGGCGACGACCCGCGTTGCCGGTCGGCTTGATCGGGCTATTGGTTGCCCTCTATGGTCTCTGGGCAAGCCCAACCCAATTTTGGCAAGCCTATTTGTTGGCCTATCTCTTCTGGCTAGCGCTTGCCTTGGGCTCTTTGGGCTTTGTCCTCTTGCATCATTTGATGGGTGGGCGCTGGAGTGCCCTGATCCTGCGGCTGATGGAGACCGGGGCCATGACGCTGCCCCTATTGGCGCTGGCTAGCTTACCCTTCTTGGTGGGGGTCTATACACTCTATCCCTGGGCAGACCCGGCCTATGTAGCGGCCAGTGAATTGGTTCAGCGTAAAACGGATTGGCTGAACGTCCCCTTTTTCCTGGGGCGCGGCGCTTTCTATCTGCTTATCTGGAGTGGCTTGGCCTATAGTTTGCGGCGATTCTCCTTGGCGCAGGATCGCACCGGCGCGCCCCCAATGACCCGTCAGCTACGGCGTCTCAGTGCGTTAGGGATGATCCTCTATCTGTTGACGGCTACCTTTGCTGGCTATGATTGGATGATGTCCCTAGAGCCGGAATGGTTCTCCTCTATTTATGGGCTGCTCTTTATTGCTGGGCAGGCCCTAGCTGCCCTGGCGCTTGCGATTCTGGGCTTGCGCCATCTGGCTAAAAGTTTGGCGGCCGAGTCGCAATGGCTCAGCGCGTGGAACGACTTAGGGAATATCTTGCTGGGTTTTGTGATGATTTGGGCCTATTTCGCCTATTCCCAATTTCTGGTCATCTGGTCGGCGGATCTGCCCGAAGAAGCGATTTGGTACTACCACCGGATTCAAGGTGGGTGGCAGACGGTGGCTTGGGTGCTGATCGGGTTGCAATTTGTCTTCCCCTTTCTCTTGCTCCTCTCCCGTGCCATCAAACGGAGTCTCTGGTGGTTGACGCTGCTAGCCGGTGTCATTTTGTTGGGCCGCTTGGTCGATCTCTATTGGCTGATCATGCCAGCTTTTTACCCCACTGGCTTTCAGTTGCATTGGCTAACGCCCGTGCTTTGGCTCGCGTTAGGGGGATGGTGGCTGTTGGCCTTTAGTTGGCTCTGGCCAAGCCATGCGCCTTTGCCACGGCACGATCCACGCCTAGCGGCTGAAGAGATGCACCCTGCCGACGGGGTCCCAGCCGAACAGACTACGCAACTGCCGGTATAGATCTAGACAGGCCACCGCTCTGTAACGATAAGGAAAGAGTCTCATGCGAGCTTCAACAGCATCGTCGCCTCCGCCAGGACAGCGCACGTCGCGCCGCGGTTTTGGTTGTTCCCTTGCGCTCTTCCTGGTCTTGTTGGGCTTAGCGGCTGGCGCGCTCATCGCTGGATCGCAGCTATTGACCTTTGTTGATCAGATCGGGCCTGTGCCGCCCAGCGTTGCCGACCCCACTGCACCGGAAACCTTGGCAGCCCATCAGACTCAAGCCCTTGCTCAGTTGAATAGCTATGGCTGGATCGATCAAGCCGCGGGGGTGGCCCATATTCCCATCACCCGCGCCATGGCCCTGGTCGCCGAACAGGGCTTGCCCGTCGGGATCGTCGCCGTGGCTGCCACTCCGCCCGCGGCGGAGGCGAGTGTGGGGGATCTAAGCAACGTCAATTACCAGGACCATATCTTGCCGATCTTTGAACAACATTGTTCTGAATGTCATGGGGACGATAACCCCGACGAAGGCTTGCAACTTACCACCTACCAAGGGGTGATGGCCGGTTCGATCTATGGCTCTGTTGTTAGGCCCGGCGATCCAGACAACAGCTATCTGGTGGAGATGGTGGTGAGTGGTCAAATGCCCAAACGGGGAGCGGATCTGTCACAGGCGGAAATTGACACGATCATCGCGTGGATCCAAGCCGGAGCACCAGAAGAAGGCCGTGCGACGGCTGACCACGCGGCAACGGAACCGATCACTGCCACAGAAACATCTACCGAAACATCTACCGAAACATCTACCGAGAGCGCATCTACCGAGGTTGCGGTAGACTTAACCGCTGTTAGCTTTCAGAACGATGTATTGCCCATCTTTGTCGAGCGCTGCTCAGAATGTCATGGCGATGATAATCCCGATGAAGGTCTTGTCCTGACGAGCTATCGCGATGTCATGGCGGGCTCGATCTACGGTGCTGTGGTTAAGCCGGGGGCACCCGACGATAGCTATCTAGTTGAATTGATCCGTACTGGGCAAATGCCAAAGCGGGGTGCGGATCTAACCCAAGCGCAGATCGATCGCATTGTGGCCTGGATTGCCGCGGGGGCAGAGGATAACTAAGCAATAAGGTGTGGACGCGGAGGAACGCGGATTAAGAAAAATCCGCGTTCCTCCGCGTCCTACTTCAAAGCCGGCTGACCAACGTAGGGTCGATCAGCCTGCTTCTTTTTATTCTTCGGGCTTCAAGTCGTAGACCGATTTGTCGCCATCCTGTTGGCGCAACGTTAGTTCAGGTGGTGTTGACGTTTGCGCATCGGGTTTCAACTGAAATTCCTTGGGCGCTGCTGTGCCTTCGTTCGTGGGCTTAGCCTGTGGCTGGGCCGCGACAATGGGCTTACCCGTCAAAGGCTGAACCGGTGTGGCGGGTGCTGGTTGGTGCCCACTGGCGCTGACTGTTTCCGGCGTGGGGGCATGTGCGTTGCCATTGGCGCCGATCACACTCTCTTGCCGGACGACCGGTTGGCTTGGCGCATCGCTGGTGGTGACAAGCGCTGGAGTTAGCGACGGCGTCGTTGGCGTGGCGGCATGCCGCGCGGCGCGCTTGGCCGCGTCTTTCGCTTCACGCCGAGCCCGTCGGCGCGCGCTGCTCCGATCTAAGAAGCCGACCACCATGCCATAGGCAACGGGGACCACGACCAAGGTCAACAAGGTGCTGGTGATCATCCCACCCATAATCGCAATCGCCATGGCTTGGCGGAATTCACCCCCAGCGCTCAGCCCGAGCGCAACAGGGATCATCGCTAGAATCAACGACAGCGAGGTCATGAGAATGGGGCGAAGGCGAATTGGCCCGGCGCGGCGCATGGCCTCGTTGGCGTCAATCCCCTTCTCGCGTTCACGATTGGCAAAATCGACCAACAAAATCGAGTTCTTTGTCACGAGACCCATTAGCATAATAAAGCCAATAAAGGCTGTCAGATCCAGTGGGAAGCCAGTGACCAGCAATGCCAGCAGCGCACCGATAATGGCGAGCGGCAACGCAAGCATGATCAAAATAGGTTGAATAAAGCTGTTGAATTGACTGGCCAGCACCATATAGATAAAGACGATGGAGAGCAACATGGCTAACCCTAGATCCTGGAAGCCCTGGGTTTGTTGTTCAGCACTACCACCTAAGCTGACTGTAATGCCAGCTGGCGGTGTGATCGTTGCCAATAGATTGGCGACATCCGTGGTGGCCCCAGGTACTTTGCGCCCGGCCACGTTAGCCGTAATATTGATGGTTGGCTGACGGTCAATGCGGGAAATTTGATTGGGACCGGTTGTGAAGGCCGTGGTTGCGACTTGGCGCAAGGGGATCTGTGCGCCGCTTGGGGTCAGAAAGCTCAGGTTGAGAATGTCATCGACACTGGTACGACTATCCTCACGCAATTGTACCCGAATATCGGCCTCATTCCCTTCGCCGCGGAAGGTCGTTACGGTATCCCCATTGATCAAGGTGCGCAGGGTAGAGCCAATTTGGGCCGTGCTGAGACCAAGCTGCGCTGCTTTTTCCCGCTCTACCACAAACTGTAGTTCAGGACGTCCCGCTTTGTAGCTGAGATCAAAATCGACTAACCCGGGAATTGTTCGTAGTTGCGCCAGTACGCTTTCGGCCTGTTGCCCTAGCGCTGCATAGCTGACATTTTCCAACCCGCGAATTTCAACGACGACATCGGTGGTGGCCCCGCCGGGGCCACCACCCAACGTAAAGGAAAGACCGGGCGCGTTGGCAAGTGGTCGGCGCAGCTCGTCAATGACTGTACGGGTGGTGTAATCCTGATGAATGCGCAGGAAGAAGCTCAGCTGCTCTGGGGCACCCGTTGCGCCGATGGTCGTAAAAATGTCTGCTACCCCTGGATGTTGCCGCAGAACGTTTTCGATCTTCAGCGCTTCCTGTTGACTCACGTCGATAGGGGTGCCTGCCGGGAGGCGAACCGCCATGGTTGTCTCGTGTTGATCTACCGAAGGAATAAAGGCAAAGTCGAGAAAGGTCGCACCATAGAGGCTAACCACCACAATGATCGTCGTGATTAACAAGGTCAACCATTTGAAGCGCAAAGCCCAATTCAAGAAGCCCCCGTAAAAGCGATTCAGCCAGCTATCGGCCTCGGCGTGCTCATGATCGTCTTTATCACTAATTTCGCGATCTTCTGTATCCTTGGCATTGAAGAAGTAGGCACTGAGCATGGGTGCCATCGTGAGCGATTCAAAGAAGGAGATAGCCATGGCGATACAAACGGTGAAGCCAAAGGCGACGAAGAAGCGACCGATGATCCCTTGGGCATAGGCAACAGGCAGAAAGACGGCCATGACCGTTGCTGTTGTCGCGAGCACGGGCAAAAAGACTTCAGCCGTACCATGGCTGGCGGCTTCGATGGGTTTATAGCCTTTGTTTAGCCAGCGCAAAATATTCTCGCGCACCACAATGGCGTCATCGATCACCAAGCCGACGACCAAGGCCAGCGCTAAGAGCGAAATGTTATTGAGCCCGATGTTGCTCAAGTGCATAAAGTAGAGTGTGGCGATCATAATGACCGGCAGACCCGCAATGGTAACGATCGTGCTGCGAAAATCGCGAAAGAAAACAAAGACGACTAGCGCCGCCAATAACGAGCCCCACAGCAGATCTTCGACGGCCCCATCGATCGATTCACTGACCTGCACGGCCTGATCGCTGGCGATGACAATATCGAGATCAGGGTTGGCGGCAATGATCGGTTCTAACTCTCGTTTGACCCCATCAACGACTGCGACTGTATTGCTACCGCTCTGTTTACGGATGCTAACGACGATGGATTCTTGGCCATTGAGGCGCGATAAGCTCTCGCGCTTCTTGTAGCCATCAACGACATCGGCGATATCGCGCAGATAGATCGGCGTCCCCCGGTTGGCAATGATCACATTTCGCAGATCATCGATCGTTTGGAAATTGCCAGGGGTACGTAGGGTGACTTCCTGTTCACTCTCGACCAGGGAGCCGCCGGGAATGTTGATATTTTCGGTCTGGAGGGCGGCGCCGACTTGCTGGGGTGAAATTTTGCGCGCCTGCATGGCCTCAATATTGAGGTTGACTTGAATCTCGCGTTCTAACCCACCAGCAACGTCGACGGCCGCCACGTCCGGCACCCGCTGCAGCGGTGCTTGAATGGTATCTTCCACCAGTTGGCGCAGTTCTACCGGGCTCAGCTTGCCTGTCTTGTCGGCGACGCCAAAGAGCATGATCGCCTGATCCGAAGGATTAAAGCGGCGGATCACCGGCTCTTGGATCCCACTGGGCAAGTCGTTGCGCAATAAGTTCACCTTTTCGCGCACTTCTTGACTCACCTTATCGGCGGATTGGTTGAGATCGAAGAGAATAACGATCGTGCTCACACTCTCGGCGGAAGTGGAATTGACGGTATCTACACCGCCAATGGTACTAAGCTCCGCCTCTAATTTTTTGGTGACTTGCTCTTCAACTTCGGTTGGCCCAGCACCAGGGTAGATGGTAATAACCGCAACTACCGGAAATTCAACATCAGGATAAACATCGACCGGCATCCGAAAGTAGGAAAAGACGCCCATGATAATACCAGCGGCCAGGATCATGGTCATAAAGACCGGCTGGCGAATGGAGATGTCCCAGATTTTCATAATGATAACTCCTCGGCGAGAGATGGGAAGAGTAAGCGATTGCGCGCCCAAGCTTTCCTAGCGGCTTCGGCGTTCAATGTTGTGCGCTCTCCTCTCTAATGTCGACTACTGGACAAGTAAATCAACCGTTGCCGACATCCCAGGCAGCAATTGACTGGTTACCTCGTTGGGCTCCACCGTCACACGCACCGTGCGCGTTGCCGGATCGAGCTCTGGGGCAATGATCGTCACGGTGCCAGCGAATTGTTGACCTGGATAAGCATCCACATAGATGACCGCTGGTTGGCCTACCGCGAGTTGGCTAAGGCGCGTTTCTTCGACGGCAATGGTCACTTTGACTTCAGGTGACAGCAACGTGACGAGCGGCGCCCCAGGCGCAGCCATGGAGCCCACACTGCTGTTGACACGGGTCACAACCCCAGCCACAGCGGCTTTGACCGTCGCCTTGCTAATTTGCAATTGGGCTAGGTAGACGCCCATTTCGGCCTGTTTCACCTGTGCTTCGACCGCGCGAATCTGTTCGGGTTTGGCTCCTTCGCGTAGCCGTTGAAGCTGGGCACGGGCCGCCGCCAACTGGGCATAGGCTCCCGCGATCACATCGTCCGTTGCACCTAACATGGCTTTGTCATATTGGGCTTGGGCTGCTTCGACCGCGAGGGTGGCCTGTTGAAGCTGCAAACTTTGGGGCAACATCCCAATGGCTGGGTTGCCCTTCACTTGGTTATAGGCCGCTTGGGCAACCGTGACGGCGGCTTGGGCTTGTTTTAATTGAGCTAAGACTAGCCGTTGCTCTTCTGCGGTGAGACCCGCCGTCGCCCGTTGGTAGGCGGCGCTAGCCGCGTTCACCCCCGCCTGCGCCGCGGCAAGATCATCAGGATCGGCTGGCATCTGGGCGAGGGCTAACTGGGCATTGGCTGCTTCGAGGCCAGCCATTGCCTGGGCGCTTTGGGCTTCAAGCAGGGTTGTATCAAGCTGGGCAACCAAATCGCCTTTTTGCACAATGTCCCCCATTTGGAGGGGCAATGCGAGCACCATGCCCGCGGTTTCGGCCACAATCACCACTTGGCTCTCCGCCGCAATTTCCCCGCTGTAACGGAGTGCGTTTGCTGTGGATAGACTGGCCGCCGATGCGGTTGTCGCCGTGGGTTGGGCTGCGGCCAAGCTCGCTGGCGCAGCTGTCGTTGTCGTGGTATCCGTGCTTGCGGTCGTCGCCGTTACCCCCTCCGCTGCTGGCGTACTTTCGGCGGGCGCAACCACGGTGCCGCCTGGTTCATAGGGGGTGGCTTCAAAGGGCACGCTGGTGGGCTGGGCTGCCGTGAAATTGCAAGCAGTTAAGAACAGGCTCAAGGCAATCAAGCTGCAAGCGAGGCTGGCTCGTTTTTTGGCACCTAGCCGATATGGCTGTGAACGAAGAAAATTTCGACTGTTCATACGATACAGACTTCCTTAAACGTTTGACAATGAAAGACATTGCTCACGAAAATTCGCTCATCTGCTGAAAGGCTTGAGCAACTTTGCTCTGTGTCGCGAGCCTAGGTAACGAACCTGGGTCGTCATTGGCCTTGCAGCGATGAGCGAATCGCTTCGACTCATCCTAAAACATAAGTGTATTCACTTATTTGCAACTGCTAGAGATGATATACGTATACAAGAAAATGCAGTTGCGTCATGACTGGGGCGTTGACGTAGATGAGGGCGTTTGAATGCCGTGTAGAATGAGCTGGAGGGTATGTTCAGCTACATCTTCGTCAAGCTCCCAGGGGTAGGCACTTTGGGGGTCAGCTGCTTCCTTGCTAGGAGCGGCGCTCTGGGGCATCACATCCTGGAAATAGTGTCGAGAAATGACAAAGGCATTAATCATGCTCAAGAGACTATAGGTCGTATATTCCACATTGACAGGGCGAAAAACCCCTTCGTCAATACCTTGTTGGAGGAGACGCATGATGGGCCCAAGATGGATTTCGCGGTGGGTACACATGATCTCACGGAAGAGGCGCTTACTTTCGCCTAAATCCCGAATTACGCCCATCATAATGGCGCGGCGGGTGTGCATTAAGCCAAAGTAGTTGTAGATCACCGCACGCAATTTGGCTAAACAGCCTTCTTCCTTTTCCATGGCCGCGCTGATGTGGGTATGGACACGGCGTAGATCGCGCTCGAGCACTTGCCGAAAAATGTCTTCTTTATCTTGGAAGTAATGATAAATCGTTGCTTTGGCTAGGCCCGATTCTAACGCAAGTTCACGCATGGAAAGCCCGGCATAGCCATGCCGGGCCAATAGATCCTGAGCTGCATCTAAAATGGTTTCTTTCGAGCTAGAGCGAGTTTGTTCTTCCATGACTATAATAGTTTGACAACAAATCCTTCTTACTTGATAATAACTAGCGCTTTTTCCCGACCGAACGGTCGGTCGGCCAAGATTGTACAGTCCATTGCGGCATCTTGTCAAACTTCAGATATCATAATTCCTGTTTATGGTTAGCGCATTGATTTGCATGGTGATAGCCCTCCTGGCTGGCGCGCAACGGCAAACGGCAACAATGGTTTAGCGGTTGATTGGGGCGCTTTAGGAGATAGCAGGGCAGACCATCACAACTTTAGAAATGAGGCAGTGAGATGTTGCGCTTTCGTTTGCGCCACCCGAATCCTACAATGCACGCACAAACGGCACGACCAGCCGTTGGCCGACGATGGGCGCGCCTATCGGGGCTTTTTCTACTCCTTTTGCTGGGGTTCTTTTCTTTCTATACGGCGTTCTCTTGGGGGTTGCCAACAAGCCTCTATGCCCAAACGCAAGGTCGACTGGCGGTCGTTGGGGCGCAAGGCACTGATTTATATGATGCACCCGACGGCACCGTCCTCGCGACCCTGACCCCCGGCGCGACGCTGACGGCGGTTGGCCGCACCGCCGATAGTCGCTGGGTGGTAGTTGAAACAGATGCTGGGGAGAGTGGTTGGGTAGAGACCCGCACCATTGTGATTTTTGGGACGGAACAGCTGCCAGTCATGGCCGATATGGCTGCCGAATCACCCACGGCAGTTCCTTCTGCCGTGGTTTCTGCTACGGCGGCTTCTGCTACGGGGACCACGACAGCCACAACCGCTCCTGTAACCGCGGGCGCGACTGCCGTGGCAACTGTGGCGGCAACCATGGTTCCACCGACGGCGACGCCAACGGCCGTGCCACCAACGGCAACCCCGACGCCACTCCCGCCGACTCCGACACCCGCGCCACCAACCCCGACGCCACTCCCGCCAACCCCAACACCTGTGCCGCCAACCCCAACGCTGGCTATGGGTGCCCAAGCGGAGTTGATCGCCGTCGTGAGCAGCAAAGGTGCGACGTTACGGAGCGCACCAACCGGGGATGCCTTGCTCACCTTGGCAACTGGTACAGCCCTAAGTGCCCGGGGCCGGACCGCCGATGAGCGCACCCTTTTTGTAACCACAATGGCTGGCGAAAATGGTTGGGTTGCGGTGACCGAAGTTGTCGTCTTTAATGTAAAGAATTTGCCGGTGATGGATGAAACGTCTGTGTCACCGTCTCCGCCCGTGGCGACGACGGGAACCGTGACGGGAACCGTGACAACAACCGAAGAAGTGACGACAGCCGTGACGAGTGGCACACCTGCTGCTGCCCCAGCTAGCGCCACGGCTGTCGTCGTGAGTGTACCCCAGGCCACGGCGACCCAAGCTATGCGGCCAACCCCGGTCGCTGATGGCAAACCTACGGTACAGGTTGCCATGACCGGTTCACGCTTGAATGTGCGTTCCGGCCCTGGCACAACCTTCCCTATCATTGCCAAGGCATTGCCGCGCGAGGTATTTATTGCCGTGGGTCGCACTACTGATAACACCTGGGTGCAACTCGAAGTGCCCGATGTCAGTGGTGGCTTGGGGTGGGTCTCTGCGACCTATGTCGTGGTTAGCGAACCGATCGCTACCTTACCAATCTCCCAAGCCGTGAATGAGACGGCAGCGCCAGCAAGTGCGTCGATTCCCTTGCCTGCTGCCCAACCGACAGCTGCGCCGACTACAGCGTCACCTGCCGCTACGACAGAGTTTATATCTCCTGCACCGACAACGGTCGCCACAGCAACCGCTGCGCCCAGTGTCCAACGCACCGGCCCAACGGGCTTGAGCGGCAATCTGGTGATTCAAAGCAGTTGGGGGGGAACTTTCTATCTCTACAATTTGAGTACCGGTGAATTGCGCCCGCTGACCAGTGGTCTTGATCCGGCGATTAGTCCTGATGGTACACAAGTGGCCTTTAGCCGCATTGGGAATGCCAATGGCATCTATCTCATCAATATCGATGGTAGCAATGAGCGTAAGATTTTTGGCGAGCGCGACGGGTTAATGTCACCGAAGTGGAGCCCCGACGGTAAGTGGATTGTCTTTAGCCGGAATGATGGTTTCTATCGCTGTCGCGACTTTGGCTTTGGGCTTTGTCTGACCAACGCCCAAATTATTGCCCAATTTAACCTACCGAATGTGCCTGGTTTGAATGTGGATAAGCTCTTTAGTGATTATGATCGGATAGAGCGCCCAGAGTGGATGATTGCCCGCATTGCGGCCAATGGCGATGATTATCGCGACCTGGCGGCATTGAACAGTGCTCGGGCCCCCGATTGGAACGAAGCGGGCATTGTCTACCAATCAACCGCGGGGATCCAACTGACCAAAGATGAAGCGGATGCCAATACGACGCAAGTCTATTATGATGGTTATGATTGGGATCCCGATTGGCAACCGAATGGTGGCCGCATTGTCTTCCAGAGCAAGGAAGGGCCACATTGGGAGATCTTTGCCGTGAATCCCGATGGTACGGGGCTGGTTGCGCTGACACGGCCTGTAACCACGCTCGTCGAACAGCTGCCCAGCAATGTTTCACCGACGTGGAGCCCCGATGGCAATTTGATCGCTTATCTCAGCAATCGCGATGAGAACAACAACGCTGGTGCCTGGCGGGTTTGGGTGATGAATGCCGATGGTAGCAACCAACGCCCATTGCCCGTCGATCTAGAAATCGGCTACACTTATAACAGCGAGCAGATGATCAGCTGGGGCCGCTAACGTTACAATAGAAGCTCACATTCGGCCTTAAGTCCTAGAGGCATTAAAAAGCCTGCGCATAAGACGCAGGCTTTTTTGTTTGAGTTAGTGCTCGCAGCGTATTACGGGGCGGCGTTGCTAACCCCGGGAATACTCTTGAGATAAGTGGCAATCGCCGTGGCATCCCCTTCGGTGAGTTGGCTAAAGCGGCGGGTAATTTGTTGGCCCATGGCACCTTCTACCATGCTGCCGTCGGGATACATGCCGCTTACCAAGAAGTGGGCAATCTCTGCTTCGCTCCAGCTTCCAATGCCGGTTGCTTCATCCGGTGTCAGATTAGAAGCAAATTCGTCGCGTAAGGGCGCGCCTGCTAGGAGCATATCAGCCGTATCGCTGCCATCCGCATCTTTCGGCGTATGACAACCACCACAGGCGGCTAAGACAACCAGTTGTTCACCCCGCGCAATCGGGTCGGTTGGCGGCGTAGCCAGTGGTGCTGCTGCAGGCGTATAGCTGGCTGGCTCGGCGGACAATTCGCCGTCCGGCACAGCATTGCTCACGGGCTCTTGGGCAAGCAGCCAAGCGGCCACGTTGTAGGCTTCTTCAGTGGAAAGCGCGCTAAAGCGCATATAGGGCATGGCTGGGTGCAGTTGACCACCATCCGGCTCAGCGCCAGTCTGGAGGGCGTTGACGATCGCCTCTGGGCTCCAGCTCCCAATGCCTGTTTCGGGGTCTGGCGTGATATTGGATGCATAGACAACGCCGGTGGGTACTTCAAATTCATTGCCACCCGCCAGACCACCCAAATCCCGGTTCATGTGACAGCCACAGCCACCCGTGAGGAGGGCAATATAGGCCCCAGCCTCCACATCGCCAATGAGCGAACCGCTATCGCTTGTGCCCGTCGTCACTTCGGCAGCCGTCACTGTTTCGGTGGCGGTAATCTCCTCCGTGCTCGTCATCGTCTCCGTCGCCGGTTCTTCTTCGGCTGGTGCGGTCGGCTCTTCTGCTGGCTCTTCGGTTGGTTCGGCGGTTGGTTCGGTGGTGGGTTCTTCGGTTGGCCCGGCGGTCGGCTCTGCTGGTGCTTCGGTCGGGGCAGCGGGTTCCGCCGTTGGCGTGGCCGATTGGCAGGCGCCCAAGGCTACCATGAGGAAGATCAGCAACCCAGCCGCAAGGTAGAGTGGCTTCATGCGAGCAACTGCACTACGTATCATGGGTGATACTCCTTTCAAATATTGAGTGGAAATCTGCTGCGCCGTCCTACAAAGCAAAAGGGAGCTTGCCTGTACAAACGACACCTAGGGTAGAGTGGATATCTGATCAGCGCGCTAACGACCAGATATCCTTATGAAAGGTAACGTAATCCATGATCGGCTTGGATTGGAGCGGAGAGGCGAGCGGCATGAGACCTGACAGGTTTCGCAAACCTGTCAGGTCTGGGTGTCATCGGAGCAGTCTCTAGTCGCCAGCCTAAAGCGGCAGGACGGCTTCGATAATGCCTTCGTCGCGGTTCATTTGGAGTTTGAAGCCAAGACGGGCCGAGACCTGTTTCATGCCTTCATTTTCAGGGAGGATTTCGGCGACAATGCGTTCGAGCTTTTCGTCGCGACCGAAGTCAACGAGGCGGCGCAGGAGTTCGCTGCCGAGGCCATGCCGTTGGTAGGGATCGCTGACCATAATGGCAAATTCTGCTTCGCGGCTACCATGTAATTTGGTCAATTGACCCAAGCCGATAATTTCAATAGTGCCATCGGCCTTCCGCTGCTCGGCGACTAGGTTCATTTCGCGGTCGTAATCGATAAAGCAGAGCCGGGCCAGTTGTTCATGGGCAACCAGTTGGGAGGCGGAAATCGGATGGAAATAGCGCAGATAGATGCTGTCGGGCGATAAAGTCTCGTTGAAGGCGACCATCAACGGCTCATCTTCTGGGCGGATGGGCCGGATCAGCACCTCTTCGCCCGTGGGCAAAGTCCAAGGCGCACTGTAGCGCGCTGGATAGGGGCGGATGGCCGACTTGGGCAGGGCGTCTTCGGTGAGCAGTGGGTCATGGAGCACAATGCGCGCGTCCAATGCCACTAGGCGTTCGGGTGAAACCAACAGCGGATTGATGTCCAGCTCCTTGATCCAAGGCTGTTCCACCACCAACTGGCTAAAGCGGACCATTAAACGTTGGAGTGCTTCCAGGTCAACTGGCTTGCGTCCACGCACACCTTTGAGCGCGGTGTAGATGCGGGTCTGCTCCATCATGCGCCGGGCCAGGACGGTGGTCAAGGGTGGCAGCGCCAAGGCGCGATCGCGGAAGACTTCCACCAAGGTGCCACCAGCGCCAAAGAGCAAAACTGGTCCAAATTGTAGATCAAGGCTGGAACCGAGGATAAGTTCGTAGCCTTCCAGCTTTTCCATGGGCTGTACGGTGACACCTTGGAAATGTTCTGCTCCGCGTAACCGGGCGACGCTCGTTTCGATGGTTTGGTACGCGGCTTGGACATCGGCAGCATTGGTCAGGTTTAGCTGTACACCATTGACATCACTCTTGTGCGTAATCGTCTCGGAATTGAGCTTGAGGACAACCGGATAGCCCAACTGTTCGGCTTGACTCACCGCCTCTGCAACGCTATTGGCTAAAAAGGTTGGCACGGTTGGGATGCCATAGGCCGTCAGGATCTGTTTGGCTTCGTACTCGGTGAGGATCGTGCGCTGTTTGGCCCGAATTCGCTCAATGAGCTCGCGTGCATGTTGGTGATTAGTCGCTTCGCTGCTGGTGCTAACGGGCAAGACCGGCGTTTCGTAGATCGCCCGTAAGTTATAGGCATATTGCCACATGTAGTTAAAGACGCGTGTCGCTGTATCTGGATAGGGAAAGGTAGGAATTCCCGCGCGGCTCAAAATGGCTTCCCCGGCCTTAATATCCGCGCCACCCATCCAACTAGCTAGCACGGGTTTCTTTTGGGGGGCCTCACAGACATGGCGCAACTGCTCGGCGGTTTGGGTGGGGTCGGTCATATCCTGAGGGGTGAGAATGACCAGCAGGCCATCACTTTCTGGGTCATCGGCCACGACACTGAGCGTCTGTGCATAGCGCTCCGGCTCGGCGTCCCCCAAAATATCGACGGGGTTGCTGTGGCTCCAATGGGCGGGTAAGAAGGTATTTAGCTTTTCAACCGTGGGGGCCGAAAGGGTGGTCAATTGACCACCGCTTTGGATCAAGGCGTCCGTTGCCAAGACACCGGGGCCACCGGCGTTGGTGACAATCGTCAGGTTCGGTCCTTTCGGGCGGGGTTGTTTGGCCAACACTTCGGCCATGTAGAAGATCTCGGCAATCCGTTCGACACGCAAAACCCCACAGCGCTGAAAGGCAATGTCGAGCACGTCATCGCTGCCGGTGAGGGCACCGGTGTGTGAAGCCGCCGCCTTAGCCGCCGCGGCGGTGCGACCGGCTTTGATCACAATGATCGGCTTGCTCAACGAGACTTCACGCGCCGCTGAGAGAAAAGCGCCAGCATCGCCGATCGATTCCATATAGATCACAATGCTGCTGGTGTGGGGATCGTCGCCGAGGTAATAGATCAGATCCCCCCAGTTAACATCGAGCATCGATCCAATCGAGACAAAGGCACTAAAGCCGACATGCTCTTGCAGGCTCCAGTCGAGGACCGATGTACAGAGCGCGCCACTCTGGCTGAGAAAACCGACATTGCCAGGCAGCGCCATGCCCTTGGCAAAGGTGGCATTAATGCCGGTGATGGGGCTCATCACGCCCAAACAATTGGGGCCGATGATCCGCATTTTGGCCTGACGGGCCTTTTGTAAAATTTCTTGTTCGAGTTGGGCCCCTTCGTCGCCAATCTCTTTAAAGCCTGCCGAGATCACAATGGCCCCTTTGACGCCCGCTTGGACACACTCTTCGATCACGCCGGGTACGGTACGCGCGGGCGTCACGATCACCGCTAAATCGACTTGATCCGGCGTTTCGCCAATGCTGGGGTAGGAGCGGATGCCCAATACGTTGCTCCGTTTGGGGTTGATGGGGAAGACAGCACCGCCAAAGGGATGGCTGATCAAGTTCCAAAGGAGGGTACGCCCTACGCTATTGGCGCGTTCGGTTGCGCCGATAACGGCGATATTGCGTGGGGCAAAGATCGCATCCAACGGATGCCGACGATAGGTGGGTAATTTCATACCTCTGTTTGCAGACACGGGACGATCCTTTCTGCTTTTTAGCCTTCATGGGTTGTTGCGCTAGTGTTCACATCCTATGGACGCGCTGATGCAACCGGTGACGTAGCTTATGGGTGGTATAACAACTAGCTTGCGGATGCCAAGCCTAATTCGTCATACTTACGGCGTACTGCTTGAATATCCTGCCACATCAATGCCTTGGGTGACCCGGGCGATTTTTCGGGATTGCGTAACAGATACGCGGGATGAAAAATCGGCATCACCCAACGGTCATCAACCTGGAACCATTGACCCCGCATTTTGGTAATGCCAAGCTTGGTTTCGTTGAGGAGCGCTTGCATGGAAACGGCACCGGTCAGCAGGATAATTTTGGGATCAATGAGGCGGATGATTTCCATAAGGAAAGGTTTATAAAATTGAATCTCTGCCGTTGTCGGTTTGCGGACCGCACGGTTATCCGCGCCGGGCGGTAAGCGGAAAACAGCATTGGTGATAAAGATATCTTTCTCCGACTCCAGGCCAACCGAGTTCAAAATTTGATCCAACAATTTGCCGGACGGGCCAACAAAAGGCTTGCCCTGTTTGTTTTCTTGGGGGCCAGGGGCTTCGCCAACAATCATCAACTCTGCTGCGGGGTTACCACGATAGATGACCATGGTGCTACCCGTAACATAGAGCGGATCGTCATCCATCTGTTGCATGGCCGCCACCAAATCCGCGAGGGTTTGATAGGTTTTACCAGCAGGCGTTGTTGCTGTTGTCATGGCGCTTGTTCACCTTTGGCTTTTGTCTGCTTAAGATTATAACCAGGAAATAGATCTACGCCAAGCATAGTAAGCAATGATTGAAATCCTAGCCCACGATGCACAGGAGCCAACTATGCTTTGTCGCGTGATTCGTAAAGCGCGATTCGGGCTAGAATGAGAACCCGAATCATGCTGCGCTTTGCCCACCACTCTACACGACAGGAGTTGCAGGGGGGATACAAAGCTACTCAGGAGCCGCCAACTAGGTACTACACAGGTTTGCTCGAAGTGTGGTTATCCAGTACCATGGTGGCACTGTGGTTCCCTCGCTCGCGACAGCAAGCCGGAGCAGGCTACTAAAATCGCATAGCTAAAATCTCATAACGCCGCAATGGCGTCCTCCGCGGCGTGTACCTACCTATTCCAGAAAGACAAAGGGTTTTCTTATGAACAGCGTACAGCAAAAGGCACAATCGGATCCGATCTATCCCGAACTGAAAGCTGCGGCGACGGACTTGATGCCGCAACTAGTCGCGTGGCGTCGCGATTTTCATCAACACCCAGAGCTTGGCTTCCATGAAGTACGTACGGCGGGAGTTGTGGCCGAGCATCTGCGGGATCTCGGGCTAGAGGTGAGCACGGGCATTGGCAAAACCGGCGTGGTGGCCGTAGTCGAAGCCGATGGAACCCCATTGGATGCCCCAACGGTGATGTTACGCTTTGACATGGACGCGCTACCGATTCAGGAAGAGACTGGGTTGCCCTTCCAGTCGCAGCATGCTGGCGTGATGCACGCTTGTGGCCACGACGGGCATACCGCGATTGGCATGGGGGTGGCGCAACTGTTGGTGCAGCACCGCCAGGCTCTCCCTGGCCGCGTTAAGTTAGTCTTCCAGCCAGCGGAAGAAGCGCTGGGGGGGGCGTTGGCTATGGTCAACGATGGGGTCTTGCTGGATCCCACCCCAACCGCCACCTTTGGTCTCCACTTGTGGAGCCGCCTGCCCTTGAACAAGGTCGTTGTCCAATCTGGCCCGCTGTGGGCCGCGGCCGATGGTTTTGAAATTGTGGTCCATGGGCGGGGTGGCCATGGTGCCGTGCCCCACGAAACCGTCGATGCCATTTACATTGCCAGTGAGCTTGTCGTCGCGCTGCAAAGCATTGTAGCACGGAACCTCAGCCCCACAGAGACGGGGGTGATCTCGGTCTGTACCTTTGCGAGTGGCACCGCCAGCAATGTGATTGCCGGTGAAGCAACCCTGACGGGAACCGTGCGCAGCTTTACGACGGCGGTGCGCGATCTGCTCTTCCGCCGGATTGAAGAAGTGGCCAGGGGGGTCTGCCAAGCACATGGCGCGACTTGTACAGTCTCGGCGCGCTGGGGCTGCCCCGCGACGATCAACTCGGAAGCGGGCACTGCGGTGATGCAGCAAGTGGCCGAGCAAATAATCGGCACGGACGATATTATCCAGATTTCCCCCATGATGGTCGGTGAAGATGTCTCGGAATTTTTGAACCGCGCCCCGGGCTGTTTTATCCTGATCGGCGCGGCCGATCCCAATGGCCCCGAGCTTAGTCCTCACCATAATCCCACCTTTGATTTTGATGAACGCATGTTGCCAACGGGGGTGGCGCTGTTGGCAGGGGCTGCCGTCGCTTATTTACGTCAAAAGGCGGGCTAGGAGAGTCCTTCGTCGGAAGATTCTGTCACTCTTTTGACAGCATGAATCGAGCAATGTAACTCTACAATAACAGTAGCCCAAGTTTTGCGCTTGACAAGTTACTTGACGGGCTACTAAAGAGGAGCGATGAGTTACATGGGTTCGATTTTCGGTTTATCCAATGATCAAAGACAGGCTTTCTCGGGTGGTGTACGGGCATATCAACTACGTCTCATCGCTATCCTGGCCGCTTGTCTATTCTCCGGCCTGGTGCCAGCACCAGCTTTGACGGCTGTGCTCCAACACTGGTTGCCCGCACCGTTGGCCGCGGTCGCAACGGCCCAGCTCGTTTCCTGGCTGCCACAGCCAGCCCGCGCCGCTGCCGAGGAATTGGGGACAACGCCAACCCAATGGGTAGTTCTCGGCAATCGGCTCTGGCTGGAAGACGATTTTGATGGCGATGCTATGACGGGAGGAGTCAAGCCCATTGGCGCGGGCTATGAGGTACGTGCTGTGGCGAGCGATGGGGTAACGGTCTATACAGGGCTGACCGATGCTTGGGGCTACTATACCCTTACGGTTCCTGCGAATGATACGTATGTGGTCTCTGCGGAAATGCCGTATGGGATGGCGGACACGCCCGTACGCGCTGTGGACGGCAGTAATCCAACGGCAAATGACAATCTTGCCCACAACCGGCTAGGGACTACCGTTGTGGTGACAACGACTGACAATCGCAGTATCGATTTCGGTTTTTATCACCTCCATAAGCAAGTTGCTCTGGGGGATCGCCTTTGGTTAGAAGATGATAACGATGGCGATGCGACCACCGGTGTGGTTACGCCAGTCGGCGCTGGTCATGTCGTCACGGCGCTCGCGAGCGATGGGACGACCCTCTATCAGGGGCTGACGGACAAAGATGGGTATTATATCATCCTGGTACCCGAGCATGATACCTACACCGTCCAAACGAGCCTGCCTGCTGGTACATTGGCAACCCCCGTTTTTACGAACAGCGGCAGCAATGTAGACGGCATGAACAATAAAAACCATAGCCAGGTTGGTACCACGGTGGTGATAACGACTACCGATAACCTAAGTATCGATTTTGGCTTCTTTACCCATACCACGCAGCCAACGGTGGCCTTGGGCAACTATGTGTGGTTGGACAGCAACGGGGATGGGATCCAAAATGAGCCGCCCAGCGCTGGTCAGGATGGTATCACCGTAACACTGACCTATCCTAACGGCGCAACGCTCACCACAGTCACTAGTGGCGGCGGTTACTATACCTTTACTCACCTGCCGCCAAACCAGTCCTATACTGTCCACTTTGCCTTGCCCGATGGCTACACCTTTACAACGCAACAACAGGGCACTGCTGACCAAGATAGCGATCCGCCTCTTGGTGGTCAGGTGACTGTAAACCTTGGCACGACTGATGATTTTACGATTGACGCCGGTCTCGTCCCCGCGGTGACGGTTGGCGACCGGGTTTGGTATGATCGCAACCATGATGGCCGCCAGGACAATCCTGTGGATGAACCAGGTGTGGCAGGTGTCACAGTAACACTCTATCACGCTACGACCGGTCAGCCGGTATTGGTCAATGGGGCTCCGCTTACCTTGGTGACCGACAGCCAGGGCAACTATCTCTTTACCCAACTGCCGCCGGGTGCCTACTATGTCATCTTTAGCAACTGGCCCACTGGCTATGCGCCGACCTTGCCCAATATCGGTGATGATGCTGGCGATAGCGATGCCGATGCCACGGGACGTACTGCTGCGACCCCGTTTTTACCAGCCGGGTCGGCTGATCTCACGCTCGATATGGGGCTCTGGTTTGCCCCAGCGAGCCTAGGTGATTGGGTCTGGGAAGATCATAACAATAATGGTCGGCAAGATCCCGATGAACCAGGACTGCCCGGTGTCACGGTGACCCTGCAAGGGCCGATGGGGGTCATCACGACCACCACTGATGCAACGGGGCATTATACCTTCACCACGCTATCGCCTGGTGTCGTTTATACGGTCACCTTCACGACCCCGCCTAGCTATAGACCCACTCTCCCTCATGTTGGCCCTGACGGGGTAGGGGATAGTGACGGGATTGTGGTGGTCGTTCCTGGCCTCCAACCAGGGGAGCATAACCCCACGATTGATAGCGGCTTTGTGTTAGTGCAACCAGATTTGGTGCTCACGAAAACGATTAGCAAACCTGCGGAGCAGATCCAACCCGGCAGCGTACTCACCTATACACTGACCTATCGCAATCAAGGGACCGGGGTTGCCGTCGGGGCCGTGATCACCGAAAGCGTCTCTGCCTATACAACCTTTATGGCGCAGGCAAGTACCCCTGGCTGGAGCTGTAGCGATGGGGCTGGGGCCGGAACGTACTGTACCTTTGCCTTGGCTCCCCTCTCGCCTGGGGCTAGTGGCACCGTGATCTTCGCGGTGCGGATTCATGCCATTGTGCCAGCTGGCACCGCGATCGTAAACACGGCTGTGATTGGCGGTGATGGTAGCCAGGTTGAAGGTAACTACAGCAACAACGCGGATGAAGTGACCGTGCTCCTGATGAGCCCCACCGATATCCCCATTGACGATGAACCTGCTCGTCCGGTAGATGCAGCACCGGTAACGGAAGCATTCCGTCTCTACCTACCGGTAGTCACTCACTAGCAGTAGGCATCCTACAAGTGGCCGGTACGACCAGAGAGCGGACAGGGTTGGAAACCCTGTCCGCTCTCTGGTCGTACCTTCTCGCCGCTTACCGTTGGGCCAATTTGTGAAAGAGGTCGCGGAAGATTGGATCGCGGTTAATGTGGTAGACATAGCGGATGAGATGGCGGCTATGATCGACGCTCCAGGTCACTTGATCAGTGAGAATCGGGCTATGCACCAACTGGCTAGGGGTCCAGCGCTCGTCTAAGAGATAGGCAATGGTGGCGACATCCCAAATCACCTTGGACCAGCCACGGTGGTCATCGTGATAGCCCTTGACAATCTCCACCAAATAATCGCCAATCGCACCTTGCCCGGCAACATACGCCTCTAATTCAGCAATGGTGGTGTGCAGGTGGCTGGTGACGCCCATACAGGGAATCAAGACAAAAGGGACACCACAATCCAAGAGGAGGCGAGCCGCCGGTACATCTTGCTTTAGATTAAATTCACGCGTATTCGGCCAGTGGAGGGCATGGCCGCCGAGCCAAACCACGACGATCTTCTCAATAATCTTCGGCTCTAACAAAACCGCTGTCGCCACATTGGTGATCGCGCCAATGGCGACCACATAGAGCGGATCGCTATCCGGGCTGGCGAGGGCCCGTTGGATCAGATCCTGGGCGGCTGGCGTTGTTTGGGGTTGTAGCGCTTTGGTGAGGTAGGCAGTCGCCCCGCGATAGACAAAATCGCGCTGGGGCCAATCCAACTTTTCCAGCAGGCGATGAATCTCTTCATAACTCTTTGCCATGCCATCGGCGGGGCCGGAGGAGCGGTTATTAAAGTAGGGCGCCGCATAGATGGCTTCTACGCTGATCCGCTCGGGCGAAAGCAGTGCATGAACCAGCGCAAATTGATCATCGACTTCGTTGTACGTATCGGTGTCAAGCACCATGCGGACAGGGCCGGTTGGCGGTTGTAGACGCGCCAACCGTTGGGCATCAGAGAGCATCGGGAAATTCATATGGTTCTTCCTTGCTATGGGTTGTGCTTAAAAATGAGCGAGCGTTGACAGACCAATCTTGGTAGCATCATATCATTCGCTGCTCCAACTCGACAATCTGGCAAAGCAAGGGAGCAGGGCAAGCGCTAACGTCTATATGTATTTTGCCACCTTACCAATTGGCTGATTAAAAAGCAATTGTGTTACAATAGTACGCATCAACAATTTGATTGATCGGATGAATCCGATCAATTGGAGCAGGTTGTCAGTTTCTAAACAATGATCAAGAAACTGGCTTTGCGTCAAAGGTGACGCGCAACCATATTGGCAATGATGCTTACGGCTGTTATGCTTAATGGAAAAACGCATTCTGAATTTATTCATCACCTGCTGACCGCAGCCAGCAAACCGGGTGATCGACTACCTTCGCTCAATGAGCTCAGCACCGAATTGGGCCTGAGTGTGGGCAAGTTGCGTGAACAGATGGAAGTTGCCCGGGTTCTGGGGCTTGTCGAAGTCAGCCCACGGCGGGGTATTGTGCGGGCTGAATATAACTTCCTACACTCCGTTCG
Organism: Caldilineaceae bacterium; assembly: GCA_019637645.1. Next base: position 37,500 of record JAHBVH010000039.1, read on the forward strand.
TCTTAGCCTCCTGACTGCTCTCACCATTGACCGTACTTACTTTGACGCCTTCAGTAGCCTCCGCAGTCACTTAGAAGTGGCCTATTGGCACGAAGCGGTCGCGCTCTTAACCCAAGAAGATAAAGAGCATCTGTGTGCGCTCATCGCGACAGCTTGGGCCAAGCTCAACCACCCACGCGCCCAAATTCCCTACCAAGAACATCGTGAATTTCATTTGACGATTTTCCGCCGCCTGGAAAACCCGTTTGTCTTGGGTCTATTGGAAGCCTATTGGGATGCCTATGAGGCTGTCGAACTAAATACCTATGCTGACTATCGTTATTTAGAAAAAGTCTGGCAGTACCATGAGCGGATTGTGGATGCGATTTGTGCCAATGACTACGAGCTGGGGCAAGTGCTATTGGTGGAGCACATGCGGCTGTTGAGTAATCGTGGGATTTCTATGGAAACAACGGCTTCGCTGTAGCAAAGCGCGGCAAGCTTGGGGAACGCCGCTTGTCTTTGCTTGCTAGCGCGGATCGTGCAGCACGGTAAAGCAGACAAATCGGCAAAGCAGACAAATCGGTAGGTGCGTTTGCGCGTTGTACCTTGTGGGTTGTTTGATTGTATGGCGGGCTTACCCCCAACGGGTCGTTTTTTTTTCGATAGTTTGGGTCGTGAGTAAGCCCAGAAATTGGCTGCAGATGAACTGACAGTCACTTACGCGTCTATATTGACTTTTGGAAAAGCCTCAAATTTGGAGGAAGGCATGAGTGTATTAGTCCAAGAAGAACAAAAATTAGCTGATCAGAGGCGAATTGTCAACGACTTCAATATTAATGTCGCCACGGCGAATGGCTCTGGTAGCCAGACCAGCAACAGTCTGTTGATCCGTTCACTTTTTAAAATGGGGATTCCGGTCACCGGCAAGAACTTATTTCCTAGCAACATCCAGGGCTTGCCCACCTGGTATAACATCCGCCTGAGCAAAGATGGCTATTTGGCCCGGCGCGAAGCGGTTGAAGTGATGATCTGTATGAATGGTGCAACGGTTGCCGAAGATATGGCCAGTGTCGCACCGAATGGCATTGTGCTCTATGATGATGCGTTGCCCATTGCGGCCAAACGAGCCGATGTGCAGTACTATGCTATGCCTGTCAAAGAATTGGTCAAGGCTGCCGATCTACCTTTTGCCCTGCGTGACTATGTCGCGAACATGGTTTACGTGGGTGTGGCGGCCTATTTGCTCGACATTGAAATGGCCGAAATTCAGGCGGCTGTCGAATGGAATTTTAACGGCAAACCCAAGCCCATTGCCATGAACTGGAATATGGTCCAGGCGGCTCACGCTTGGGCGGTCGAGCATTTGACCAATGATCAGCCCTACCGGGTTGAACGCATGACCGGCTTTAATGAAGGTAAAGTCTTGATCGACGGTAATACTGCGGGCGGTTTGGGCGCGCTCTACGGCGGCGTCACCTTTGTCTCGTGGTACCCGATTACACCTTCCTCCAGCGTTGCCGATGCCATTAACAGCTACGCACCCACGCTGCGCCGAGATCCAGAAACAGGCAAAGCGACCTATGCTGTGATCCAAGCTGAAGATGAATTGGCGGCCATTGGCATGGTGCTAGGGGCCGGTTGGGCCGGTGCCCGCGCCATGACGGCCACCAGCGGTCCTGGTATTAGCTTGATGTCTGAGTTTGCCGGCATGGCCTACTTTGCCGAAATCCCCGCGGTGATCTGGGACATTCAACGGATGGGGCCTAGCACCGGTCTACCGACGCGTACTAGCCAAGGGGATCTATTGGCCGCCTACTATCTAGGCCATGGCGACACCCACCATGTGGTCCTCTTCCCGGCTACGCCCAAAGAATGCTTTGAAATGGCCGAAACGGCCTTTGACCTGGCCGAACGGCTACAAACGTTGGTCTTTGTCTTGAGCGATCTGGACTTGGGGATGAACCTCTGGATCTCGGATGAGTTTGACTATCCCGAGACACCCTTGGATCGGGGCAAGGTGCTCAGTGCCGAAGATATTCGGGCGCGCAGTGGTAAATGGGGCCGTTACTTGGATGAAGATGGCGATGGCATTCCCTATCGCACGCTGCCCGGGACCGAACATCCGCTGGCCGCCTACTTTACGCGCGGCACCGGTCATAATGAATATGCGGCTTACAGCGAGCGCTCGGAAGATTGGGAACAGAACCTCTATCGCCTTGCCCGCAAATTTGAGACAGCCCGCACGTTGGTGCCCAAACCGGTGATCGATGATGTGGAAGAGGCGCGCGTGGCGATTATCAGCCTGGGTAGCAATGATCCGGCCATTGCCGAAGCGCGGGATCGCTTGCAAAAATCCGGTGTCGAAACCAGCTACCTGCGGCTACGGGCCTTGCCCATTAACCAGACCGTGCGCGATTTTATTGCCAGTTACGAGACTATCTACGTGGTGGAGAATAACTTTGACGGTCAGCTCCATAAGATTTTGCTCACCGAAACACCCGAGCATGCCACCCGTTTGCACTCGGTTGCCAAATGTGATGGTCTACCGCTCTCGGCCCGCTTTATTACTGAGTCGATTCTGAACAAGCAAGGAAACTAAGCATGAGTACTGTAACACAACAGGCGCGTGCGGCAGCGGCCCGTGCGCCTAAGACCAACGCCATCGGGCTAGAAAAGACCGAATACCGCGGCCGCGATTCCACCTTGTGCAAAGGCTGTGGGCACGATAGCATCAGCGCACGCATTATCAACTCGGTTTGGGAACTCGGGCTGGATCAGGCCAAAGTCATCAAATTGAGCGGCATCGGTTGTAGCAGCAAAACACCAGCCTATTTCTTGGGGTATAGCCACGGCTTTAACAGTCTCCATGGTCGTATGCCCTCGGTTGCCACCGGTGCGCTCACCGTCAACCATGAACTAACCGCGATTGGGGTCAGTGGCGATGGGGATACCGCCTCGATTGGCCTTGGGCAATTCAAACACGCGGTGCGCCGCAACCTGCCTTTGGTCTATATTGTCGAAAACAATGGCGTCTATGGCTTGACCAAAGGCCAATTCAGCGCGACCTCCGACAAAGGGCAAATGCTCAAGTATGCGGGCGTCAATAACCTGCCCTCGTTGGATATTTGTATGGAAGCCTTGATTGCCAACGCCACTTTTGTGGCGCGCAGCTTTGCGGGGGATGCCAAGCAGGTTGAGACGTTGCTCAAAGCTGCGGTTAGCCACCGGGGCATTGCTGTGTTGGATATTATTAGCCCTTGTGTCACCTTTAACAATCACGATAGCTCGAACAAAAGCTATGGTTGGGGCAAGGCCAACGAAGTGCCGATTCATGAACTCAATTTTGTGCCCAAATATGAGGAAATTGAGATCGACGAATATGATGACGAACGCGAGGTACAACTGCATGACGGCTCGTGGATCGTCCTCAAAAAGTTGGAAAATGACTATGATCCAACCAACAAGATGTTAGCCTATCAGACCTTAGAAAATGCCCGGCGCGAGAACAAGTTCCTCACGGGGCTCTTCTATATCAACGATGCTGAGCCGAACATGCTTGAGCTGTTGGAGATGGTGGAACAACCGTTGGTGAAGCTGCCGGAAAGTCAAGTGCGCCCCAGCCGCGACTCCCTACGGCAAATTATGGCTGAACTATAACCGGCACCCCTGTTCCGTGCCCAGCCGCGATCAAGCGAAAGAGCAACTATAGGCAAAAACCAGGTTTCGTTGTGGAACCTGGTTTTTGTTTATGCTTGAACTTATGCAGCTCGAAGTTGCCAGCTTTCTTATCCAGCGTTTGCCTAATCTCGAGGCGAAAGTAACCAACTATATGGAAATTAACCGATGTGGAAATTAACTGATGATGCAGCCACGACGGCGCTGTTGTTGATTGATGTAATCAATGATTTAGAGTTCGACGGTGGCGACGATCTGCTTGTCCACGCCCAGCCCATGGCCCACCAAATTGCGGCGCTCAAGCAAGCCGCAAAACGGTTGGAGATCCCCGTGATCTATGCCAATGATAACTTTGGTCAATGGCGTTCCGATTTTCGGCGGCTTGTCCAGTACTGCTGCGAGAGCGACGTCCGTGGTCAGGCGATTGCGCGGATGCTACGACCGCATGATGACGACTACTTTATCTTGAAGCCCAAGCATTCCGCCTTCTTTCAAACGAACTTAGATCTGCTGCTGAAAGACTTGGGCATCAAGCGTTTGATCATGACTGGGATGGCGGCTGATATCTGTGTGATTTTTACCGCTAATGACGCCTACATGCGTGATTTTCAGGTGGTGGTACCCGCTGATTGTGTCGCGTCGGAAAGCGCCGACGATAACGAAAAAGTGCTTGGATTAATGGCGCGAGTGCTCAAGGCCGATATCACACCCTTTGCCGCTGGGCAAGCCGCCGAAACTGGTCGATAAACGACAGGCGCGCAACGGGGCGGATTGGCTCGCCCCATGCCCTCAATTTTATCAGCTGCTCGGTGTAGAAACCGCGGGGACTTTGCGCCCCTGTTTGCCCAGCAGCGCGCTATTCGGCCTCAAGGCTAGGTCGGGTCTCGCTGGCTGCGACCACGGTTGCATAGTGGCCGCGGCGTTCGGGCGGCAGCAACTGGGCAATGCCGTGCATAATTTGGCGCGTATAGGCTTGGATGGCGCTCTTTTGGGTTGGATCGCCCGTTGGGTAGAGGGGTGGGCCAAAGCGCACAATGATCTCTGGTCGGCGGCCAAAGTGGGTCAGAATTTTGGCGGGATCGATGACAACTGCTGGCACGACGGGCACTTGCGCCGCGAAGGCAATGCGGGCTGCTCCAGTTTTCCCACGGCGTAATTCGCCCGTGCGGCTGCGGGTGCCTTCGGGGAACATGCCCAGGACCTTGCCGCGGCCCAAGACCCCTTCTGCGGCCTGAAGCGCTGCGGTGTCATTACGGCCGCGGTCAATGGGAAAGGCCCCGGCTGCCTCGATCAGGCGTGAAAACCAAGGGTGAACTTGAAACAGTTCGATCTTGGCCATATAGTAGATCTGGCGTGGGCTGGCATAGCCTAATACCAGATAATCTGGCCCCATGGAGTGGTTACAGGCGATGATACAGCCGCCTGTGGCGGGTACATGCTCCTGACCTTCGATGCGCAGGCGGCAAAAGAGGGGCTTGCAAAAGGTGATAAGCCGGTATAAAAACCGCCAAAGTCGCGACGCATCCTGTGGAATTGGCACCAAATTTCTCCTCTGTGTGCATAAGTACGTAGTTTGATTGAGAACGCCTATGCCATGCCAGCCGCTGCGGTGGCTTCTCGCGGTTAGCCGGGGATTTCAAGCCCGTTAAAATGTCAACAGAACCTAGTTAATGCGCCGACGCATCTCTTCGATTTGTTGGAAGATTTCCAAAATCTGCCGGTCTTGGGGTTGCAGCGTTGCCGCGGCTAGGTGGGTATTTTTTTCATGCCCTTGCGCAAGGAGATACTGGCCCGATAGAAAAAAGTACCGCCGCAGGTGATAGGAGGCTGCTTCCCAATCGTCCACTTGGTAGTGGAGGAGCCCCTTTTCTTGCCATACCCCTGGCTCGGCTGGGTTGAGCAACAGAAGGTAATCCAAGACTTGTAAGGTCATGAGAAAATCTTTGCGACCCAAGTAGGCATTCCGTAGATTGTTGAGAATCCGTTGTGTCAACAGCACTGCCGAAATGGGCTCGAACATCTCGCTGGAGAGCGTGACCGGGCGTTCAAACAAGTTGGAAAGATAGTGATTGGCGGCATCTAGCGCCATCACTTGGCTGTGAAACGGATCGAGTAGCCACGCTCCGGCTGGATCTTGATAGCGCACCATGAAATGACCAGGAAAGCCCAATCCGCTGATATCTAAGGCGAGCCGCCGCCCAATGGCCATGCAGAGGAGGCTCAGCATAATGGGAAGCCCCATGCGGCGGCGCAAGACGACATTGAGGTAGCTATTATCTGGTTCGTAATATTGCTCGCGATTGCCCGTAAAGCCTAGATCATAATGCAGAACATCAATAAAGCGGGCTGCCCGTTCATAACCAAGCGGAATGCCATAGAGCGCACGATCAACCACCGCGGCTAGTTGATCAATTTTTTCGACTTGTTCTTCGATATCAAGTTCGGGGTAGGCCATGCCAGCAATGGCCAAGGCTAAAATCTCTGGCCTAGCTTCCTGATTTATTAATTCATGCCGAAAACGTTCAAGAAAATTCATAACAATCCAGGTGAATCGTCTGTCCTGATCTCGCTCCGTATGACATATTAAAAGCCTACGGATTACCAGAAAAAAGCTTGGCGGCGAAGGCCGCGAAAAGAAAGTCTTTTAGGCTTTCTGTAACCGTGCGATCTCCTTCGTTAGGATCTTGCGCAGAACGGCCAGCGCGGTGGCGTAGGTGGCGTCAACGCCAAAATAACTCAGGCTCTTGCTTAACAACGATTGGCGACGGCTGATCGGTGTGTCACTGGCATAGTGTAGCACGCCAATGTCATAAGGTGCGTTGATGAAGAGATTAACAATTTCATCAATGGGATAGCGCTTCGGATAGACATCTTCGTAAATGCTACTGAGATAGGGGCCAGCCTCCATCTCGATATCCGTATACCCTTCTTCATAAAAAACATGCATAAAGCTACGATTCTGCAAGATCGTCCCACGTACTGTGACGGCTTTTTGGTTGTCGAAGACTGTGCCAAAGTTGAGATGGGGTGCCACATCTTGCGCGGTAAAGTCGTTGCGAAAGAGGTAGGAGTTCCGGGAATGCTCGTCGTAGACCACATTGGGAATCATGACATCACCCACTCGTCCATTCAGCGTAGCAGCCTTGCCCAAAATATAGACACCCAAAATACGCCCGACGGCTGTGCTGACTTGGCTAAAAATATGATAGGCCGCCATGCCCAATGGATAGTCGATGTTAAAGATCAAGGCGTCGCTCTCACGCAGCAGTTTGAGCCCCTCTGGATCAAGCCCTTGGAGCCGATCGTCAAACCGCGCGGGATCAAGCTTATTGAGTTCGATCACCTGGGCTTCTACATCTAAGCAGTGGGGATCATTGAGCCGCGTAATGCCAATCGCGCTTTCGGCCGCGGCAAATGCTTGTTGGTTAACGGCATCGCTGAGCGCCATTCGGGAGGTGTAGTAGAGAAAATTGCGCAGATGACCATTATCAGTTTCGGGCAAGCGTTCATATTCCGGCCAGAGTCCCTCTGGATTGTGCTCCTGAAGATATTCCAAAATGGCGGCCTGTTTTTCCCATGCATAGCCACTCAATAAGTTAGCCAAGCTATGGGCATTACTGCTGACAAAATAGATGGGTCGCCGACTAAGATCCTGGGGTGCGGCTTGGCGTACCTTTCCCCACCAACATTGGACGCTCCGGCGATAGTCGCTCAAGCCACTGCCCAAGACCGTAACATGCAGATCCAAACGATATTGGGTAACGCGGTGGAAATTCTTCAGCAAAGAATTTCCACGCCAAACTTGGCTAAGCTTGGCAAAATCTTCCGCCGACAAGTCAGCGGCCTGCCGTACTTGTTCCAAAAGCGCAGGTATCTCTTGATCGGTTGCGTTTTGGAGCGCTGCTGAAAGCTGATAATTGGCTAGCTTATCATGCAACTTGTTCCACTCAATCTGGAGGGTCGTTAGGCAGGGGATGAGATCATCGATGTCGCTGACACTGGCAATATAGGCGGCCAAGATGTGATCTTGGGGCTCAAAATAGAACTTGCGTCGCCGGGCGCGCGCCTTCACCGGTTGCCACAACTCCGGCGTGTATCCTTCCCGCTGAAAGACATCATCCATTTGGCCCAAGATGACCAAACGCGTATGCACAATGCACTCGGGCAGGCGCAGGGCCGCATAGACCAATGCCGACATATCGATCTCGGCGCTATCGGCTAATTGATGCAGGCTCGACTTCATGGCCGCGTGCGTCTCTTCCAAGCTCCGAATACGAATCGGCGCGCTGCTTCGTAAAAGCGAATAATAGGTCCGAATATAGAGTTCAATTTCTTCGCTTTGGACAACAGGCATCGTGCGGATCATAGTGATTGGTTCCCATCTAGGTCGCAGGAGGCTTGCCTCTGCTGCGTTCTTAGGCCATCGTTGTTACCATCAACTTCGCCAGGGCTTACACCGTACCAGCGCCTTGTGTAAGTCCAAATAGTATATCATGACCGTGAGCGTAAGCCGTAACAGCTAGCCCTGCCGATGAAGCACCACGCTTACGCTGCTCAGAAAAGGCTCATTTGGGCTGGTGACATGGGTGGGTCACCTTCGGGTGGCCAAGGTAGTAAGGATACCTGTTGGGCCAACCGCTCTTGTAAACGCCGTAAACTGGCCGGTGAGTGGCCTTCATACGGATTGTGCATATAGCCAAAAAAATCAACATTGGCTGCCTGTAATTGGGCTATGCGTATCGCCCATTGGTCAAGTTGTTCATCGCGCGGGGCAACGAGCGCATCATTCCCCGTTGGGCCATTTTTGTCATCGCCAATCCAGCGGACGAGGGCAAAGGCTGGTGCAGCCCCCTGTTCGATCAGGGCCCACCAAAAAGGGAAGGCATCGGCGCTCTCAACGCGGTCGACTAAGACATAGGCCAACCCGCGCTCGGCTAAATAAGTGGCAAAGGCCGGTGTCATTAAATCGGGGGCGCGTACCTCGACGCCAACCCGCAACCCCTCTAGAACGCCCGCCAGCCACTCGAGATAGTCGGCCAAGCGCCGCCCGTAGAGCTGTCGGCTAAAATCGGGCGGAAATTGGAGCAATGCCGGTGCCGCGGCAACGCCAAGGGCTCGCAAGATATCCAGAAAGACCAAGGTCTCTTGTTCGCACCCTTCTAACCGTTTCTCATGAGTAATCGCACGCGGAAATTTTAGGCAGAAGGTAAACCCTTGGGGCACACTTTCTACCCAATTCAGCAACGTCGTTGGGCGCGGAATGCCATAGAAGGTCGTGTTAACCTCCACAGAATTAAACTGACTCGCGTAGTAGTTAAGATAGGTAGGGCGATTGACGCCAGGTGGAAAAAAGACACCGCGCCACTCGTCAAATTGCCAGGATGAGGTGCCTAAATGAATGGATGCCATAACGCTACTGTTTTATCTTCCTCACACAACAAAAAGCTTGAATCGTAAAGCCAAAGGCCCAGCGTTAAAAAATGGTTTTTTAGCTGTGCATTCCGTATAGAGATCGCTTGCTTTCTCCCCTTTTTGTCCGACCCCTTATGCGATCTGATGGGTGCTAGAATAACATTGTTGTGCAGTGTGCATATAGAAGGCACCGAAAAACTTTGCTAAACTTGCAGACGTGCTAGCCCGTATAGGGCTCCCTTACAGAAGACTCACAGCTATTTAAACCAATTTTACAAACCAATGCTGCCTTGTCAAACTATGGCATTGGGTTATATCACTTGTTTGTCTTTGCGCTAGGGAAAAGCGTGTACACGGACTTGGCTGTTCTTCGAAACTGGCCAAAGCGAGTGGCCTTTCTTCCTGTCCGCTTCTGATAATAAGGGATATCGACCTATGTTCCTGGCTTTGCCTGGGTCGTTGCGGTTCACAACGGAGAGGACGATTGACGTTATGGAAATCAATTCGGGCGATACTGCCTGGGTCTTGATCTCAACTGCCCTAGTGACAATGATGACACCAGCCCTAGCCTTTTTCTATGGTGGTATGGTGCGGCGCAAGAACATTCTGTCTACGCTCAATCTGAGCTTGATCACGATGGGTTTGATCAGCTTACAGTGGGTGCTCTTTGGCTTTACCTTGGCCTTTGGCCCAACCATGGGTGGTTTCATCGGTGGTCTCCAATATTTGGGTTTTAGCGGTGTGGGGGAAGCGCCAAGCGATACCTACGGCACAACCTTGCCCTTTATTGCTTTCGCCGCCTTTCAAATGACCTTTGCCGTGATTACCCCCGCGTTGATCACGGGTTCCTTTGTCGAACGGGTTCGTTTCAAGACCTATATTGCCTTTGCGCTGCTGTGGGCTACCTTGGTTTATGATCCGGTAGCGCACTGGGTTTGGGCCGCTGGTGGTTTCTTCTTCAACATGGGCGCGCTGGACTTTGCTGGTGGTACCGTTGTGCATATCACCGCTGGTTTCTCGGCGTTGGCCTTTGCCCTAGCCATTCGGGCGCGCCGTGGTTATGGGGAAGAGGAGATCGAGCCCCATAATATTCCTTTCACCGTCTTAGGCGCTGGCTTGCTGTGGGTCGGTTGGTTTGGCTTTAACGGTGGCAGCGCGTTGGCTGCCAATGGGTTGGCTGTCACGGCGCTCTTGAACACGAATACCGCCGCGGCTGCCGGTGCGGTGGTATGGATGCTCCTGGCCTGGCGCGACCAAAAGCCCAGTGTGCTTGGGATTGCGACCGGTGCAGTTGTTGGTCTAGTCGCGATTACCCCAGCAGCTGGCTTTGTCACACCGCTGGCTTCCATTATCATTGGCGCTGTCGGTGCACCAGTGAGCTACTACTCCATCAAGTTCATTAAGAGCCGCAAGCTGGATGAATCGTTGGATGTGTGGGGCTGTCACGGCATGGCCGGTGTCTGGGGCGCGCTGGCAACGGGGATCTTTGCTAGCCCAGCGGTTAACCCTGTGGGAACTGGTCTGCTCTATGGCAATCCAAACCAATTTGTCGTACAGCTGATCACTGTCATTGTCGCGGCGGGCTTTGCCTTCATTATGACCTTTGTGATTGCCAAAGTGTTGGATAAAGTGTGGGGCCTCAGCGTCAGCCACGAGGAAGAAGAACTGGGCTTGGATATCAGCGAACACGGCGAACGGGCCTACGCTGCCGAAGCCATCTAAATTCTTCCCGCTGCTTACAAGGTTTATCTAGAAAGCTTTGTGGCACGTCCGTTCTAAAATAATTGCCTTCAATAAAACGCCAGCTAGAGCTAGCTGGCGTTTTATCTTTGGTGGATCATCGGGGTGGCTCTGCGATCTCCACAACGGCCAACGCAAGACTTTGTCAGCTTCTCAAAGCCTTAGGAGTCATACACTTGGCTAAGACCTGACAGGTTTCTCTAAATCTGTCAGGTCTTCTGGTCATACCGACCAATGGCGGTTACGTAGCCCTGTAGTCCCTTCGGATGAGAAAAAGAGGGACAGAGAGGATCGATGGGTAAATTCTCCTATCGTAAATTTACGCATCAAGGTCAATTTGCTAGCAAGGCGTTGTCAGGTAGGAGACGGCGCTTCTAGAAGAGCAGACCCAATGTCACTGATTCGTCTAACGGTGTCAACCCCGGTCTGGAAAGTATCAGGGCGACGGTTGACAATGCACAATGGCTGTGCTCCTTTCACTGAGAGCCACCTTACCCACTAGACCTGTCAACTCTTTTATCCTTGTCTGTTGAAAATAACGATAAAAATAGGTGACGCCAACGGCATCACCTATTTTTATCATCTACTATTTTTAGAGCCCAGGGGGAGAAATCTAGACGCGTTCCTTAGTCACCGGAGGCATAGGCGCTGGTGCCATGTTCCGAAAGGTCCATACCTTCGGTCTCTTCTTCTGGTGAAACCCGCAAGGCATTCATCTGCTTGAGGACGTAGAAGAGAATGAAACAGAGGACAAACGACCAGAGCGGAATGACAATCGAACCGGTCAATTGGGCAATAAAGGGTTTGCCACCAAAGATCGCGGCAGCGATACCACCCCAGATCCCACAGACGCCATGAACGGGGAAAGCACCCACCGGATCGTCAATTTTCAAGCGTTCGAGTGCTAGCACGGCAACCGTCATCAAGACGGCGGCAATGGCACCGATAATGAGTGACTCGCCGTTGGTGACAGCATCACAGTTCGCGGTAATACCAACCAAACCACCCAACATACCATTAAGCGCCAACCCGAGATCGAATTTCTTTGCGGCCAAGATGAAGCGCGAGATCAGCAGCGCAACAACGGCACCAGCACCAGCCGCCAAGGTTGTATTGACCGCAATCAACATCGTGGCATCTGTGTTGGCTGCCCCGGTAATGGCTAATTGGCTGCCCGGGTTGAAGCCATACCAACCCACCCAAAGAATAAAGACACCCAGGGTAGCAAAGATATAGTTGTGCGCCGGTAGGCCATTGCTGCCATCGCGGTTGAAGCGGCCAAGGCGTGGCCCCAACACAATCGCACCGGCCAAGCCAGCAAAGCCACCAACGGCATGAACGACGAGCGAACCGGCAAAGTCATGGAAGCCCATTTCATTGAGCCAGCCACCGCCCCATTTCCAGTAGCCACTGATTGGATAGACGAGGGCGGAAATAAAGATGGTGTAGATCAGGTAGGCGGAGAATTTAATGCGCCCAGCCACTGCGCCGGATACAATCGTGGCGGCGGTGGCGGCGAAGGCTACTTGGAAGAGCCAATCTACTTGTCCATTAAGGACACCCGCGCCAGCCTCAGGCGGAGTTGGATCAAGTCCTAAGCCGCCCCATGCCAACCAGCCTGGAATGATAGCGTCGCCATACATCAAGCCATAACCAAAGAGCCAATAGATTAGAATGCCAAGATTGACATCGATGAAATTCTTGAACATGATGTTCAAGGCATTCTTGGCGGAGTTAAAGCCCACTTCGACCAAGGCAAAGCCCGCTTGCATGAAAAAGACCAGTACAGCACAGATAAACAACATCATGTTATCGACAGCATAAGCAATTTCTGCTGTACTAGGGCCATCGTCCTGGGCAAAGACCTTCGGTGCTAGCAAGCACATGGCCAATGCCAAAGGAAGAGCACGAACAAGTCGTCGAGTCATTAGGTTTCTCCTCTACAAAGGGTCGAGATAATGGATATGAACATAGAAGGTACACAGTGATTGCACTGCCGCTAACGATGTTACTTTGTACTTGTCTACAACGTCAGCGTTAGTTGGATAACTTCTATCAGAACAGGGTGTGAATCGATTTTTTTCGATCAATAAACCCTAGAAAAGACCATAATTGTTCTCTAGGACTTATTTATACGAAAGGCACAGCTTGTAGTTTAATTCACAAGGCAAATTAAAGTTTATAAGAGATTTATGCTGAATCCTATGTGCAATTTGCATAAAATACGTGCATCTTCACTAACCAAATTTGCCGACTTTTATTGATCGTTAGAAGTTGTGCCCTTGAGCCAAAGAGCTGACAAGATCTAGCCTTGGCGGTTGTGGGAAAATCTGTCAGTGCTTTGGCCTAATTGCGTAACTCGTAACAGGGACTAACTTGATTAATCACTCAACATTTTGCCTTTGCACTCCTTCCGCTTGGGATGCCGTGCGAGAGGGGAAGCCAAGCTCGAGACTATATTTACAAATCCCAGCATCTTCGCTATAATAGCCACAGTGCTGAACCCATGCTAAACCCTTGATCATAAACTGGTCGTGCGATGTACTCCTCTTACGGTGGTCCTAACCAGATGCAGCCACCGCCGCGCCTATTGGAGCGGCTGGGCGGCTACACGATTGATGCTGTGCTCGGTCAGGGGGCCGTTGCTGTGGTTTATCGCGCACGCTCACCACAAGGGCGGCAGGTTGCACTCAAGGTGCTAACGGATGCCGCGGCGAGCCAGCCCAAGATCCGGACGATGTTTCAAAATGAATATCGGATCACCTCGCGGCTCCAGCATCCCGGCGTCGTCCAAGTGCGTGATGCGGGGATGATCGACGGCCATTTTTTCATCGCCATGGATGTCGTTGAAGGGAAGACGTTACAAGACTTTCAGGGCAAAGATAAAGGGCTAGGGGAATCGCCCGCCATGAACTTGGCCCGTCAAGTTGCGGTTACGCTCGACTATGTGCATAAACAACAGGTTGTCCATCGCGATCTGAAACCCTCTAATATTTTTATTACGCAAGATGGCCGTGCCTTGCTCTTTGACTTTGGGGCTGCGCTTGATCTGCGTGCTCCTGTCGAAAAGGAAGCCAGCGGTATTTATGGCACCCCGGGCTTTCTGGCTCCCGAACAGATTCGGAACGGCAATGCCGTGGATGGCCGGGCTGATCTCTATTCATTGGGGATCATTTTTTATCGCATGGTGACCGGACGCCGCCCTTTCTATGGCTCGCGTGAGGATGTATTAGAGGCACACTTGTATACGCCACCCCCGCCGCCAAGTGAATTTGGCTATATTTCGCCGGAGCTAGAGGTGGTTCTCTTGAAGCTACTCGCCAAGGATCCGGCTGCGCGTTACCAGACGGGCGCTGAATTGCTCCAAGCGCTTGATACGGTCCATATTGAAGTGCCGCCAGAAAGCGCACCCCAACGCTTCTTCCGTTGGCTTTTGGCACGCGAGTAGATCGAACCTGATCATTGCCGGTCACCCATGATTTTCCCCTAGACTCTTCCTAGACAAGTCCTAACTAAGGTAGTGAGGTCGCAACTTCTTGTCTGCCTGTATGACTAATAAAAGTTACGCAGTTGAGCCAGACCTGACAGGTTTAACAACCCTTCAGGTCTGGCCCAACTGCGTAACTTCTAGACTAATTTATGCCTACTCCGATAATCTGCACGCTGCCATTCACCCGCGTTTCTCGTTTGTCCACGCGCCAAGTATAATGACCGCTTATGAGTAATGATTTGCGACGAAAAATTTTATTATCTTTGGTCTTTGCGCTCCTGGTCTACATGGCGTTGGCGCTGTGGAGTGATTGGCAGGAGTTGGCACAAGCGCTTACTGATTTTCCCTGGCAGTGGCTCCCGCTTGTGGTTGGGTTAACGCTTGTCAATTATGTCGGGCGTTTGCTCAAGTGGCATTGGTATTTGACCTTGTTAAATATCAAGATCTCGCGTTGGGACAGCGCGCGGATTTTTGGCATTGGCATGCTCATGGTCATGACACCGGGCAAGGCTGGTGAGTTTCTCAAAAGTTACATGGTGCGCAATGTGACGGGCACGGCTATGAGTGTAACGGCTCCGGTGATCTTGGCCGAACGCATGACCGATGGGATGGCAATGCTGCTGCTGGCGAGTGTTGGGCTGCTTGCTTTTCCCGATCCGATGGCGCGCTGGGTAGCGGCTTTGGTCTTGATGAGTTCATTGCTGACCATTAGTGTGATTCAGATCCGGCCGCTGGCGTTACGTCTCCTTGCAGTGGGTAAGCATCTTCCTGTCATCAAGCGCTTTGCGGACCATCTCGCTAGCTTTTATGAAAGCAGCTATCTGATCTTTCGCCCACGTAATCTCCTGATCTCCTTAGCCATCGGCGTGGTCAGTTGGGTGGCGGAAGGCTTTGCCTACTATTTGGTGCTCGTCGGCTTTGGGGCCACGCCTAGTAATCAAGCCATCTTGATTGCCGTCTTTATCTTTTGTATCAGTACCGTGATTGGTGCGCTCTTTGCAACGCCCGGCGGTCTTGGGGGCGTCGAGGGTAGTTTAATGGCATTTAGTAGCCGTCTATTGGGTTTGGCTACGCCCATGGCAACCGCAGCCGCCCTGTTGATTCGGTTTTGTACGCTTTGGCTTGGTGTGACCATTGGGGTGATTAGCTTTGCCCTATGGCCGCACCTCTTAGCTGGTTCAGAGACCGCGCGTCGTGAGGAGACCCACCTTGCCGAAGAGGCATTGGTGAACGCCGAGTCACACTGATCGCGTGGGTAGTTGGATCAAGCGGATGCAGAACAACGCTTAGTTTTTTTGATTATTTTGTCGAGATGCCTCATGTGGAAAGTTGATTTACATACCCATACAATCTATAGCAAAGATTGTTTAACGCGAACGGCGAATCTCATTGCACAGGCCCGTCACCTTGGCCTGAACAAAGTGGCCGTTACGGAACACAACCGGTTGGATGGCGCGCTAGTGGCAAAGGCCATGGCCCCAGACTTGGTAATTGTCGGCGAAGAGATTATGACCACCCATGGTGAGTTGATTGCCTACTTTGTCCAAGAAGAGGTGCCGCGCGGCTTATCGCCCGCCGAAACGATTGCCCGCCTGCGTGACCAAGGTGCTGTGATCAGCATCCCCCATCCGTTGGATTCTGTCCGGCATTCTGCGATGCGTCTTCCCAATGTGCTGGCGGTCATAGACCAGGTAGACGCCCTGGAGATTCTGAATGCACGGTGTGTCTTTGCCCGCGATAATCTAGCCGCGGCCGCGTTGGCCAAAGAGCATGGCAAAGCGGTGACGGCGGGGAGCGATGCCCACACTGTCGCTGAGCTGGGGCGTTGTTATGTCGAAATGCCGCCTTTTGACGATAATGCCGAAAGTTTCTTGGTGGCATTGGCAACGGCTAAAGCTAGTGGGGTCGTGAGCCCATTCTGGCCGCACTTTGCCAGTACCTATGCCAAGTGGCGCAAGCGCTTTGCTCCCATCATACTACCATCTTCTTCTCCTTAGGACGATCCTATGACTGTCGCCTTACTCATCAGCGTTGCTGCCGCCGTCATCCCGACGATTGTATATGTCCTGATCTTCTATTGGGCAGATCGCTATGAGCGTGAGCCGATTTGGCTGGTCTTGGTGGCTTTTGTCTGGGGTGCAGTGCCGGCGGTGGTGGTAAGTCTTTTTGGTGAATTGGTTTTGGGCTGGCCTTGGATCGATGCCCCGGATAATATCGCGGGGGCGATCATTGAAGGGGCGATCATTGCTCCTGTAGTAGAAGAATTGGCGAAAGGAGTCGCGCTGCTGTTGATCTTTCTTTTTCTACAGCAGGAGTTTGATGGGGTATTGGATGGTATTGTCTATGGCGCGCTGATCGGCTTTGGCTTTGCCATGACAGAAAATTTCCTCTACTTTGTCGGTGCCTATGATGAGGGTGGTTTTCAGCAACTCACGGTTGTCATCTTTTTGCGGGCTGTCCTCTTTGGCTTGAACCACGCCTTTTACACCGGGCTGGCTGGCATTGGCTTTGGCTTGGCCCGTCTGGCCCGCGCGACGTGGGTTAAGTGGCTTTGGATCTTCTTGGGGTTGGCTATGGCGATGCTTACCCATAGCTTGCATAATATTGGGGCTAGTTTGGCCGCGATCGACATTACGGGACTCGGCCTGAGCCTGCTAGTGGCTGTAGCGGGGATCGGTCTGGTATTGGTGGCTGTGTTGCTGGCTTGGCAACATGAGCGCAACTGTATTCGTCGTGAACTGGCGGAAGAAGTGGGCACCTTGCTGACAGCCGAGGATTATCTCTATTTGACCGAGCGTTGGCACAATCCGCTCCACAAACGGGGCCAATCTGCGCGTAGTCGAGCCTATCGCATGCACCTTTATGTTGAGCTAGCCCAACGTAAGTGTCGTTTGCGGGATGCCAATCCAGGGGAGGCTCTTGTGATCTTACAGGAAGTGGCGCAGATTCGGACGCAACTGGCAGCCTTGCCAGCCTAGCCGCGTGGCCGTGCTGGGTGGCCTTTAGGGCACAAAAAAATCTGGTGTGATGGGGCGCATCACACCAGATTCAGTGGACGGTGTTCCAAAAGGGAAGCAGAGCGGTGTCTATCGGGCGACAGATGAACCGCTTGTCCCTTTTGGCGTAGACCGCCCCATTTTTGTGAATACTATTGAGAAGGGTCAATCGCATTCACACAACAGCGCATCTGCATTATGGTTGCCAATGATTAATCGTGGATTAAGCGGATCTAAGCCGAGAATGATAAAAAGGAACTAGACATTGGATTTTGTTAGACAGAGCACTCGATGCGACCACCGTGCTAGCTGCTGTGATGGCTGCCGTGGCCGTTATCATACCTGGGTGGGGCGCTTGCCCCTGGCGCTCTTGGTTGTGGGCCTTTGGTGGGGGACTATGCCCGTGCCGCTTTATGCTTCTGAGCCTTGTAATCCTCCGAATGTCATTCCCCAGCCATACTGTGATATGGATTCATTCCATGGTGAGCCACCACGCCAGATTCCCGATGGCTGGACGGAATTTGTCCTCTATGGTGATCCCGCTTTTATGAACGATCCCCATTCCTTTTTCGGGAGTGGTACCTTGCGGATCTGGAGCAACGGCGGCACCTTTAAGGCTGGGATCTATACTCAAGTTGCGGTTACCCCGGGTGCTGGCTACCGCGCCAGTATTGCCTGGGGCGCGCCCAATGCGCCCGATACCTTTAGCCGCCAACTGGGGATCGATCCAACTGGCGGCACCGATCCCAATAGTCCGGCCATTATCTGGGGCCCTGCGCATATCGGCGAGGGGCGTATGCTCAACTATCCGCCGGGACAAGGGCCTAACGTGGATGTACGGGCGCGGGCGCTGAACAGCACCGTAACGGTCTTTTTTGTGACCGATCACTTTGTCAGTACGGGAGACAATCTCATTTACATTGATGTCATTGCGCTCTATCCAGACGAAAGTGCCCCAGCCATCGAAATCCCCCCAACGCCCACGCCTGTGCCGACGGATACACCAGTTGCTGCGCCCGTGGTTGCCGAACCGGCTGTGCAGGCAGCGGCGGTGGTCGCTCCAACGCTTCTCCCCCCGCCCGCAACCGAGACGCCAATCCCCACCGCGACACCCACGGAGACCCCCACCGTGACGCCAACGGCCACCAATACACCAACGCCAACGGAGACCCCGCTGCCGACTGCGACCGCAACATGGACCCCATGGCCGATGGCAACCGCGCACAAAATCGCTGGTGTGGCCTCCTTCACTCTCTTTGCTGCAGATACAGCGGCTGTTGAGCCAGCGGTGATGGATATCGTTCAGCGCTTTTATCCCACTGGGCTGTTGGCGCTAGGGCTAGTTAGTTTGAGTGGTGCTGGCCTCTGTGCTGGATCACTTTGGTGGTTACGGCGGCGCCCAAGGTAAATTATTAATAACGCATAGGACAGATGTTACGAAAGAGCTGTCAGGTTTGATAAACCTGACAGCTCTTTCGTTGGCGGCTATGGGGCTATGCTATCAACTGGCTTGGGGCTGGCAAGGTGCTGGTGATTTGCTTGTTTATTTTGCTGTTTTTCTTCGCTTGCTGTCTCTAAAAGTGTTGTATTGTGTCGCGTTATGCAAGGTCGCCAACGTCTATTTACTTCAGTAGGCCAAATAGACGCTCTGGTGATAGGTATTGAACAATGTAATATTTGCACAAACTCTCCCGGGCGTGAGCGCTGCTTGTTCGCAAAGCGTATCCGAGAATCTACTCTTTTTGTAATCAAACCGACATCAGGATCTATTGACGTGGGTAAAACAAGTGCTACAATGTCAAGTAAGGTTCGGGCCGCGCTTCGCTTCTGGCTGTGATAAGCCGCAAAGCTTTTCGTTGGCCTTGGTGTTCTAGGTACTGCGGTGTTCTCGCTACTGCAAGTAGTACCGGCAATTGACTGATGGTTTATTGGTACAATAGCTGAGTCACTCTTTTCATCAGGTGGGAAGTGTCCTAACCTACCTAAGCAACAGGGGTAGATCTGCTGCTTGCTAGGTCACCGTTGGCTAGGTGAACTCCCCCTGAACCTGTGTAAACCCTATCTTCAACGATCCTGATTTCAACCTTTGGGGCGCCGCCAGCATTGATCCGTCCGTTGATTCCGGTCTAGTGAGCATAGAAGATTACAACAATGACACTTCGCAATCAAATTTATATTGGTAGCCTTGCTACGTTTGCCCTTCTGATTACTTTGACTACAACGCCTTCATCCACCCCATCGGCTGAAGCTTTTGCTGCTCTATTTGTTTTGGTCTCTTTGGCAACCATCGCACAATTTTTTGAAGTACGCTTTGCCGATGGTCATTCGTACTACCCCCACAGCCTTTTCTTTTTTGCTGGGGTGCTCCTGCTACCTCCGCTCCTCTTAATTCCCTTGTTTGCCATTCCCCTGGCCCTTGCGGTGGTGCGTACGCAACAGCAAGGTGAGACTTATGCCGGCTGCTGGTGGGATTGGGCGCTGAACGTAGCGATCTATACTTTGGTGGGCAGTTGCGCCCATGGCCTATACTTGGCGCTCAATAGCCATCTGAATGAACTGATCGAAGTGGGGCAAGGCTTTGCCGCGCTGGTCGCGGCTTCCCTCTATGTGATGGGTACGCATCTGCTCTTTCGTTTGGCCAATACGGTGATCAATCAAGCGACTTGGCGTGAGTCGGGGTTATGGTTAACTGAAAATTTATGGGTTGAATTTGTGATGACCTACCTTGCGTATCTGGTAGTCGTCCTCTGGTATGTCAACCCCGTGATGATTCTGCCGATGTTTGGGGTTTTGGTGCTGATGCAAAAGGCACTGCTGCTGCCAAAGCTGCGGCATGAAGCACAAACCGATGGGAAAACGGGCCTGCTCAATATTCGCTATTTTAATCGCCTGGTGGCCGATACGTTGGCGCGTTCTAAACAGACAGGCAGGACCTTTTCCGTCATTATGGCCGATCTCGATTTTCTACGGCGGATCAATAATCACTATGGTCATTTGGCGGGCGATATGGTGCTGATTGGCGTGAGCCGGATTATTCAGCATACGGTGCGCCATGCAGATGCGGTCGGTCGCTTTGGCGGTGAAGAGTTTGCTGTGTTGTTGCCCGATATTGATCAGGAGGAAGCTTTTTCCGTAGCAGAGAGGATTCGTGTAGCGATAGAGGGAAGCTGTTTTGAAGTCCCGACTAGTCAGGCACCGGTCCAAGCTACCATGTCCTTTGGCATTGCTTCCTATCCGTATGACGCCGATACAGTGACTGAATTGATTCACCAAGCAGATGTTGCCGTCTATCAAGCAAAGCTAGAGGGGCGCAATCGCGTTGTATCTGCCAACGATCTGATGTATCGAGTGAAGGAGAGCAAACCTTTCCTCAAGAGCCAGGATGCCCCGATTCAGGCTGCCGCAGCGAACATGGCGGTTAAGCGGGTGATGCCTGTGGATGAGGGCGAAACGGAATTCCCAACGGAAGAAGGTTCCTCGTCATCGCTCTATGATCTGCTTTCACCCTTGACTGTCAAACTAGGCGTGATTGGTTTAGCCTTGGCGCTGGTAGGGTGGGGGGTGGTCTGGCAACAACCCGTTAATTGGGGTCTGGTCTATGGGTTAGCCCTACTCGCCGCCGTGACTCAGTATGTGTGTGTGCGTCTCTTTGCCCTTGAGCGTTTGTCGGTGGCGGCATCGATCCTCTTTGCGGCGAGCTTATTGATCGGCGTGCCCGGTATAGCTGTTGTGAGTGTGGCAACAACGCTCGCTGCAATTTTAGGCCGTACGGATATGCCTTGGCGTCAGCGCTTCCATAGTGGTGTTCTTTATCAGTGGGCGACAGATGTGGTTGCTGGGTTTACGCCAGCCCTGTTAACGACCATTCTCTCTTTGTCGTTGCATGTCAACAATGCGCTGCTCTTTAGCATTCCCTTTTTGCTGGTTGCCCTTGCCTATAGCTATACGACCGTTGCGCTCACTGTCTTGGCCCAAGTCTCGATAACGGGTAAGCGCTTTGGCGAGGTATGGCGTGAAGAGTATCAAGAATTGCCTTGGCACTATTTGCTGTTAGCGTTAATCGGCCTCTGCTTCAGCATTGTCTACACCATGTTTGACTGGCGCGGGATGATCTTGTCCATGCTGCCTATCTATATTATGTATTTTTCACAGGATCAGCTACTAGAGCAAACCCGTCAGTGGTGGGGAACTTTGATCATGGGGAAAAAACAGTGGTCCTGAGGGCAGCAACCAAGCGCAGCGGCGGGACGCAACGTTGCTACCTGTTGCTGCCTACGATCGCTTTCGCTACGTAATATCGCCTTCAATCAGCCGTTGCAGTGCTTCCACTAACGCTTGATGTTCGGCTTGGTGCACGCGTTTTTCTAGCTGTTCTAGCGTATCGCGGGGATAGATAAGCACTTCGCGGGTAACCAGAACCGGCCCACTATCGACTCCTTCATCGGGAACGAGGTGAACCATAACGCCCGTTTTTTTGATCAGACCGGCCTGATAGGCTGCAAAGGCCCGCTCAATCGCCTGTAGACCTGGAAATTGACCGGGCAAAGCAGGATGTAGATTGATCACGCGGTAGGGAAATTGGCGCAAAAAGGTATCACTTAAAATGTGCAACCAGCCAGCTAAGACCACCCAATCTACTTTATAGGGCGCGAGGAAGGCCGCTAAAGCCGCATCATAGGTTGTTCGTCCATCTTCAGCCGTGAGATAGGGTTTGAGAGGGTGATAATGAGTCGGAATTCCGGCCTTGGCTGCCCTCTGTAGCCCATAGGCATCTTTGCGGTTGGCGATGACCACCACTACCTCGGCCTCTACCACGCGCAGCCGGATCGCATCCAGAATTGCTTGTAAATTGGAGCCATTTCCAGAGATCAATACTGCAAGTCGCGTCGACATAAGGGTGTCCCAGTCGTAAGTTTGGCTTTCATGAGAAAGCCTCATAGAATGTGAAAGTTTACGCTCCGCCAACCAACTGCACGGCTGTTTGTTCCTGGCCGCGTTCGGTTAACTCCCCTAATAGAATTGCCTCGGGTAATAAGCTCTGAACCGCGGTCGCGGTGGCAGCTGGGACAATCAGAATCATGCCAATCCCCATATTAAAGACGCGGAACATTTCAGGGGTGCTTAAATCGCCCCACGATACTAGTTGTTGAAAAAGCGGGGGGATCGTCCAACCCTGTAAGTCGATCCTAGCGCGTAAGTGATCGGGGAGCACCCGCGGCAAATTATCCACAAAGCCACCGCCAGTAATATGGGCCATGCCCAATAGGGGCAGGTCGGCAGCCTGGAGCTGGTCCACTTCTTTCAGATAGCATCGGTGCGGGGCTAGCAGCGCATCCGCCAAGCGTTGACCATCGGTCAGCCGATCATTCAGATCCCACGTTGCAATCAGTTGCCGAATCAGCGAGTAGCCGTTGGTATGTGGGCCGCTACTGGGCAGCCCCACCAAACAATCACCCGGCTGCATGGCCTGTGGCCGTGGCAAAAGCTGGGTGCGGTCAACCAGCCCCACCACCGTCCCCGCGACATCAAAGGCCCCTTCGGCATAGACTCCTGGCATTTCTGCCGTTTCACCACCAATAAGCGCACACCCTACGGCGCGACAAGCATCAGCTATGCCTGTTACAACCGATGCAATGGCTTCTGGCACGAGACGGCTGGTGGCAATGTAATCGAGGAAAAAGAGGGGACGGGCATTTTGCACCAGAATGTCATTGATACAATGGTTGACAATGTCGTGGCCAATCCCTTCCCAACGCCCCAATTGGGCGGCTACTTTGACTTTGGTGCCGACGCCATCCGTAGAGGCTACCAAGACCGGTTGGGGTGGTAATTGGGTGAGGGCGAAGAGGCCGCCAAAGGCACCAACATCTGCCAAAACATTGGGGGTAAAGGTACTGCGCACCGCGGACTTCATTAGCTCAACCGCGCGTTGACCGGCGTCAATATCAACGCCGGCTGCTTTATAGATTGCATCGCCCATAGGGATAGATAAATCCTTTGCTGGATATGACAGAATCAGCCGCCTAGCTCTACCAGTGGCATTCACTGATTCTGGATGATCTTTCAATCAAGCCTGAGTATAGCATGGAGCTGGATCTGGCGAAAATTAGTAAGGCAGCAAGGGCCAGGGTAAGCGTGAGCTGCTGCGGTGGCCTTGTCCAAACCGTCCAACGGCTGCGGTCAGAGCCGCTAGCGGATTGTGCATTACAAGCCGACGTACGTGTGATTTTTAAAGGCAGATAGAAAGCTAGTAAAAAGCTTTTATTTAGCTTGTGAAAAGAGTTTTTGGCTAGAAAAGCACCCCAGATTGTTGATATACACCGTTTTAATTGGAAAATTATTGCTAAATAGGAGCTTTTTTAAGGCTTTATCGTTGATAAATACGGATAAAGTAACGTGGATTGGGGCCATGGACGTTTGCTTCGTGTATCGGCATTTCTAGGGAATTGCTTTACTAGTGCATTTTGAGAGACATAGTGCGTATAAGAACCATCCGTTTTTGGCAGTTATTCAGGGAATTTTTTCTGCCTATTTGTACTATCTATCTTATTACTGAATTTTTTTGTTTTTGAGATAGTGAGGATGAAATTGTGTGCCAGTTGCCGTTATTTTTCGGTGTACCAGAGGTAGATTGGGTCTGTTTTCGAGGCTAGCACGGAATTTACCTATCAGTACCGGAGTACTTTTGGGCTAGAGACAAAAATGTGATGAGTTGGCTAACAAATACCGATCAAGTGGGATTAAGAAAGCTGCCAAAAAGCTGCGATTTTCTACGCATTTCCGCCGAAAATACTTAGAAAAGTATTGACATACCTAGTTGGGAATGTTACTATGCATGTAAGGCGTGAATTAATGAAAAGTAAGCTTAATTTGTGACTAACCCCAAGCTGAATCACAAGGAGGTAAAATGGATTCACTTCACCGCCTAAACCTTTTTCAAGTCAAGCCGGTAAATAGGAAAGGTTGACGTACCATGGCTACTGAGAAAACTGAAGAAAAAGTCAGCTCACAAGAACTAGAACTAGGCAAGGATTTGCTGATCTATGCGGGTCTGTTTGGCTTCGGCATCATCTATAACAAACTCGTCGCCCACATGAACCGTAAGTATGGGCAGCATGGTTACACATCCCTTTTTGTTGTTTTTGGTGTCTTTGCCACCATGGCCGCCCTCAGCCCCCGCATTGGCGCGATCAACTCGCTTAAGATTTGTGCCGGCTTTGTATCCTCTGGCTTGCCCATGGTGTTGGGTGATACAACTCGCCATTTAGAGTACAAACAAGAAGTTGCCGTAGCGCTTGCCAGGGCCAGCAAAGCCAGAAGAAAAGGGATCAACGATGTCGGACAAACCCAGACCGGGGAAAGACAAAGATTTGCGCTTCATCAAGAGCGCCATTGAGGATGCCGACGAGGTCTATCGGATTTTTTCTTCAGAGCTGATTGGCGAACAATCACCCGGTGTTATTGAAATGATCTCTGAAGGAATGCTAGTCATCATGGAGCAATATGATGAGCTAAATCAGATGCTAGATGATGGGGCAATTACACCGATACAGGTTATAGAGCATAATCGATGTCTGCGCGAACTGCTGAAGTTGATGATCAAGGAAAGGCTTTCTCCGGTTGGGCGAGTAGCGACAGCAAACGTAATTCAATCACTCGGTAATCAATTACGATCGTTGATGGTGACAAAAGAGATTAGAGGGGTTACTACCAATGGATATGCAGAGTAAGTGTCAATGCATTGGTTAGCTCTACATTACACAACAGCCAACCCCTACCTATCCATGAGGGCAATATGGTTCGTCGCCTATTCCCACCCATTTTACTGGTGAGTTTTACCAAGTGTGGAGAGAGAGCTTTATGAGCACAAATAGCCAATCAAGCAACCTGTCGGAGAAAATTGCTCAAATCTGTTTAGGGCTTAAACCCTTTCAGGCCTTGGAATATGATCCAGTAACCAACACGGTTTCGATCATCACCGAGTGTCTGGTACCGAGTAAAGCCGTTGATCAGATCTCGCGTATCGTCACAAGTCGTCGTGAGGATGAAAAGGTGATGGTGCGGCGCTACGCCGATAAGTTCAAAATCACCTTCGTCCGTAGTATTAAATTACAACATGGGTAGAGCCGCCTCTTTGGGGCGGATATCCCCCTACTCACCCATGCTCAGCTTGCTAGTAAATCGCGTCGCGTGATGATAATGCTACTCTCTAGGCACAAAGTTTACAAAAATTATTACAAAATTTATGAAATAAAGCGAAGCCAAAGCGCCTATCTCCTGCTTCTTTGAGAAGCGGTGATGGTAAACCGTTCAAGCAGCGGTTGCTGACGACTGATTCCAATAAATCATAGGGAATTGCGCTACCGCACCCTACATTATAATTTTAGGCACGTGAATAGCCGGCCTGTCTGAACAAAGAGGACAGTGCTGGCTATTTTTTTGGGGGGAGAAATCAGGCTATGCGGACAATCAATTTGCAAACAGTCTATCATCTAGTGATCACTTCATTGTTGCTTGGGGCTTGCTTGGGGCTGCTATCGCAGCACCTGCCGGCGCTGCTGAATCAGCAACTCTCTACTTTTGAACAGCCTGTCCTAGCTGCCCCAGTCGCCGATGTGAGAACCGTTTGGGCGGATAAGTCACCCTCTGCGCGCTGGGGACAAACGACGACCTTTGCCAAAGAGGCCGTAGCGCCGGTGGCCCTTGCTGGAAAGTTTTCGGTTGCTAATCTTCGATTGGCGCCAGTATCCACAGTCTTACCTACCCAGCCGACCGACACTGGTGCACGTCCGACCTTTGCCCTGGCTGAGCAGAAGCGATTTGAAGAGCGAATTACGCCCCGCTTGTTTCTCTATATTCACGCTGGCACAGAAGGGGTGGCTGGCTACACTGTGCAAGTACGCAAAGACGGCCATCTGCTGCCCGTGACAAAGATGAGCAAGGGCGGGTTGCCCAACTATACTTGGCCACAGCCCCATGCCCGCCAACGTTACACCAACCTAAAGCTCGAATTTCCCGATATTCAGCCGGATGGCCTCTGGGAAGTGCAACTGTTCGACAGCCAGGGAATTCCTGTGGGGCCCCGCGCCACCTTTCACTTGCAAGCCGATGAAACCCATCAAGAAATGTATCTAGCATATCAACAACAGTGATCGCCCGCTGTTCAATAACCGCTATTACAACCATGACGTTACTATCCCATCGTCGATGATGACCCAAAGGAAATGATGTATGAAGCGCACCTGGTTAAAAACTTTCTACTATCTCGCCCAATTGATTGTCTGTATCGTCCTTCTTCTGGACAAATGGGAGCCCAGTTTGCTCCCTGCCACCTACCAGAATCGGGTTGGCGTAAGAACGAATCTCCTCTATAAACAGACTCGTTCTCGTGCTGCTATATTGCCACGTCCTCAATCGCGGCCACGCGTACTCTCCTGGCGTCGTCTTCTCTTCTTGCTCCGCTAAGTTAGCCGAGCTTGGTGGGTTGCTTCGCAAAGCTCGGCGAGCGGAGCAGGGCCAAGCTTCCTGGCTTGGCTACCGACACAGCTAGCGTTGGCTGACAACGCTTCTCTTGGGGAAAAAGTTGCCAAATCGCCTTCGATCGGCTATAATCGGTTTCGTCGAAAATGCAAATGCTCGGCTCTCCTTTCAGGGCCGAGCATTTTTATGTGTCGATCGTGTTTGTGTACAAGCTTTATCTTAGGAAAATTATGCTGGCCTTACAAGAATCAAGCCGTCAACCGGCCATCCAACCGGAAAATCAGACAGCGACGCTAACGCGTCCGAAGATCCGTAATATTGCCATTATCGCCCATGTCGATCATGGCAAGACGACCCTGGTGGATGGCATGTTGCGCCAGACCAAGGTCTTTCGTTCTAACCAGCAGGTGCAAGAGCGTGTGCTTGACTCTAATGATTTAGAGCGTGAGCGCGGCATCACCATTCTGGCGAAAAATACAGGTATTGTCTACAACGACGTGACAATTAATATTGTCGATACTCCTGGCCACGCCGACTTTGGGGGCGAGGTTGAGCGGGTCATGAATATGGTCGATGGCGTGTTGTTGCTCGTCGATGCGGTGGAAGGCCCGATGCCACAAACACGCTTCGTGTTACGCCAAGCCCTCAATAAAGGGCTAAAAGCCATTGTGGTGATCAACAAAGTAGATCGCCCAGCGGCACGGATCGATTATGCGGTCAACGCCACGTTTGATCTCTTTATCGACCTGGGCGCTACCGAAGAGCAAGCCGACTTCCCCATTATTTACACGATTGGGCTCGAAGCACGGGCTGGGCTTGATCCGGCTGCTTTAGGGTCGGATCTAACCATGCTCTTTGACACGATTCTCGACCATATCCCGCCGCCGATTGCTGACACCAATGCCCCGACGCAGATGTTGGTCAGCACGTTGGAATATAGCAGCTATGTCGGTAAGATTGCGATTGGCCGCCTCCAAAATGGAAGCATCCGCAGTGGGCAAACGGTCATGCATATCAATGCCGAAGGCGTGATGAAACCGGCCAAGATCACGCAGGTCTATAGCTTTCGTAATCTTCAGCGCCAAGCGGAGGAAGAAGTCTTCGCGGGCAATATCGTTGCCATTGCTGGCATCGAAGATGTTGGAATTGGGGATACCCTTGCCGATCTCAATGAGCCGCACGCGCTGCCGCCCATCAAGGTGGAAGAACCAACTGTACGCATGAGCTTTAGCGTCAATGACAGTCCCTTTGCGGGCCGGGAAGGGCAATACCTGACCAGCCGCCAACTGCGCGCCCGCCTGCTCGCCGAGTTGGAGCATAATGTCTCCTTGCGCGTTGAAGAGACGGAACTAGCGAGTGAATTTTTAGTCGCTGGGCGTGGTGAGTTGCATCTGGCAATTTTGATTGAAACCATGCGGCGTGAGGGCTCCGAGTTTGCTGTCAGCCCGCCCGAAGTGATCTTCAAAGAGACAGAAGAGGGGCTGCTCGAGCCCATGGAGCATATGTATGTCGAAGTGCTCAACGACTATTTGGGCGCGGTCACTGAAATGTTGGGCAAGCGCCGCGCCCAACTGGTGAACATTCGCTATGGGGAAGATGGCACGGTCTATGCCGAATATATGGCGCCAACCCGTGGCTTGCTTGGTTTCCGCCAACTCTTCCTAACGGCGACGCGCGGTACAGGCATTTTCAATACGCTCTTTGCGGGCTATGAGCCTTTCTTAGGGGAAATCGATACCGTCGAGCAAGGTAAATTGGTGGCCTTGGAAACGGGTACAGTCACCTCCTATGCCTTGGTGAAGCTCCAACAGCGTGGCGAATTTATTGTACGCCCTGGCACCGATGTCTATGCTGGCCAGGTGGTGGGACGCAACATTCGAGCGGATGAGTTGGTCATCAATGTTTGCCAAGCCAAGCAGCTAACCAACTTCCGCGAAAAGCCTTCGGCCACTTCGGATATGCTGGTCCAGCCGCGCGAACTGTCGCTGGATGAAGCGATTCAGTATTTGGAGAAGGGTGATCTGCTAGAGGTAACACCGGATTCGTTGCGGGTACGTAAGAAGGAATTGCGCCACGAGGTTCGCCAGCGCGAAACCAAACGGGCCAAGTTAGCCCAAGGCGAATAAGCCTCGTCCTTCTATAGCTGTTTCCAGTGCGGTGTGATGGCTGTTCACCGGAAGGGTGTGGTCATCCACCGCCCTATTTGTAGGGCCAAGTAAAACGACCGTTTTCGATGCTTGTCTGTACCGATTGATGGTTGATCGTAGCGCTAAAGGGTAGAGGACCAGTGCCGGCTTGGCGGCGTACTAACAGCGCATAGCCCTCTGGCTGAATGGCTGGGGGGAGGCGATATTGAAAAACTACCATGGTCTCGTCACCAGGGGCCAAGATAAAATAGCCACTGAACAGTTGGGCGCCGCCTTCCCCGCGTTCGCTGCTCACGGTCTCTTGCATCAATCCACTACTGCCCAATAGTTCACTGCCGCCAGGGGCAAAAACGCGCACATAGTCATAATAACAGCGCACCATCATCTCTTCATAACTATTTTCGTAGTGCGGTCTTTGGTCGCAAACATAGCCAGGGCGCTCATAGGGGTGGCGATAGGTGATCGCTACCGTGGCAATGCCGGGCTGCCCAGCACCTTGTGGCCATTCAACCTGGTATTGCAGCGTACGTTGTAATACTGCATCCACTTTATTATAGCCAAAGTTTGTATCGACCAGCGCCAAAAAGTCACCACTGCTTGGCGGCTTCAGCGCGCCATCCCATCCCAATCTAGCTAATTCTTGCGCAGCGGCCACATTGGCTAACCAAACCTGTAGACTGCGTGTATCGAGTGTTTGTTGCACTGCACCGATCATACGCAGCTTATCAAAATTGCCCTGTTGAATGCGGGTAATTGCCGAGCGGGCCAGCAAGGGAATAAAGTCTTTGCGTTGCTTCCACCATTCTGCTTGGCCGCTTGCTAGGGAAGCTTCACTTTCCAGGGGGGATGCCCAGAACTGTTTAATGCGTTCGACCACAGTTGCACTCGTAAGCGGTTCATCTACCCCAGGTAATATTAGGGGTTCCAGGGCGCTGACAATCGACTCAACGGCATGCAGATCGACCGTAATGACGCCATCGATCGTGCGTCCCGTCTGTTGTGTGTAAATGGTACGCGCAATCTGAGCAGTTGTCGGAAGATCGGGGGACCAATTCGAGTCGCGCAGGAGCATGATGTCAATGTTCATGAAGCGCTGTACGGGTTTGGGCGCACTCGGCAGCGCCAGATCGGTCCGGCTGATGAGTGGATCATAGCTGTCGACAAAGTCCAGGCCAATCACATGACCATCCATGACAGTCACCCGGCCAATGGCTGTGATAAACCCCCCTGTGGCGCGTAATTCATGGTTGTTTTGGGCTAAAACCAGATAGGTTCGTGCTTGGCCGATGCCTAATAGCTCGGGTAGATAGGTGCCTAAGCGCAAGCTTGGTGTGATCAGGGCAACGGCCCCTTGTAAATCGGCAACCGCCTCCTGTAAACCAAAGTTTAACTCACTTGGACGAATGGTCTGGAGCAGAGCTGTAACCCGTTCCGTGCGGGCATTGATCTCGGCTAATTGGGGTTCTGCCGCGGCCAGGGCTGCGGGTAGTTGTGCAATCGGGGAGCGCCCTCTTGGCGTCAAAAGAACTGGTTGGAAGGCGGGGTAGGCAATAACGGCAATTTGGGCCAGTTCGCTACCTGCCTCGAACAAGGGGGGAATGGCCGCCAAACTAGGGCCAATCCAGGGCAGGAGCCGTGCCTGCTGGAGGGCCGGACGGAAAAAGCGCATCTCTTGTTCCGCTTGGGCGACCGCTGTTGCGCTTTCCTGCAGGAATGATTGGGCAACGGCGATGCCTTGCTCATTGAGATCGTTGCGCAGAAATTGGGTAAACTGTGTCCCGGCGCGGTAAGCATTCTGCAAATAAAAAGCAGTCCGCACTGCCTTGTAGAGAACAATACAAAGCAATATCCCTAGGATCACCCAGATCGTGCGCCAAACTAGCCGCTTGCGATGCATGCGTTGCCCTGCGTGGCTCATGGCTGGGCGCGCACGGCACTCGGTTGGGCAGATGCCAACGCAACGATGCGCGGTAGCCCAAAGTCGATCAGCCGTTTTAACTCTTGGAGCGTCCCACGAAAGTCATTGGCACTCCCACCGATCGGATCAGCCACATCGTAGGTCATGCCAACCATTTCTGTGATCTGATAGATCCGTTGGCGGACGAGGGGAAATTCTACCTGCAAGGCTTCCTTGTGGTTTTGCTCCATGGTTAAAATCAGATCGTAATTGGACAAGGGTAAGGCTTCCACGCTGCGCGCACGATGGTGGCTTAGATCAAGCCCTGCTTCTGCGGCAACTTGGGCCATGTGGATATGCGCAGGGCGCGCTGACAAGGCCCAAGTGCCGGCTGATTCTACGCGCCAACTGGCCGCGTCCTCACGTTTGGCTAGTTGACGCTGTAGGAGCACTTCCGCTACGGGGGAGCGACATTGGTTGGCTGTGCAGATAATGAGAATAGCTGGCATTGTTGTCTTTTATGATTTCTCTTGATCAGATTTGAGTTGATAATGACCATTGGTCGTAGTGGGAAGGGCTGCTTGTAACTCTTCCCGCTGGTTTGCTACGATGTGGCCTGGTCTAAGTGCAGGATAGGTTGGTACCGCTGGAGCGGATGATGGCTTGCCTGGTTTGCTGGTCGAGCTAGTGCTCTCTTTCTTTTCATCTTCAGTATAATAGTAGTTGTTGTAGGAGTCATAATAGTAGTACCCACGCGGTGAACTGGTCATATCATTGAGGACGACACCAAGGAGACGGGCCCCCACTTGGTGCAATGTCGTCGCCCCAGTTGCTACGGTTGTGCGCGCGGTGCGGCTGCTATTGACAACCAGCAAAACGCCTTGTACATCATCGGACAAAATTTGTGCATCGGTAACGGCCAAGAGGGGCGGTGTATCGATAATCAGCATGTCGCTCTCTGCTTTGAGGGTTTCGAGGAGCTTGCGCATGGGTCTAGAACCGAGTAATTCTGCTGGGTTAGGGGGGATGCTGCCACAGGTCATGACCTGTAAATTTTCTACGGTTGTTTCGCGCAGGAAGAAGGCCGGGGGCGTATCGTTCAAAAGTGCATCCGTTAATCCTGGCCCTTTGGAGAGTTGAAAGACATGATGCAATTGGGGTTTGCGCAAATCGGCATCGATCATGATCACGCGGTAGCCTGCCTGAGCCATGGCAATCGCCAAATTAGCGGCTGTCGTCGTCTTCCCTTCGCCGGGTACTGCACTTGTGACGAGTAAGGTATGTAACTGTTCGTCGACACTGGTAAACCGCAAGTTGGTGCGCAGGCGACGATAAGACTCAGCGATGGGGTGGCGTGGCTGGTTGGCAACAATGAGATCGTCTTGGCGGGAAGGATCAGCCTTCTTTTGCCGTTGCTTACTTTTCGCATGCGGCATATGGGCGATAACACCCAGAATAGGGGTGTTGAGCACCTGTTGGAGATCTTGTGGAGTCTTGATGCGGTCATCAAGATACTCGATGAGAAAGATGACACCCAAGGCCAACATTCCTCCGACAATAGCCGCCAACAAGGTATTAACCAGGGGACGGGGACGGACCGGTGTTGTGGGAATTTTGGCATTTTCGACAATGACCACACTGTCCACCGACTGAACTTCGGTAAGGCGCAACTCCTCGTAGCTGCGCAGGACATTGGTGTAGCTGTTCTGGGCTTGGGTCAATTGTCCGCGCAGCTGTCCTAAGCGCACTTCCTCTTCGGCGGTGCGGGACTGGCCGATGTCGTCGATCTCGATTTGGGTGAGGTCGACCTGGTTGCGCAGGCTGTCGAGTTGCTGCTCCAGGTTACGCTTAGAATCGGCAAAGCGCTGGCTTTGAACCGCGTTGATTTCGGTGATGAAGACTCGGGGTAAGGTATCGGCTACCGCTGCCACCAACTCGGGCGAGAGTCCTTCGACGGTGACCTTGATGAGTTGTGTATCGCGTACTGGTGTAACATCGATGTTGGTGAGGGCCGATTGGAGCACGGCTAACTCGGTGTTAAACTGCCGAGCCACTTGGGCGAGGATGGTTTCGCGCTGGATGAGTTCGGCATAGGTGCGTGCGATGCGTTCGCTGGTGAGTAGATCTTGGTAGCTGGCGGTGGGTTTGCGTGCTTCGTCGATCAGGAGCGTCGTGCTTGCTTGGTAGATCGGTGCTGACAGTTGGCTAGCGATGTAGGCTGCACCACCCGCCAGCAACGTGCACAAGATCAATAACCAACTCCAGTGCCACAAGATACGCACGTACACTTTCAGATCCAACTCCGGTAGGAGCGTTTCACTTACCGTAGAGTGATTATCAGAAGGGTTGACTTGCATGAGAGTTCCTTATGTATTCTCCAAAATGATTGTGGCACTAGCTGCAAAGTCAAGTTAGCTTCGCTTCTGTGGGTTCTTTGACCTGTACAGTGTGCTACTTGTAGCATCAGTTGCTAGACAAATGGATCACGCTGAGCCCTGTAAAATGACGAGCACTTTAGCAAGTATACTGTAAAATCTTCTGTTGCCGCAAGATAAACTTACTACAAGTTAAGCTGTTGTGGTGAATGGCTGATAGTCTATTGTGGGCATAAAAATGGGCTCTGTTTATCTGGTACAGACAGGGGAAAGATAGCGTAAACCTTATAAGCACCAATCACTTCAACAGAAATTATACGGCAAAATGTAGTATCTTTACCTTACACTTAGCTTTCATTATTGTTTGGTTTCTGTGTCATTTGTTGGGTCAAGATGTTGACTCACGACATTTTCTTGTTGACTGGGGTCCATCAGCAAGGGGATAAATGACAAGTGGATAACTGAATTGGATGCCGTTGAAATACTTAAAAATGATGCATCGAAACCGGTGTATGATAATCAATAATTGCAGTATAAGCTTAAACCGGTGATTAATTAACATACATTGGTTTTATTAAAATAGGTTATTTGATGTAGGTTTCCTTAATTTCGTTTGGGCAGCCGCGAAGGATTTGTTAGCGTTTGAGCGATATATATAGAGAACCTAGTAATCTAAGCTTGCTTATGCGGTAGACAGATGGTTCATGGTATGATTCTGCTTAAGTATAAATTAAAGAAGATAATTTACCTGTAATATACTTGTTTTGGCGGTTTAGTATTGCTTTGCTTAGTGATAAAATGGGCAGCAGACAGGGATAAAAGATCAATCTAACCTACTGCATAAGTAATATAAAGTTGCAAATATCAAGGAAATTGAATGATACCTCTCGATTTATCGCGAAAGAGGTTACCTTTTTACTTATGAATATCTTTCAGAGATTGTTATATGCGCTGTTGTGGCTAGAACCCCTCTGGGTTGCTGCGCTTGTTCCCTCCTTACTTTTTCGTGATCTGCTTTGGGATCCATGGGTACATCCTTGGTTGATTCTCGCGTTGTTCCTCTTCTGGCCGCTACGGCTGTTAGTACAACACCAGTTGGCCCCACCTACCCCGCTCATCTGGCCCGCCTTGTTGCTGCTGCTATGGACGCCTATCGGATTGTTGAATTCGGTAGACTGGGAGCGTTCCTGGCAGGCGATTGGCTTTATTGCCCTTGGCATCGCCATTTTTTTTGCACTACTCAACTGGCCACCGGCCCAAGCGCGTCCTGTATTGGTCGCTGGTTTGATTGGCCTCGTTGGTGTTGGGCTCGCTTTGTTAGGTCCAATGCTTTTGCTGATTATCCCGCAAGAATTTTTTAGCTTTTCAGCCGAAGTAACCCAATCCCATCCAATAGACTTTTTTAATGCGGGTGAGACAATTAATCCCAATGTATTGGCCGGTGGCCTACTCTTGCCGATCCCGCTCCTCGCTGCATTGGCATTGCGCACCGATTGGGCGCGCCAACGCTGGGTGCCGCTGCTCTTGCTCCTGCCAACCGGATTAATTTTAACTACCCTTATCCTGGCACAAAGCCGTGGTGCCTATTTAGCCGTAAGCGTCGCCTTGCTTGTGGTGCTGACATTGCGCTGGCCGTGGGCTGGTTTAGGCATTTTTATTGCAGCTGTGGCAACCGGGAGTGTTCTTTCTTGGGATGGGGTGCTCCTGTTTACGGAGGCGATTGGGAGCGATGGCTCGATCACTTCGTTATCAGGACGTTGGGAAGTGTGGGATCGGGCCTTGCAGGCTATCCGTGATTTTGCGTTAACTGGCATTGGCATTGGGACCTATGATCTGTTGATCCCTATGCGGTATCCCTATATAGAGTTGCGGAATGCCACGATTCCGCATGCGCACAATCTGTTTATGCAAGTGGGTGTGGACTTGGGGATACCTGGCTTGCTTCTCTATTTGTGGCTGTGGGGAAGTGCGATCTGGCTCCTGATCCGCCTCTTGCGTAGCGATGACGGCGAGCTGCCTGTAACTATGAGCAGTAATGCCAGCCGCCAGACGCAACATCGTCAACGACGAAGGCTACGCCGACAAGCGGCCTTGCAATGGGCCTTGGCAACCGGTACTTTAGCGGCTTTTGTCGCTATGTTTATGCATGGTTTAGTTGATGCTGTGACTTGGGGTACAAAGCTGGCTTTTCTGCCGTGGATCTTCTTTGCCCTAGTTGGGCTATTAGATAGTTCAGCCCATCAATCCAATGAATTATAACCTAGATTTGCTTTGGAAAGTTAGGAAAGTAACGAATGAATTCCCAGAAATTTACCCATCTGTTGCTGCGCTTCCTGCTTGTGGCAACCCTGCCCGCCTTGGCCGGTTGTCGCCTTGGCCGGAGCGCGACGCCAACACCGATGCCTTTGACGTTGCCAGGACAATATACGGCCAACGCGGTTGCCACAGGCCCCCTAGAAACGTATACCGTGCAAAGAGGTGAGGTGGTGCAAGAAGAGCTCTTCAGTGGTCGAGTGACGCCTACACGCCAGGAAGATCTCTTCTTTCGGCGGAGCGGCCAAGTGACCGATGTCTATGTCGAGAATGGTGCACACGTTCAGGCTGGCGATATTATTGCGATTTTAGATAATGATATTCTCGAGCTTGATCTAGAGTCCGCCTTAATTGGTTTGGCGATTGCGCAACAAAGTTTGAGTGATGGTGAAAAAAACTTGGATTATCGGCGGCGCCAATTAGAATTGAATCTCGAAATTTCTAAACTATTGATTACTCCTGGGACAGGACAGAGTGTCGATCTACCTAGCGATACACCGCTTAATCATGTGCCGCTGATCCGCAATCTTCAATTAGAATTAGCACAGTTAAATCTTGATCAGATTGATGATGGGATTGATCCCGTATTAGAGCTGAATGTCAAGCGGGCTGAGATAGCAGTTGACCGTGTCAAACAGTCGATCTTGGAAGGGCAAATTGAAGCCCCCTTTGACGGTGAGATTCGTTTTATCAATTTGCCAGAGCGTGATGAGCCCTTATCCGTGGCTGGCTACGCCGCGGTAGCACGTTTAGTGGATATAAGTCAATTCAAAATTGAGCTCAACCTAGCCCGTACCCAATTAGAAAGCCTTACAGAAGGGATGTCCGTCGAGATCAGCGCCGCTACGCTGGGTGGTCGAACCTTGGCTGGGGTGATTGAAGCCTTACCACGGCCCTTTGGTACGAGCCAAGGCTCACTTACTGAGATCCGGCTAGCTGATGCGGCGGATAACAGCCAACTACGTGAGGGTATAACCGTTGCTGTCAATGCACGCCTAAAGAGCAAACCAACCGCATTGGTGATTCCGCGCATAGCGCTACAGCAGGAAAATGAGCTGTACTATGTAACTGTCCAAGAGGGAGAATTGCTTCGCCGGGTCAGCGTAGCCATTGGCGTGTTAGGTAGTGATCTGGTCGAAATTACCGCTGGTCTGGAAGAAGGACAGACGGTGGTGGTTGGTCAATAGCAATACGATATACCTTTTCCCTGCGGGACTTATGCTAGCCCTGACCGGTTTTCCAAACCGGTCAGGGCTGTGGTGAAAGACCAACCCACTCTGTAAGCCCTAAACCGCATATCCAAACAAGGAGCCGCTGAATTTATTATCAGCGGCTCCTTGTTTGGATATAGTAATTAGCGTTGTCCAGTACCGAGAGACCTCATGTCGCCACTCAAGATGGCGCGCATTCTTTTCCTGAACTTAGCGATACATAACGGGCAGATAATTGAACAGTGACCATGGTTCTGCTAAAACATGAAAAGCGACCTCCTGACGCACCTGAGCGATGGGTAGACCAGTCGCTGAATTATCGGCAACTGCAGTGAGTATAAGTTTATGTAGACCTAGGGGTAAGTCAGCACTATTCCAGGTGAGCGAGATGGGGTAATCACGATTCGCACCTGTGGTGCCTAACGTTGCCGCCGTCTTGGTCGACAAGAGGGTCTGTTTTCCCTGTGGATCCTGATGATAGATTTGAATGGTCAGGTTACAGGCTGCTAAATCACCCTGATTGTTCAATGTGGTTGTAAGGGTCAGCGTATGTGTGTTGTTGGCTGTCAGAGCTAGCCCTTGTTGATTAGCGAGAGGAGCAGCCATTGAGCTGACTGTCGTCGTGACCGTAGGTGTTAGGATAATGGTTGATGGCGTTAGTTGGAAAGTGGGGAAAGCTAATGTCACTTTGGGTGATGAGCCGAGGGTGGCAACATAAGCGCCATAGGCTTCTCCCAGTGGTAACATGGCCGCTGTATCAGGTTCCATTAAATTACCGTTTTGGCCCTCCCCGGTAACAGGGTCATAAGGAGGATAGTTGAGGCTGAACCAGGACCAGGCTTGGACCAAACGGTTGCCATCTGCTGGGTAGCCTGTGTTGGCATCGGTTGCGGTCAGGAAGAAATCAAAGCTCGCCAACATAAAGGTGCGTACCTTTTCATGGGGAAAGCCATGTAAGGGGGAGAGCAAGATGCCATATTCGGTGATCAGGAGTGGTTTATCCCGATAGCCGCGGGCTGCCATCCATTGGCGAAAAGCAATGATGTTGTTTTGAAAGATGCCGGTATCATCATGATCGTCTACCGTATATTGCATTCCCTCACTGGCATAAGCTTCTAGCCCAGGGGGAATCGATGCACCCCAGATATAGTTTTCCGGCAAGATAAAGGCATGCAGCGTCCATACATCAACTGGCATCGCTACGCCATACCGGTTTTGGTATTCTGTCAAGACC
Source organism: Caldilineaceae bacterium (assembly GCA_019637645.1). The sequence goes on from JAHBVH010000039.1 coordinate 75,452, forward strand.
ATATCCAGATAGCGGCGGCGCAGTGGTGTTGACTGCACAATCCCAGCTACCGCAATACGGGCATTCGCATCGCGTGCTTTCAGAAAAGCATAGACATCGTGATAAAAGATCGCATAGTCAGATGGAAGAAGCCCATCTTGTTGATCGCGATCCGGCTCATTACCCAGAATCCAAAGGGTACCAGGGTTGGCTTCTAAAGTAGCTTCGATTGTCTTGGTGAAGCTGGCACTTTTCCAGATTGTTGGGCGGATCATTTGGGCATAGGTCATGCCAGCGGGCTGAGCGGGGGTAACCTGCGTTGTATAGTCAAGATACCAGTGACCACCTAACGATGCCACATCGTATTGCTCAATATGGCGTCCCTTCTCACGCGCTACATTATAGCCAAAGCGCGCTTTGGGCGATGGATAAGGCAAGCAACTTTGGGCATAGCTACGTTGCACATCACTCAGGCAGAATCCTGATAAAAGGAGAAGGATCAAGCCACTACGCCATACGACATGGCTTAGTCGTTTAGCGGGCCCGTAAATCCATAGTTTCGACATAATTCCCTTTCGCTTAATCAAAATAGTCTAGTTCTCCTTTATGGAATGGGTAGGAGGCTAAGAATAAACTATTGTGAACTTCTCTAAGGTAGCGCGATCCAGCTACGACTACACACGGGCGGCAGGTTTCTACTTATTGCTTGTAAGAGCTTTTACTTATTGTAATCAGAAGATAGGAAGTCTTCAAGTTATGTAGATTGAAACTTACTCATTCCTTGCTTTTAGGATTAGCGATTCCCTTGGGCTCATTGGGCTGTGGTGAGGAGGGGGTGAAGAGGCCGAGCCGCTAACCGGGGTTCATGAGTTGGCTCTTCATGCCCTTGGCTAGGTATTGGGGATTGAGGTGCGGGCTGGTATTCGGGCAAGAGGAGGTGTAGCAAGCGGAGAACGCCGTCAGCATCGTTGGCGAGGGCGGTGAGAATGAGGCGCTCGATGGAGTGGGTGAGATCGGAGGGCAAGGAATGGCTGGCATTGTGGGCAACAAGGATTTTCTGATGCTGGGTGGGTGCATAGGCTTCGTTGGGGGTAAACATCTCTTCAAAGAGCTTCTCGCCAGGGCGGAGGCCGGTGAATTCGATGTCAATATCCTTGCCGACAGTTAAGCCAGAGAGTTCGATGAGGTCTTTGGCGAGATCGACAATGCGAACGGGATCACCCATATCGAGCATGAGAACCTCGCCGCCACGCCCGACCACGGCGGCTTGGAGGACGAGTTGGACGGCCTCTGGGATGGTCATGAAGTAGCGGAGCATGTCGGGATGAGTGACGGTGACGGGACCGCCTGCGGCAATCTGATGTTTGAAGGTGTGGATGACACTGCCGCGACTGCCAAGGACATTGCCAAAGCGGACGACTTGATAGAAGCGGCCACTGGTGCGAGCGGCTTGGAGGACGAGGAGTTCGGCGGTACGTTTGCTGGCCCCCATGACGTTGGTGGGATTGACGGCCTTATCGGTGGAGATCATGACAAAGCGCTCGACCTTGGCCTGTTGGGCGGCGTCGAGGAGAATCTTGGTGCCCCAGACATTGTTGGTGATGGCCTCAACGGGATTCTGTTCCATGAGGGGGACATGTTTGTGGGCAGCGGCATGGAAGACAACGTGAGGACGATGTTCCTTGAAGATGGCGTTGATGCGGGCGGGGAAGCGCAGGTCGGCGATGACGGGGGTGAGGAGCGTTGGGCGATAGCTGGCCGGCTGGCTGGCCTGGGTCTCGTTTTGGAGGCGCTGCAATTCGTTGGAGATCTCGAAGATCGAGTTTTCGCCATGGCCGACCAAAAGCAACTGAGCGGGTCGGCAGCGGAGAATCTGGCGACAGAGCTCACTGCCAATCGAGCCACCGCCCCCGGTGACGAGGATGCGTTTGCCCTGGAGTTGTTGGTTGACGGCGAGGGTGTCGGTTTGGATGGGGGCGCGGCGGAGGAGATCTTCGATCTGGACGTTGCGGAGGTGGCTAAAGCTGATGGTGCCATTGAGCAACTCGTGGAGACCGGGCATGATTTGCGTGGCGACACCGGCGCGGCGGCAGAGTTGGGTGATTTCGCGGATGACGGTGCCGGGTGCGGTGGGCATGGCGATGATGACACGGTCGATGGGCTGTGCTTGGAGCAACTGTGGCAGGCGTTGGCGTCCGCCATAGACAGGGATGCCATGAATCTGCATGCCATGTTTGGCGGGGTCGTCATCGAGGAAGGCGACCGGATGGAGGTGGATCAAGTCGTTGCTGCGCATCTCGCGGGCAAGGAGGGCGCCGGTGTAGCCTGCGCCGACAATGGCGACATGCAGGATGGGCGTGGGGCGGTCGTGAGTCCGCAGGCTTTGGTGGGTGGGTGCCCAACTTTCGGTGAGGCGAATGCTGGCGCGAAAGCCGCCGATCCACAGGAAGCAAAGCATGGCATCGATGAGGGGAACGGAGCGCGGTAAGTTGAACCAGGGGAGGGTGAGCCGCGCCAGGAGGTAGCTGACGGTGACCAGGAAGGTGGCATAGATGATGGCGAGGCCGATTTGGGCGAGTTCGAGGCTGCTGACAAAGCGCCAGTAGCGGCGGTAGAGGCCATAGTGTTGAAAGATGAGCAAGCGGATGACAAGTGCTGCCAGCGTGTATAGCAGCAAGGACGCTTGATAGTATTCCCAATTGAAGAGTTCGTCGGTGCGCAGGTAGAGGGCGAGCGTGGGGGTGAGCACCAAGGCCAGCACATCAAACAACAGAAAATGGCGATTGCGGAGGCGCCGCAAGAGGCCCACCGAGGTGACTAGATAGCGTTGTGGGAAAAGCATACAGGCAGCTCTCATTCTAGCGTTCCGCTCTACTTCTTTGTTTCATGCTATTTTATAGTAATATCCGACTTTCTATGCTTTCATTTTAATTAGTTGGCTTACATTTTTATGTAAGTACTTACGGAATGGCCTTTGCTCCTATAGCTGATGAAACCTTCGATCAGCTATGCACGGTTGGTTGACGCGATGATGCCCTACGGCGAAACCGATAAATCTCAGGCAGTTAGGTCTCAGTCAGTTCAGCGTAGCAGAATATCCTAAATGAGGGGCAGATATACGTGGATGAAAGCGCGGTTAGCTGGTGCGCTGTTGGGCAGTATAACTAGAGAGCTAACAGGTTTTCCAAATCTGTTAGCTCTTGCTTATGTACATAACGCTATCGATAAAAGAGCGCATATATTGCATCGACCACGCGTCTTAAGTCTACCTCTGTCAAATTGGTACCCGAGGGTAAGCAGAGACCCTGCTCAAACAATGTTTCTGCTACACCACCGCCGATAACGGGGCAATCTTTAAAGATGGGTTGCAGGTGCATTGGCTTCCATACGGGGCGGGCTTCGATATTTTGGGCTTCCAGGGTTGCCCGAATCTCTTCCCGCGTTGCTCCAAATTCAGCCGGGTTGACAGTAATACAGGTGAGCCAACGTGTATGTCGCCCCCAAGTTGCTTCCGGCATAAAAGCAATCCCCGGTAGGGAAGCTAGTGCCTGTTGGTAGTAATCGAAATTGCGTCGGCGGCCCTGAACGCGTTCCTCTAATACTCGCAGTTGACCACGGCCAATACCAGCCAAGATATTACTTAGACGATAATTATATCCAATTTGGGAATGTTGGTAATGGGGGGCATTATCGCGCGCCTGTGTAGCAAGTTTTTTTGCTTGGTTAATCAGGTGGATATCATGCGAAACAAGCATCCCACCGCCAGATGTGGTGATAATTTTATTGCCATTAAAGGAATAAATGCCCGTTTTGCCAAAGGTCCCCGGTGCGCGACCTTGGTAACTACTGCCTAATGCTTCGGCTGCATCCTCGATCAGCGGAATACCATAGTGGTTGCAGCTGGCTATAATAGGATTCAGATCGGCACTTTGCCCATAAAGATGGACGACCACCACTGCTTTGGGTAATTTCCCTTTACGGGCCTTGGCGGCCAAGGTTTCGGTCAATAGGTGAGGATCCATATTCCATGAGCTTAATTCACTATCGACAAATATAGGTCGTCCGCCCAAATAGACGATAGGATTCGCACTTGCCGAAAAAGTGAAGGTAGAGACTAAGACATCATCACCTATACCAACATCCGCTAATAAGAGGGCCAAGTGGAGTGCGGCTGTACCCGAACTAAGAGCTGCTGCGTAGGGCGAACCAACCAAATCCGCAAATTCTTCTTCAAAAGCGGTTACATGAGGCCCAATGGGTGCGATCCAATTCGTGGCAAAAGCCTCGGCTATAAATTCTTGCTCCAGACCAGACATATGAGGGGCAGACAGATAGATACGGGATGCATTGGTTGTAACTGGCAGCGGGGTAGGTTGCCCATTGGGGGGTAAGCTTATAACATTTGGATCTCTAGGGACAGATATGGTCACCATCGACACAGATAGCCTTTCTATACAGAACGACTGACGACGCGGGTTGGTACCCCAATAGCGATTACCCGGTCTGGTAGATTACAATGCATGAACATACTAGACACATATTTGTTTGATGAAAAGAATCAGAGGCATAATCAGTGTTGCTCTTGCCTAGGCAAGACCAAGCTGTACCCCCTGGAGGGTAAAGACCTGACAGATTTTTAAAATCTGTCAGGTTTTGTTGGTTAATTTTTGATATGCGGTATGCATCACAATCAAAAACTTAATCAGTGCTGGATTAAGCCGCCGTAAAATAGTTGTCTCCTTGGGTTACATTCTGTAAAATTGCTTCTATTTGTGCGATCAAGTTGTCACGGTGATAAGTTGTGCTAATGAGATGTAAACCATTGCGGCCCATCTTTTGTCGATCCTCTTCGGGCATTGAATAAAGTAGACGAATCGTTTCTGCTAATATTTTTGCATCTTCTGGTGGACAAGCCAGGCCAGCACCAGCCCTGAGGATCAGATCCGATACATCCCCTTCCACCGCGGCTAAAATGGGTTTGCCACTTGCCATGTAGGCAAAGATTTTGTGCGGAATCGTAATCCGAAAAAGTGGCTCATCACGCAAGTGTACTAGCAATACATCGGCTAGCGCATAGAGAAGAGGCATTTCACTGACAGGGTAGCGCCCTATAAATTTTATATTCTGTAAATTATGTTTCTTGGCGAGAGCTTGCAAGGATGATAGGGCTATGCCATCGCCTACGATGACAAACTGCACCCTTGGTAAATCTCCAAGCATGACGGCTGCCTCAACGACGGTTTGCAAGCCTTGCGCTTTCCCAATATTGCCGGCAAACATGATATTAAAGCGATTCGCCATAGCTAAACTTTGTGCTTTGGTTGGATCGGGCGGCACTGGATAATAAACTGCCGTATCTACCCAATTTGAAATGACATGAAGCTTCTCCGCTGTCACCCCTTTCGTCAATAAATTTGTGCGAAACCCAGGAGAAATGATACAGATAGATGCAGCATATGCGTATACCCACTGAGAAAACTGTGCGATCCATTTCAGGATGGTTTTATTGTTAAGCATGCCTGTCGCTTCGAGCGTTTCCGGCCACATATCCTGAATTTGGTAGACAAAGGGGATACGCCACAATCGGCTGAGGAAGATGGCGGGCAAACCTACGGTTAATGGTGGGTGGTAAACAAACATAACATTGGGTGGGCTAATGAGCCAGAAACCCAAGAGCATGCTAGAGAAAGCAAAGGACAGATAATTCAGCATGCGTAGTAGCTTGGATTGGCTATGATCAGGATAGAG
>JAHBVH010000004.1 GCA_019637645.1 Caldilineaceae bacterium
GAGATCGAGCGTAATCATGGTCAAGATAATGCGTGTATTCCACACAAAGTGAATACCGGCCAAGAAGCCCTGCAGGGAAGGTCGCTCGCCCCGTTTGACATCATCATAGCCAAAACGAAAGTAAGAAAGCATGGCAATGAAGATCAAGGAAGACGCCGCGGCCACAACAAAGGCAAAAGAGGGATCAATGGCAGCAATCACCAAGCCGCCTAGTGCTGGACCAACAACGCCGGAGATCTGCGACGTGCTGGTGTTCCAGGTAACGGCGTTGGCTAACACATGGGGAGGCACGATCTGCGGCAAGAGGGCCACGCGCGCGGGCCGCCCCAAAATGACCGCGCTAGCATCCAACGCCAATAAAATATACATCCAGGTCACAGAGCCTTGCTGATAGGAAAGAATAGCCAAACCCACCGACGTCATGGTCATCGCCCAGAGACTTAGGATGACCAGCTTTGGGCGATTAAAGCGATCCGCCAAGTAACCGGCGGGGAGCGCGAGGAGCATGGTTGGCAACGCTTGGGCCAGTCCAACCAAGCCTAGCGATAGCGCTTCGCCGGTGCGTTGATACATTTCCCACCCAATCGCCACGCTCTGAATCCGCGTACCGACCATGGCTAAAAACCAGCCGATAATGTAGATCCGATATTTGGGAATCCGGAACGCAGCATAGGGATCATGCTTGTCAACCGACACAGGCGGTCGGGGTTGATTGGACATACAGGTTCGCTTTCAGTGGTTGGTTACACAGAAGATAGGCGTGTTATTTTACGCCTAAAGTGGCAAACCGACAACCAGGTGGACGCGCTTATGCTCACTGCCTAACGCCCTGGCCCATCAACAATCCGGCCAGGAGTGGCACCGGTATGTTCCCCATCTTTGAGCACGCGTACCCCATTGACCCAGACATCCCGCACACCGACAGAGAGTTGGTGAGGCTCTTCAAAGGTGGCGCGATCACCGACTGTCGTAGGATCAAAGAGTACCACATCGGCCAAGAGTCCCTCACGCAGCAAACCGCGATCGCGAATGCCCAATCGTTGAGCGACCGCCGCACTCATTTTGCGCACGGCATCTTCCAGCGGTAGAACTTTCTCATCGCGCACAAAGCGCCCCAAGACACGCGTATAGGTGCCATAGGCGCGCGGATGATAAGGCCCCAGCGGCTTGGCCCAAGTTGGGTCAAGTCCACCAGCATCGGTGCCAATCATAATCCAAGGCTGTTGTAATTGGAGGCGCAGATTATCGTCGGTCATCATAAAATAGATGGTACTAATGCGCTGCCCTTCGGAGAGGAAGAGATCAAAGGCAGCATCGACCCATTCTTGGCTGCGCATAGCGGCGATTTCTGACAGCCGTTTCCCGACATATTGCTGATTTTCTGGCTGGGCAAAGCCAATCGGCATGACGCCTTCGGGGCCGCAAAGCTCCACCATTGCTTCCCAATCACCCGACGGATTGAGCGCCTCGGCCCGAATCTTGGCGCGCATGGCAGGATCACGCAGATTCTCATAGAATTTGCCCCCTGCTGCCGCCCAAGGCGGTAGAATGGACATCAAGCCGGTGCCTGCGGCGGGATAGGTGTACATATCCGCCGTGACATCCTGGCCGGCGGCACGGGCAGCCGTAATGGTTTCGATCACTTGGGCCATCTTGGGCCAGTTGCGCCGCCCGGCAGCTTTGAGATGATAGATCTGCACCGGTACATCCGCCCGTTGACCGATTTCGAGGGCTTCCGCCAGCCCTTCCAGCAAGCCATCGGCCTCGGAGCGGATATGGGTGATGTAGACGCCATGATAGTCGCTGACCACTTTGCAGACTTCGACCAATTCATCGGTGCTGGAGTATGCGCTAGGCGGATAGATCAGCGCGCAAGAGAGACCCATGGCGCCATCTTCCATCGCTTCGGCCATGGCGCGTCGCATCAGATCAAGCTGTGCGGGTGTTGGCTCGCCCATCTCCATCCCCATGGCATATTGGCGCAAGGTGCCGCCCCCCAAGAAAGAACCGATATTGGGAGAAACACCGCGTTCGGCTAATGCCGCGAGCCAATCGCGGAAGCGAGCAAAGGTGGGCAGGCGTTCAACCCAATCGGGGATAAGCTTAGCATAGGGGTTGCTTTGGATAGAGCGCAAGTCAATCTTGTCATTGTACGGCCCCGGCGTCCACCCTTCGCCCATGATTTCGGTCGTAACACCTTGGGTGATCTTGGAAAGACAGCGCGGATCGATCATCAAAGGCACAATCGAGTGGCTGAGAATGTCAATAAACCCAGGGCAGACCACCAACCCCGTTGCATCCACTACCTCGGCGGCTTGACTTGGATCGAGTTGTCCAGGCGGCAAGATCGCGGCAATGCGGTCACCTTGCAGCGCGACATCCCCATAGAACCACGGGTTCCCCGTCCCGTCTATCACTTTGGCATTTTGGATCAAGGTTGTCAAGGTCGGCATGTATATTCTCCTCTCAATCGTCGTGAATCAGGGTATGAAGAAGATGAAACGTAGAATTTTGTCTGGCGTTGGCAGGCGTGGGCACAACAGAGCCGATGCGCAACATGACCAACTTTCCCACCGGGCGGGGTCAAGCGTGCGCGCCATCATAGCACAGATAATCATGAATAACCAATGGTCAAGCTTGGCTGACGCAGGACGAACCCCAAGCCACTAAAGCAGCCGTGGTTGATGAATATTAACAATTAGCCATTGATGATTGATGATTACCCCTCGCTCCTGCCAAAGGGATGAGCCGCATTTGTAACAAGTGGACAAACAGTGTAAACTCTCAGTAAATTTTGACGCCGCTAACAAACCAGTTGCTCCCACGGCGTGCTAGCCTATACTCCTGCCCTTTTTTGGAGATCCATGATCACATTATCACAGCTTGTGCAGAATCAGTCCGGGTTGGCCCTGATGACCAACAGTGTGTTGGCTGTCATGGCTGTGCTCACCTTGGGCTATTGGCTCCTACTTTGGTTTCGCCCCAGCCCCAACCTCTACAAGATTGGCTCGCGGCTTGCCTTTTTGTGGGTGATGACCAGTGCTTTTGTGCTCACGATTCTCTACAACCACAAGGTGTTGGTGCTCTACATCTGGTTTATTGCCTTCCTGGCGCTGAAAGAGTTCTTTTCCATGACACCCACACGGCGGGCGGATCGGCGTGTGCTTTTTTGTGCCTATCTTTCATTGCCAATTCAATTCATCTTGATCTTGCTTGCGCAACGTACCGCCTTTATTTTGTTTGCCCCGATTCATGTCTTTTTGGTGCTGCCCATGGTTATGGTGATGATGGGTGAATCACGTGGCTTTTTGCGGGCGTGGAGCACCATTGGCTGGGGGATCATTACCACCGTCTATAGTCTGGGTCATTTGGCCTACCTGCTGGCCCTGCCAGCCACCGACCAAGCACCGGCTGGCGGGAGCGGTCTCTTTCTCTTTTTGGTGGCGCTCGCCCAAATCAGCCATGCACTGCAATATGGGTTTGGCAAACTCTTTCCCGATCCACGGCTCAGTCTGCGGGTGAGCAAAACGCGCAACTGGGCGAGCCTGGTTGGCAGCGCCTTGGTTGTCACCCCGTTGGCTTGGTGGCTTGCCCCCTTCTTGACCCCCTTCACGCCGCTGGAGGCTGGCACCATGGGCCTCCTGATTGCCATTGGTGCGTTCATCGGCTATGTTATTCTTTCGGCCATCAAAACGGATCTCCAGATCAAAGATCGGGGTACCATGACACCCGGTCACGGCGGTGTATTGAATCGAATCGATTCGTTGATCTATACAGCGCCGCTCTTCTTTTATCTGGTCGTGGCGTGGCATTACTGATCATGGTATAGTCGGCGTAGCTACACGACGCGCAAACGTTACCATCCCCTGTGTGCATCTAACAAGCGCTCAGCACAGCGATTTTCGCCGAGAGTGCCTAGCCGTTGATTTGGGTGGAGTTGCGGATGAAATTCTGGCAAACGCTCTTTTTTCTTTTGATCGTCAGGCCGCTGGTAGCCATCGTCTTAGGGCTCAAAATTCGGTCGGAGGAAAATCTACCAACCGAAGGACCAGCCATTATTGCGGCCAATCATAACAGCCATCTCGACACACTTACCTTGATGTCCCTGTGGCCGTTAGGGGTCCTAGCGCGTGTCCGGCCCGTGGCCGCGGCGGATTATTTTTTGACGAACGCCAAGTTGGCTTGGTTCAGCTTGAATATCATGCATATCATCCCGATTGATCGCCAACGCAAAGACAAGGAGAGCGATCCCTTGGCCGAACCAGCCGCAGCCCTGGCCCACAATGAAATTTTGGTCCTCTTCCCCGAAGGCTCCCGAGGGGAGCCAGAACAACTAAGTCGCTTCAAAAGTGGCATGGCGCGCTTGGTCGAACGCAACCACGCGGCCCCGATTATCCCGGTCTTTATGCATGGCTTGGGCAAAGCACTGCCGCGCGGCGATTTTCTGCTGGTGCCCTTTTTTGTCGATGTCGTGGTCGGGGAGCCGATCTACTGGCGCGGGTCGATCAACGAGACCATGCAAGCCTATGAAAATGCCATGCGCGAGTTGGCAAAGCAGGTAGAGATGCCAGTGTGGGAGTAGGGGCAGTAGACAGTAGACAGTGCGCCTTAGCGCAGCTTGTGCCAACAAGCACAGGGCTTCAGCCTGTGCTGACAATAACCAGGATTAGAAGAAATAGCAATAGAGGGTTATGGATTTTCAGCAGAAAGTTGCCTGGATTACAGGTGCATCCTCAGGGATTGGCGAGGCGTTGGCCTATGCGCTCAGTGAACGCGGCGCGCGGCTTGTGCTTTCGGCGCGGCGAACGGAAGAATTAGAACGGGTACGGCAGCAGTGCAGCAATGCCGATAGCCATTTTTTGCTTCCCCTCGATCTAGCCGCCGTTGATGCAGAAGCCGTGGCACAGCAAGTGCTGAATCACTTTGGGCAAGTTGAGCTCTTGATCCACAGTGGCGGTGTTAGCCAACGTGCAACGGTGGCGGAGACAAGCATGGCGATTCAACGGCGCATTATGGAGATCAACTACTTTGGCGCGGTTGCCCTCACCCAAGCGGTGCTGCCCACCATGCTGGCCCGCAAACAGGGTCATTTCGTGGTGATCAGCAGCCTATCCGGCAAGATCAGTACACCGCGCCGGTCGGCCTATGCCGCGTCCAAACACGCGCTCCATGGCTACTTCGACGCCTTGCGCGCCGAAGTGTATGCCGATGGCTTGCGGGTGACGGTAGTCTGCCCCGGCTACGTAAAGACCAATCTTTCCCTCAGCGCGCTCACCGGCGACGGCAACCAACATGGGCAGATGGACCCCACCCAAGCCAAAGGGATGGCGCCTGCCGTCTTAGCCACCCGCATCCTCCGGGCAGTTGCACGCCAGGAAGACGAAGTGCTCGTGGGTGGTAAAGAAGTGTTGGCCGTTTATCTAAAACGGTTTTTCCCCACCCTGTACAATCGAATGATCCAACGTACGCGGATTACCTAGGGCGTACGACCGAAGCGATGTCTACCAAAGAAAGGAATGTCAATGGCCACGTATCCTTGGACGAACCATTACGAAGAAGGTGTCCCCGCGACCATCGAAATCCCCACCATGCCCCTTAGCCATGTGCTGAGCAACGCTGCCCGCCAGTACCCCGATCAAACGGCGACCCATCTTTTGCTCAAATATCTGCCATTGGGCTTAGCGATTCGCTCGAAAATGACCTATCGTCAAGTCGATGAAGCCAGTACACGTTTTGCGGTTGGGCTCCAAAAGCTGGGCGTGCGCAAAGGCGATCGGGTGGCGATCATGCTCCCGAATTTGCCCCAAAGTGTCGTCGTGTTTTTCGGCATCCTCAAAGCGGGCGGGATCGTTGTCAATACGAATCCCATCTATACCCCACGCGAACTCGAACATCAGCTCCAGGACAGCGGCGCCGAGACGATCATTTTGCTCAGTGGTTTTTATGATCGCCTTCAGCAAATCCGCGCCCACACCGCGATCAAGCATGTCATTGTGACCGACATTCCTGACACCTTGTCCTGGCCGTTTAAAAGCTTGGCGGCCAAACAGCTACGCGCGAGTGGTTTGATGAAGGATCTACCCACCGCGCCGGATCTCCACCCGTACCATACCATTGCCAGCACGGTCGGTAGCCTGGTGCCTGTTACCATCGAGCCGGAAGATGTTGCGCTCTTCCAATACACCGGTGGGACAACTGGGCTTGCCAAAGCCGCCATGCTCACCAACCACAACCTAGTTAGCAATGTCCACCAAGTGAAAGCCTGGTTTGTCAAAGCAGAGCCTGGCCGCGAAAAAGTATTGGCAGCCATTCCCTTCTTCCATGTCTATGGCATGACGGTTGCCATGCTCTATGCCCTGCTCAACGGTGCCGAGCTAATCATCGTGCCGGACCCCCGCAATACGGCCCATATTTTACAGATTATCGACCATGAAAAGGTTACCCTCTATCCCGGCATTCCGGCCATGTATATCGGGCTCAACAACCATCCGAAAGTTAAAGAATACAATCTGCATAGCATCAAAGCATGTCTTAGTGGTGCATCGGCCTTGCCAGTGGAAGTCGCGAATCAGTTTGAGGCGATCACGGGGGGCCGGTTGGTCGAAGGCTATGGCATGACGGAATGTTCACCAGTGGCGTCGGCCAATCCGATCTATGGGCGGCGCAAAATTGGCTCGGTTGGGCTACCGATTCCCAACACCGAAGTGGCAGTCGTTACCCTGACGCCCGATGCCGCGGGTAACTATGCCTTCTTGCCCCAAGGGGAAGAGGGCGAGCTGGTGATCCGTGGCCCGCAGGTGATGAAGGGCTATTGGAATCGCCCCGAGGAGACCGCCAAGGATATTGACGCCGATGGCTGGCTCCATACCGGCGACATTGGCAAGATGGATGAAGAAGGCTATTTCTATATTGTTGACCGCAAGAAAGATCTGATCATCGCTAGCGGCTACAACATTGTGCCGCGTGAGGTCGAAGAAGTGCTCTATATGTACGAAAAGGTGATGGAAGCAACCGTCGCCGGCATCCCCGATGCCAAGCGCGGTGAATGTGTCAAGGCCTATGTGGTTTTGAAGAAAGACCAAAAAGCGGAGGTGGAAGAGATTCGGACCTTCTGCAAACAACACCTAGCGGCCTACAAAGTCCCCACCTTTGTCGAATTCCGCGAAGAGTTGCCCAAAAGCCAAGCCGGCAAGATCCTCCGTCGTGTCCTCGTCGAAGAAGAGAAGCAAAAACAGAAGCAGCGTGCGTAGGCGGGCACCATCAGCCCACGACCCCAAACCGATCGAATGACGTAGACAGCCTGGTCGGCGCAATGTAACGGGCAGGCGCTCACGTAAGGCTAGAGCTGACAGGTTTTGAAAACCTGTCAGCTCTGGTTTTAACCCCATTTTTAACGTTCGCGATTGCCCGTCTGGAACGGCCACAGCTTCGGATTGGCGCGGCGGAAAGGGATTTGTGCCATATCCGGCACGAGCGCGCCCGGTGCGCTGACGTAGAGAATCTTGGCGGCAAGGGGCGCAAAATCGGCATAGAAGTGTTGCATAGATTTGACAACCAGGATCTGCTTGGCGGCCGGATCAATCCCCACATTGGTGAAGACATCCGGACTAAACGTTTGGGTCCGATGGCTAATCGCCACAATGTCGATGCCGTTGGGGCCATGGAACGCGACGCTATCCCCCAATTTTCCTCGCCCACGGGCAAAGCGCTGCGTCGCATTAGCGGCTACCTTGCCCACCCGCACGTGCAGATCAAGCGGGTCGCCCGACATGGGTCCCATTTTGCCGCCAATGCGCAGATCCGCGGCGACCCCTTCGCCTAATTCCATGGCCACCGCCACAATCACAGGGTCCCAGATACAGCCAATGGCGGCGTTGCCGATGCCCCGTTCCAACAAGCGCCGGAGAATAAAGGTCGAATCATTAGGCGCACCACCACCAGCATTGTCGGACACATCGGCCAAGACAACCGGCTGCCCTGTAGTCGCCAAGGCTTCATCGAGCGCCGCATCAATGGTGTGATAGGTCGGCTGAACGTGATCGCGCATGGCGTAAAATTCGTCGCCCAACTGCTTGGCCAACGCGGCGCCCTGTTCCGGCTGAGCATCCGTCACCACCAGCATACGCGTCCCCAAGTCGGGGACATCCCCCCAAGGGAAACCATGCCCCAGCGAAAGGGAAAGCACACCGTTCTGCCCTTCCAAGGCTTGTAGCTTCGCGACAAAGCCCTTCACCGGCTCGCGCGTGGTGTGGTAGACGCCGATCATTTGGCAATCATACATACTGGTCACAGGGTTGCTTTTCCCGTCCACCGCGTCGGCAATGATCTGAAACAGTTCCTCGGCCCGTTCGACCGGATCGGTGTGTGGATATTCTTTGTAGGTAATCACAGCATCCGCTGTAGTAATGAGCTGCTGCGTCAGGTGGCAATGCAAATCCAACTCGACCCCAATCGGCACGTCAGGCCCCACCATGTCGCGTACGCGCTGGGTTAGATCGCCTTCACAATCATCATATCCCTCCGCCACCATCGCCCCATGCATCAAGAGCAAGACCCCATCAACCGGCATGGCCGCTTGGAGATCCGCCAGGACTTCATCACGCAACGCTTCGTAGACTGGCCGGAGCGTCGTTCCGGCGGGTACGGCAAAGGCCGCGAGGCTCTCGACCACCGTCCAGCCGCGCGCCTGGCCTAGATCGCGCCAACGGATCAAGGGCATGGCATAGGAGCGTGGCGTCTCCCCATGGTTACCATTGCGCACGAGATAGGTCTGTTCAAAATTTTGCATGCCCGTGAGAAAAGGCGAGAAGGTATTGGTCTCGGTGCCGAGTAGCGTTGTAAAGAGTTTCATCAGCAGTAACCTCATAGTGGAATTGATAGAGATGGACCAAAGAGCGGGTGACAGCGGCATTGTACCATACTCTACCCAGCCCTGCATCCTCCCCTGCCCAGGGGCCAGGGTAATCGCGCTAGCATCCGGATCAATCCTGCTGGCATAGGGACCTTTTCAATCCCGCACCGATCAGCTATACTGCCTCCAACTTCTATCCTGCTTCAAAAAGCCACAAGCTAACCAGAGAGGTGTTTGATGTCTAGCTTCGATACACTCATTCGCAATGCCCGCGTGGTTGATGGGACGGGCAACCCCTGGTTTTATGGGGATGTTGCCTTGGCCGCCGATCGCATAGCCGCCATTGCCGCACCCGGCCAGATTGCGCCGGAACAAGCAGCGACCATCGTTGACGCTACCGGGCTTGTCCTCTGCCCAGGCTTTATTGACATTCAGAGCCATTCGATTCTCCCCCTCATGCGGGATGGCCGCTGTCTCTCCAAGATTAGGCAAGGGGTTACCACCGAGATCATGGGGGAAGGATGGACACCGGCCCCCTGTGGTGGGCAAATTAGCGATCCCTATGCCTTTAGCTTAGTCAATTTTGAGGTTGGCGAATGGCGCGAACGGATGAAAACGTGGCGACGCTTCCGCGATTGGCTCGACGCCATGATCGATCATGGGGTTTCGCCGAATATTGGTTCATTTCTCGGTGGTGGCACACTGCGCGCCTATGCCAAAGGCATGGCGATGGGACCAGCCACAGCAGACGAGTTGGCCTTGATGAAACGTTTGATGGCCGAGGCTATGGAAGATGGGGCTGTGGGCGTGGCCTATGCGCTGATCTACCCGCCCGACACCTATGTGGAGACTGATGAGATTGTGGAAGTCTGCAAGGTGATGGCCCCCTATGGCGGCGTCTACATTTCCCATGTCCGTTCCGAGGCAGCGCGCCTCCACCAAGGGATCAGCGAAGCGATTGAGATTGGCCGCCGGGCCGCGTGCCCCGTCGAAATCTATCACCTGAAAGCCTCGGGCCAAGAAAATTGGGCGAAGATTCCCGCAATCATTGCCATGATTGACCAAGCCCGGGCCACGGGCATTGATGTCACGGCGGATATGTACCCTTACACCGCGTCAGGCACCGGCCTAATGGCAATGTTTCCCACATGGGTCTCTGCCGATGGCAAATTTTTCGACAATCTCCGTGACCCAACGACGCGGGAACGCATTCGTAGCGAGATGATCAACCCCGCAGCGGGCTTAATGGCAAGCCAGCCCGACGCGGTCATGCCAGTGGGCTTTGCCAAGGCTGAAAATCAACCCTATGTGGGCAAACGGCTGGATGAGATCGCCACGCTGCGCGGCCAACATTGGATCGACGCGGCCATGGATCTGCTCTTGTCCGAAGAACAGCGAATTGGTACGATCTATTTCAAAATGAGCGAAGAAAATGTCAAGCTACAACTCCGCCAACCGTGGATCAAAATCTCCACTGATGCTGGCGGCTTTGATCCGGCTTGGGCAAAAGCCCAAGGCCCTACTCACCCGCGCGCCTATGGCACCTATCCGCGGGTTTTGGGTCACTATGTGCGCGAAATGGGGGTAATTTCCCTAGAGGATGCAATTCGCAAAATGACTTCGGCGGTTGCCGACCGCCTTGGGATTCGCCAACGGGGTCTCCTGCGCGCCGGGTACTATGCGGATCTCGTGCTCTTTGATCCCACCACGGTTGGCGATCGCGCCACCTTTGCCGATCCACATCAGCTCGCCGTCGGGATCAGCGATGTATGGATCAACGGGGTCCAGGTGCTGACGAAAGGCATCCACACAGGTGCAACGCCAGGCCGCATTGTCACCGGCCAACGGTAATTAGATCCCTCACGATCACATAGAGAACGATTCAAAGGTTGGGACGCGGATGTACACAGGTGCACGCGGATAAAAACGTAAATCCGCGTATATCTGCGTACATCCGCGTCCGACTCTTTTAACAGAGTTGAGAGAAGGGACTACCCACAAACAATGCTTTACAGCGGATATAGTGGGTAGAGACTCGGCGGCATACCCGTCCACATAACGGCCAATGCAAAGAAAAGCAGCGAGAAATAGGTGGAGAGTTGCTTAGAGGAGACGCGAGCCATAACAATAATTCCTTGCCATTACAAAATCTCAAATAAGAAAGGGCAAAAATAAACAGTAACCTATCTTTTTGCTTAGTAATGAGCATATCACGCTAAGTTCCCCAAAATCATTTCAGCTCCCTGTCAGGGCCACCAATATTGAGCGTTCGTCAATCCAATGCACCATCATCTAGCAATTATGTATTGAGCTGGCTACTCCTGTAACAACACCCAAAAAGTAAAAATTTATATTGACGTTTTGTGGTAAATCTGCTACAATAAACGAACACATGTTCGATTGCGAACCGATTAGATAATTGCGAACCTGATAGAGAGAACATGAGGCAAACAATGAAAAAGAACCCTGAACAAGTCGCGATCCAACCGACTCAACAAACGAATACGGAACGTCTCTTTGCCCACCTCCACCGTGGCGGAGGCTACGCCCATTTGTGGACCGATGCCGGGCATACGTCCTATTGGTTTCGGACCGACCGCGCGAGCCGCCGCCGTGTGCCAAAGCGTTGGCTCAATCACAATATCTACTTTTCTGTTCACCCCCTAGCACAGATTCCTCCGCAGAACAGTAGCGGTAGCGGCGACCGCCGCTACATTAGCAGCCAGACCGACTATATCGGTGCGATCAATGCCCTCTTTGCCGAGTTTGATAGCAAGGATACAGTCCTACCGTTGGAATATGCACCATACCTGCCCGCTGGTTTCCGGGTGATGACCGTGGCCGAGAAACTGACCGCAACCAAAACCGCCAAAGAAATGCTCTTTTATCGCAGCCCGCAACGCTTCAAAGCACGCACATTACACCAACTCCGCGCCCTACCCTACCCACCGAGTGTCATCGTAGATAGTGGCGGCGGCTTTCACTGTTACTGGCTGCTCCGCGCGACTGTACCACTGGACGCAACCAACCGCAACGATGTGCAAATTATTCAAAATGGTTGGGTCAAGGTGGTCGGTGGCGACCCTGGTGCCGCCGATCTGCGGCGGGTCCTCCGCGTGCCAGGCACCTTCAATCGCAAAGCGGCGTTTGGTAAGCATGCGCCACAGGTTCACTTTGTCAAAACGGACTTCGATCTGCTCTATGACTATACGACCTTTGAAGAGCTAGTCAACGATTGGCTCTATAGCCAACGTGCGAAGCAGCGGCGGCGTCAACGCACCCAGCTCTTTCAGGAAGAAAAGCTAGAGAGGCGCGCCCACTTTAATCAGCACCATTCGCTCATTGAATTGCTCTGTACACACGGCTATCAACTGAGTTTTCAACAGGGCAGCCAAACACGGCTCGCGCGGCCCGGACGCGACCGCTACCACTCATCCGTTGTCGTCTTTGCCGCCCACGGGGATGTGCCCGAGCGCTCAGTCCACTTTAGCACCAACGATCCCCTATACAGCACCGAAAGAGTCAACGACCAGAGCGGCCAACTCCGGCGACGCGTCTATGATGCCTTTGCCGTCTATACCCTTCTCGAACATGGCGGCGATTGGCAGGCCGCTTTTGATGCCGCCGCCAAAGAAGGGATGCGCACGAATTAACGTCAATAGAGGACAACGGATTTGTTAACCACAAATCCGTTGTTTCCTTCACCCGCTGCCACACCTACCCCACAACTTATCTTTTCTCTCTGCGCAGATGGCATCAGTTGTAACCTATGCTATAATAGCTCCGAATCATCCCAACAGAGAGGACCGGATCCGTGAGCCATTCTCCACCCGCCAAAATTCGTTGTCAACAGCTTTGGAAAGTCTTTGGGCCACAACCCGAGCGTGTGGTTGCCGCGCTAGAGGGGGGAGCCTCGAAAGAGGAGCTCCTCCATCAACATGGTCATGTCTTGGCCGTGCGTGATGTCTCTTTTGAGGTGCGCGCGGGTGAGACTTTTGTGGTTATGGGGTTATCAGGCAGTGGCAAGAGTACCTTGTTGCGTTGTTTGCCCCGGCTGATTACGCCGACACGCGGCCAGATCTTTATGGACGGCGAAGATATTGCCCAATTAGATGACAAAGCGTTGCGCGAGGTGCGGCGCCATAAAGTCAGCATGGTCTTTCAGAACTTCGGTCTTTTTCCACACCGGCGCATTCTTGACAATGTTGCCTATGGCCTAGAGGTGCGTGGCGTTAAGAAAAGCGAACGCCACGCCAAAGCCAAAGCCGTGATTGAACAGGTCAACCTCAAGGGTTGGGAGAATCACTATCCTGGTCAGTTGAGTGGTGGCATGCAGCAACGGGTGGGGTTAGCCCGTGCCTTGGCGGTTGACCCAACCATTATGCTCTTTGATGAGCCCTTTAGTGCGCTCGATCCGCTCATCCGCCGGGAGATGCAAGATGAGTTGATCAAGCTACAGCAACAGCTGCACAAAACCATTATCTTCATTACCCATGATTTTGCCGAAGCGATCAAATTGGCGGGGGCTGCTCGGGGTCGGATTGCCATTATGAAGGATGGCGAATTTGTCCAGGTCGGCAGCAGTGAAGAATTAATCCTCCACCCCACCAATGGCTATGTCGCTGAATTTACACGCGATGTGCCACGCACGAGTGTGTTGACGGCCAAGTCCATCATGTTGCCTATCCAACCCACCCTCGCCCAGAATCATCCGATTGCCTCCTCCGTGAAACTGGATGCCTTGGTGACTTTACTGGCCGATACCGATGCGACGCTACCGGTGATCGATGATGCCGGGCAGATCATTGGCTGCCTGGATCGGCGCACCGTCATGCTTGCCCTAAGCCGCGATGGAGTCATGCCATGAGCGCGGTGAACTATCCAACCACAGTGACTACCCACACCCAGCGCTGGCGGTGGTCGGGGTATGGAATTGCGCTATTCATCCTGCTCTTGTTGGCGGTCGGTTGGCAGCGCCTTTTTCCCGAAAGCATCGTCTTTCCAGAGGGTTGGAACTTGGGGTTGCGTGCCCCGTTGGATGCGTTCCAATCGTGGGTGATCGGCAACCGGGCCACCCATCCCCTCTTTGTCTATGGCTTTCGCCCTTTTAGCGTTGTGATCGAAACGGTCTTGCGAGCCATCGAAAGCGTCCTGCTCTGGTTGCCATGGCCGGTTCATTTTATTCTGCTCTATGCCATTGGCTACAAAGCGGGTGGGCATCGCTTGGGTCTCTTGGCGGCTGGTGGGCTCTTGCTCATGGGCCTATTTGGGCTCTGGCAAGCTAGCATGGAAACCTTTGCCCTCATGGGCGTTGCCGTTAATGTGACGCTGCTCATTGGGATTCCCCTGGGGATTCTGGCCGCACGGTCCCCACGCGTCGAGACACTCTTGCGCCCCTTGTTGGATGCGATGCAAACCCTGCCCGCCTTTGTCTATCTGATTCCTGTCGTGCTCTTTTTTGGCATTGCCCGCACCCCCAGTGTGATTGCGACCGTGATCTATGCCTTACCTCCCGTGATCCGCCTGACGACCTTGGGGATTCGTCAAGTTGCGCCCGAGGCCATTGAAGCGGCAGATGCCTTTGGCTCGACGGCTGGGCAGAAGCTACGCAAGGTACAGCTGCCCCTTGCCCTCCCTTCTATTCTACTGGGCATTAACCAAAGCATTATGATGGCGCTTGGCATTGTGGTGATTGCGGCGTTAATTGGTGCCAAAGGGTTGGGTCAAGAAGTGCTCGATGGGCTCCAGCGGCTACGGGTTGGGCAGGCATTGGAAGCGGGCCTGGCAATTGTGCTGATGGCGATAATCTTTGATCGCATTAGCTATGGCTTTAGCCGAGCAAGCCTACCAGGGGGTCTCCAGCGCACGGCGAAAGCTCCCACCCATTTGTTTGATAATGTCCAGCAAAATGTGCCGGCCATGCTCTTACATTATGTTTATTGGTCCAGCATCGTCATCGTTATCTTAGCCCTGGTGTTTGTAGATATGGACAGCGGCCTGTTGCGCGGCTTTCCCGCCAGTTGGCAGCTTTCCATCCGCGAGCCCGTCGATGCCGCCGTACGTTGGCTGCGCGACAATCTCTACCAAGTGGGGACATTGCCGATTGGCACCGGCCCCTTCAGCGACTTTGTGATCATTTATATCCTAAACCCTGTGCGCGCCTTCTTCACAACCTTTTTGCCCTGGCCTTGCGTCATCTTGCTTTTTACGCTCTTGGGTCATCAGGCTGGCGGTTGGCGCTTGGCCCTCTTTGCGGGGTTCAGCCTCTTCCTGCTCGGCTGGCTTGGCATGTGGCAACCGAGCATGGACACTTTGAGCCAAGTATTGGTTGCGGTTTTGTTGACCGTAGCCAGCGGAATTCCGCTGGGCATTTGGGCGGCGCGCAACACCGTTGTCGAGGCAAGCTTACGCCCCCTGTTAGATTTCCTCCAAACGATTCCCCCTTTTGTCTATTTGGTTCCCGTGATCATGCTCTTTCATGTAGGGCGTGTACCGGGCATCGTAGCTTCGGTCCTTTATGCCTTACCACCGATCATCCGGCTGACAAATTTGGGGATTCGGCAAGTGCCAGCGGCTACGATCGAGGCGGCCGACGCATTTGGCGCTACGCCACAGCAGAAGCTACTGAAAGTTCAGCTGCCTTTGGCCCGGGCAACGATTCTAATGGGGATTAATCAAGCCGTGATGATGGTGCTGGCTATGGTCATTATTGCTGGCCTGGTTGGCGGCGGGGCCCTAGGCTTTGAGGCCGTAACGGGATTGGCGCGCAACCAACTAGGACGCGGGCTAGAGGCTGGCCTGGCGATCGTCTTGCTAGCCATGGTCTTAGACCGCATCACACAAGGGTGGGCCCAGCAATAAAACTCCGCGTAAGAATATTCTGACAGACAATTGACAGAATGATCAACTTCACCTCATGTTACAATCCTCCCCATCGACCACAAAGGCAGAAAATTAATTATCCCAATGAAGCAATAGCACGCGGATAAACACGGATTCTTGTGGATAAGCGAGCAATCAACCATGATCACCAGCGTGCGCGTAAAGCTGCGTCAGTGGATGTTCGGAACAAGGGGCGACCACACGCCTGAACATCAGATTTTGCTGTGGATGTTTCTCTTTTGCGGCGCGACATTTTTACTCAGCGCTGGTAACAATTGGTTTCTTGAAATCCCTTCGGTGCGTGTGCCTTTAGCCATGGGCCTGTTTTGTTTGGCGTCGTACTTGGTTCTGCGGCAGAATGCTCAAGTGGCGACCCCCATGCGCTACCTTCTTTTTCTGGCCTATTTTCTGGTTACGACTGACTCTTGGTTTAGCAATGCTGGTATTGAGGGCAGCGTTCCCCTTTTTTTATTATGCCCAGTCATCACCGCCATGATCCTACTCAATGGCTGGCCCCGCCTGGGGATGATCATCGGCGTGCTCCTGCATCTAACGCTCTTAACCCTACTGCAACAGGCTGATCCGACCCAAGTTCGCGCCTACCCCACAACCGCCACCAAAGAAGCTGACATGTTGGTCTCTTTGCTCTTTGTCACGCTGTACTGTATGGGCTATATCGTGATCGTCAGGCGTCACCTCGAGCAGCGACGGGTGCAGACGGAAAACTTGGTGCTGAACCTGCTGCCCGCGAGCGTGGCCGAGACGCTCAAATATCCCTACACCATGCCCCAAACGGTGGCCGATTATTTTCCCCAAGCCTCGATCATGTTTGTGGATGTGGTCGATTTTACGGCACTGGCGGCGAAGATGGAGCCAGCTGAATTGATCACTTTTTTGAATGAACTTTTTTCTCATCTGGATATGTTAGTCGATGCCTATGGCGTGGAGAAGATCAAGGTGATGGGAGATTGTTACATGGTTGCTGCCGGTGTGCCCTATCCGCGCGCCGATCACGCGCAGCGCCTCGCTCGCCTCGCCTTAACCATTCAGGAACACGCCAAGCGCCGTCATTTTCTGGGGCACAAACTCACACTGCGGATTGGGATTAATTCGGGTCCCGTTGTCGCGGGCATCATCGGCCATCAAAAATTCACCTATGATTTGTGGGGCGATGCCGTCAATCTAGCCAGCCGCATGCAATCCCAGGGACAAGCCGGGTCCATTCAGATCCCACGCGCCACCTATGAGCTGATTGCAGATGAATTTCTTTGTGAAGCCAAAGGGACAATTCAGATCAAAGGCAAAACCGAAATGGAGATCTGGCACATCAAAGGTGTGCAGCCGACCGCCGTTGCGGCAACGGCTACCCTGCCGAATCGGCTTGTCCACAAACCGATGCTCTAATAAGATTACCAGCTGGTGCTCCACGCGCTTGATAGCGATTCCTATGGCAATACTTACCCATCAATTTTTCCGTATACTCGAACAGATCTGTGGTCATCCCCAGCGCGTATCGCTTGAAACCCAATTGCTAAATTGGCTCTTCTTTTTTGGGACTTTCACCATTCTGCTGCTAGGCATCATTAACATCGGGCTAGGGCTCAGCTTCTATTCGTTGCTGTGGTTGGGAGGTAGCCTCTACCTGATCGGTTATCTGGGTACGCGCCACCAAGGCAAGAGCAATATGCCGCTCAAATTGCTCTTGCTATTGGCCCAAGCCACCACCATTACGGGGGCCTGGTTTTCTGCCGACGGGTTAAATGGCACGATTCCACTCTTCCTCACCCTGATGCTGATGAATAACTTGATCCTTTTCGAGGGTTGGGCGCGCTTCTTCGCGCTCTTGAGCATTTGTCTCCATGTTGCTTTGCTGCTTTGGCTACAAGCCAATGATCCAACTCTTGTACACACCTACCCCTCCCTAGCCCTCAAATACGCCGGGCTGCTCTTCTCCTGTTATTTGGTTACCTTATATAGTCTTGGTTTTACAGGTATCTTTATCCATAATCTCGCCCTACGGCAACAGCAGAATGACACGTTGTTGACTCACATCTTGCCTCCCCCGATTGCCGAAACGCTCAAGAAGCATCCTGAGCAGACCATTGCCCACTATTATGAAAATGTCTCGGTCCTCTTTGCCGATGTCGTTGATTTTACGCCCTTATCAGCGACGCTCAGCCCCGCGATCTTGATCCAACTGCTCAATGAACTCTTCTCCGATTTTGATGATCTTGTCGAAAGCTATGGGCTAGAAAAGATCAAAACCATTGGCGATAGCTACATGGTCGCTGCCGGTGTGCTACAACCCACCGCGGCCCATGCGCAACGGCTCACCGAGTTGGCGCTTGCCTTCCAAAGCCTGGTTAAGCACCGGCAGTACCAAGGTCACCAACTGACCCTCTGCATTGCGATCAACTCCGGCCCTGTGGTCGCAGGTGTGATTGGGTACCGGAAATTGCTCTATGACTTGTGGGGCGAAACGGTCAGCATAGCCAGCCGCATGGTGACCAACGGCCAAGATGATCGCATTCAGATTACCCAAGCTACCTACGAACATATCCAGCCACAATTCCACTGTACCCAACAACCGCCGCTCCCGATCAAAGGCAAAGGGGAAATTCCGATCTGGCATGTCCTGGCCTAGGCGGGTTGCTTACGCCCTCCATCAGGCTAGTCCAATCCATAAGCACACACCCGATTGTCCTACAAACGAACCCCACATTGTCTCTAGAATACGGCAATTTGACATGGTACAATAGCAGCCACACCCAGTTAACATCCATGATCACCGTAATACAGAGCTATTGTCCTATGACAAACGTCACCATCCAATTAGCACGCGATAATGGCGTTGCGCTCTATCAACAGATCGTTGATCAAGTGAAGAGCCAAATTCGCACACGCCACTTACCGAGTGGCACGCGGCTGCCAACCATTCGGCAACTAGCGCAAGAGTTGGGTGTCACCCGCGTCACCGTTCAAAATGCCTATGACGAATTGCAAGCTAGTGGTTGGGTAGAATCGACGGTTGGGCGTGGCACCTTTGTGGGCGAGGGGATTGCCCCAACGGCCGCCTTTGCCACCGTGACCGAACGCTTTGGGCAACCCTTGAACGCCGACGCGATGATCGATGATCTGTTACAGATTCACCAGATCCAAGCCCAACAACAGCACACCGGCCACTCGTTGGCATTGGCCTCCCCCGATCCGCGGCTCTTTCCGATGGAAAGCTTTGCCGAAAGCTGGCAAGCCGTCTTCCAAGATGCGCGAGCGCTGCTCTGCTATGGCTCCCCACAGGGCGATCCCCACTTGCGGCTGATCATGGCCGACCTGTTGGAAAAGCGCGGCGTAACGGTCCACCCCGATGGCATCATCATCACCAATGGCCTAACCCATGGCTTGTCCTTAGTGGTACAAGCCTTAACCCAACCAGGCGACCGCGTCTTAGTCGAGCAACCAACCTATCTAGGCTTTCTTAACCTCCTGAAAGCCTATCGCTTAGAACCGATTGGGGTGCCAATGGATGCCGAAGGGCCAGCGATGGCGATGCTGGAACAGTTGGCGGTGCAATATCGCCCTCGTTTCTTCTACACCATCCCCAGCTATCAGAATCCAACCGGGCTTTGTGTCAGTACGGAACGTCGCCAAAGTCTCGTTGCTTGGGCCGAACGCCATGGGATTGTCCTGATCGAAGACGACATTTACGCCCGCTTGGCCTATGATGGGGAGACGCCGCCAGCCATGAAACAAGTTGACCGCAGTGGCGTGGTCATCTATACAACCAGCGAATCCAAAGTTCTCTTCCCGGGCCTGCGGATTGGCACGATTGTCGCGCCGCGGCCCCTTCATGAACGGATCTTGGCCTTGCGCCGTGCCACTGATCTCTGTGGGTCGTCGATTCTACAGCGGGCCTTTGCGCACTTTGTCCAACAAAAGGGGCTCCAACAACACCTACGCCGTGTCCTGCCCATCTATCGGCGGCGGCGCGATGTCATGGTGACCATGTTGCGGCGTACAATGCCCCCCGGCGTCAGTTGGAGCGAACCAGCCGGCGGCTATTGTATCTGGCTCACCCTGCCGCGCCTGAGCACCTTGCACGATCTCCCCCAAGCCGCCCTCCAGCAAGGCTTGGCAATTGCAGCAGGCGACGTCTTTCTGACCCAGCCAGGTGCGCACTATCATCTTCGGTTGGCCTTTAGCTATGAAGATGAAGAGACTATTCGCCGCTGTGTCCAGCTCTTGAGTCATCTAATCGCCGAACGGATTCATCAAGCCACCGAGCAGGACGCAACGCCCATCGATTGGTTGCCGCTCGTGTGAACAGAGAAGAAATTGCAAGAAATGAGGAAACATGGCAATCTATCCGATGGTGCAAGTCGATGCCTTTACAACCACCGCCTTAGGCGGCAATCCCTGTGCTGTGATCTTTGAAGCCGATGATTTAGCTGCCACTACCATGCAGGCGATT
Organism: Caldilineaceae bacterium; assembly: GCA_019637645.1. Next base: position 20,202 of record JAHBVH010000004.1, read on the forward strand.
GCCCGCGAGATGAATTTATCGGAGACCGCGTTTGTGCTCCGTTCGGCCATTGCCGATGTACGGGCGCGCTACTTCACGCCCGAGGCAGAGATTCCCTTAGCTGGTCATCCCACCATTGCGACCATTCATGCTTTGGTCGAGACAGGTCGGCTGCCCATGCGTGGCGACGCGATGGACATTAGTCTGGAGCTACGTGATGGCCCGATCGCCGTTGCCGTGCAGGCCGTTGACGGCAAACCGGTCAATATTGTCATGACCCAGCGCCAACCACAGTTTCTATCAGTCTTGGCCGCCACGGATGTACTACCGGTATGGGGCTTGACGCCCGATGATGCCTTGCCTGGCTACCCAATCCAGGTGGTCAGTACAGGTACGCCCCAATTGATGATCCCCGTACGTGACCATGCCGTGTTACGCCGCCTCGCGATCAATGAAGGGGCCTATCGCCATTTAAGCCATGCGGCTGATTTTTTCAGCGCTCATCTTTTCTGCCTAGGCGGCGCTACCGACCAAGGGGATACCTTTGCTCGCCATGTTGCCCCCTTTGAAGACCCTTTCACTGGTTCGGCAACCGGCGGTATGGGAGCCTATCTCTGGCATTACGGCTTGCTCGACAAGCCCACCTTTATCGCCGAACAGGGCCATTGGATGGGGCGCCCCGGCCAGGCCAAAGTCGAAGTCATTGGCCCACGCCACGCCATTGAAACCGTCCAAGTGGGTGGGCCGGCGATCACGGTACTGCGCGGTGAACTGCTGCTGTAAAGAGAAGTTATCTGCTCTGCTAGCTATCAAATAGAAAATCAGGAAGAACCATGTTACAAACAACCTTTGCCACCCGTACTATCAAGATGCAATCCAACGCCATTCGCGAAATTCTCAAAGTGGTAAATCGCCCAGGGATGGTTTCGTTGGCGGGTGGGATTCCTGCGCCAGAGAGCTTTCCCCTGGCGCTCATGCAAGAATTGACCACAACCGTTTTACAGAAATATGGGGCAACCGCGCTCCAATACGACGCGACCGAGGGCTTTGCCCCGCTCCGCGAAGCCCTGCCCGCCCACTTGGCGCTCAAAGGCGTTACAGCCACCGCCGAGGAGTTGTTGATCTTTAGTGGATCACAGGGCGTGTTAGACGCGCTAGGCAAGATTCTCATTTCGCCAGGGGACTGTGTGGCCGTGGAAGCGCCGACCTATGTCGGTGCACTGAGTGCCTTTAATCCCTACGAGCCCACCTATGTCCAAGTCGCCACCGACGAGCAAGGGATCATTCCGGCAGCTTTGGAAGAAACGCTACGTCGTCAGCCGGTTAAGTTCATCTACTTGGTGCCGACCTTCCAAAACCCCACGGGACGCACGATCCCAGTCGAGCGCCGCCAAGCCATTGCTGCCATTGTGGAACAGTATGGTGTGCTGTTGGTGGAAGACGATCCCTACAGCGATCTACGCTACCAAGGCCACGCCGTGCCGCCGATCAAGACCTTTGCGCCGGACCATGTCGTCTATGTCAGCACACTCTCCAAAACTTTTGCCCCAGGACTGCGCATTGGCTTTTGCGTCGCGCCCGCGGCGATCTACCGGTGGCTTGTCATTACCAAACAAGGGGTGGATCTCCACACCAGCACCTTTAACCAAGCGCTGGCCGCGGAATATCTCAGCGGCGGCCATTTACAAAAACAACTGCCCAAAATTTTGGAGATCTATCGGCCCCGGCAGCAGGCGCTGCTGGCCGCGCTCGATCGCTACATGCCAGCCAACTTCCAGTGGACGCAGCCCGAAGGGGGCATGTTCCTCTGGCTAGAGGGCCCAGCCGGCCTAGATACCGAGGAAGTCTATTGGCGGGCCATTGAACGCCGCACCGCTTTTGTACCGGGCAAATTCTTCTTCGCCGAGCCGGGCATGGGCAATGCTACCATGCGCCTCAATTACACCATGGCGAACGAAGAGACCCTCGATTGGGCCGTGCGCACCTTGGCCGAAGTCATTACCGAAAGTGTCAGCTAACCTTTGCTTGGCATTACGCCGCATCACACGGAGAGAGCGATCGGAAAAGCAGCATGGAAAATCTACTAACCGTTTTAGTCATTGCCATCGTAGCGGGCGTGGCGGTGACCCTTCAAGGTAATTTTATGGGGGTCATGACCCAACTCATGGGCACTCGGGAGAGCATCTTTATCACCTATGGCAGCGGCGGTCTCTTGATCTCGCTCATCCTCCTGCTCAGCAGCGGTGGGAATTTGGCGGCTTGGCGCACAGTACCGCCCTACGCATTCACCGCGGGCTTGCTTGGCTTGGTGATCGTGGGTGCGATTGGCTATGCCACGGCTCGCTATGGCCTGATCGTCACCTTTGCCGTCATGCTGGTTGCCCAATATGCTTCGGCAGCCATGATCGATCACTTCGGGCTCCTGGGCGCTACCCCACGCCCACTCGATGGCCTGCGCCTGCTCGGGATCGCCCTGCTGGTCCTTGGCGCCTGGTTAACAATGCGGTAGGGTCATTCATCACTTGTCATTGGTCATTAACTATTAGCCATTGATTATTGATTATTAGTTAGATCCTTTGCCATTTGTCATTGGTCCTTTGTCATTGGTCCTTTGTCATTGGTCCTTTGTCATTGGCGAAGCGGGTTTCTGACCTCTGTCTTCTGTCTTCTGTCTTCTGGCCTCAAACAGGGAGGAGCTATGTTTGCCGTTGAGTTGAGCGCGATCCAACAACAGCACCAAGCACTCGGTAACCTTTGGTTTGAATTTCTGCGGGTGCCGGATCTGAGCATGGGGCTCTATGTATTGCCCGTGGGCAGCACCGATCCCCAGCAGCCCCATGCGGAAGATGAAGTCTACTATGTGGTCCGTGGCCGGGGGCAGATTCGGGTAGGCACGGAAGATCGGGCGGTGCAAGCAGGTTCGATTGTCTATGTGGCAACACAGGTAGATCATCACTTTCATAGTGTTGAAGAAGAGCTGCAGATCTTGGTCTTTTTTGCCCCAGCCGAAGGATCCCATGTGGCATAATGTGTGAAAGAGACGCAAAATTTTATCGGGTAGAGACGCAAAATTTTATCGGGTAGAGACGCAAAATTTTATCGGGTAGAGACGCAAAATTTTGCGTCTCTACCCTTAGAAATAGAAAAATGACTATGATCTATGAATATTACCGCTCGCCATTTACGATCAGCACCGACCCAACCCGCCTCGATCTCGATCTGATCCATGGCTTTCTGTACCACTGCTATTGGTCGCCGGGCATTCCACGAGAACTCGTTGCCCAGGCCATTCAACATTCGTTCTGTTTTGGGCTATACGAAGAAAGCAAGCAGATCGGTTTTGCCAGGGTAGTGACCGACTACACGTCGTTTGCCTACCTAGCCGATGTTTTTGTCCTGCCCGAACAGCGCCATCATGGATTGGGCACTTGGCTGGTGGAATGCGTCATCAGCTGCCCGGCCCTCCAAACCATTCGGAGTTTTCTGCTTGCCACCCGCGACGCCCACGGGCTCTACCGCAAATTTGGCTTTGAGGCCGCCGATGAACGTCGCATGATGGTCAAGCGGTATGAAATTGCTTGGCGCAACCCGGCTTTAATTCGAGAGTAAAGGAAGAGATCATGACCAAATTCGCCTATTTTGAAGGAAAGATCGTGCCGATTGATGAGGCCAAAGTCAGCATCACCTGTAACACCTTGCACTATGGCACGGGGTGCTTTGGTGGGCTGCGCGCCTATTGGAATGCCGAACGGGAAGAGCTATATGCCTTTCGGCTTGCCGACCATTACAAGCGCTTCCTCAACAGTGCCAAACTTTTGCGCTGCCGGTTTGACTATACGGTTGATCAGCTAATTGCGCTCACCCTTCAACTCCTGGCCCGCGAAAATTGGCGACAAAACTGCTACATCCGGCCCATTGCCTACAAGGACAATGGGGTCTACCAAGTCTGGCTGCACGAGGCAACCGACAAGGTCGCGATCTTCACCTTTCCCGTCGGCGCTTATATTCCGGTGGATCAAGGAGCCAACGTCTGTGTCAGCGCCTGGCGGCGAGTCGATGATACCGCCATGCCTGCCCGCGGCAAGGTCAATGGCACCTATGTCAACAGCGCGCTGATCAAAAGCGATGCCATGCTCAGTGGCTTTGACGACGCGCTCGTGCTCAACCAAGATGGGCATGTGGCCGAAGGTAGCGCCGCCAACTTTATGTTGGTGCGCGATGGCGTGTTGATCACGCCACCGATCACCAGTAACATTCTCGAAGGCATTACCCGCCGCACGATCCTTGAGCTGGCGAGTGATGTCCTGGGCCTGCGGGTCATGGAACGCGAGATCGATCGCAGCGAGCTCTATCTCTGCGATGAAGCGTTTTACTGTGGCACCGGCGCGCAAGTCACCCCCATCAGCGCCATTGACCATCGGCCCGTCGGCGACGGTGGGGTCGGACCTCTCACCGCACAAATTCGTGCGCTCTATTTTCGTGTCCTCCACGGCCAGGAACCCGCCTATATGCACTGGCTGACGCCAGTGCCAACCTTAGAATTGGCATAAGATGGCGACAACTTTTCTGGAAAAACGGGAACGGTTGGCCGATCCCGTCGCCACCACGGGTGATCAGCTCTATCTCATCTGCTCACAAAATGGGCTCTTTCCCACGCCGTGGGCAACCAACCATGTCCCCCACGAGTTGTGGGGCGTTTGGGCCCATCCCATCAAGCTGCTCGACGGCTTCTGGCTAGCCCTCCACAACCGTACCCAAGGTGGGTCGGCAGGCATCACCAGTTGGCTGCTGGAAGCGGATGCCTGTCGCGTCTATGGCACCCATACCGAGTTCACCTACCGGGTCGATGAGCTGACGGTCACGCGCCGCGACTTTGTGCCGGATGGATTGATGGGCTTGGTAGTCACCGTCACCGTGCAGCTACCTGCCTCCTTTACCGATGAGCTAGCGCTAGTCGTGTTGGTGCGCTCCGATCTGCGCCCTGCTTGGCTAGGCGAACAGGTTGGCCTGCATGACGCGCCGGATCAGGTGGAGGTGGTGAATGCCCAGCGGCATATTCGCTTTGTGGATCAAGCCAACCCATGGGTGGCATTGGTGGGTGGTGATTCCCCATTGCAAAGTGTACAGTTACAAAAACAGGCTGGAGTCGTACAACCCACCGTCGGTACCGGCGCAACGGCCCGGTTTCACGTAACCTTGACCAAGCCGAGCGCCAACACCATGACAGCAACGCTCTACATCGCAGGTGCGACCACCGGAGAAGCTGCCGCCCTTGCCACCTATACGCGTCTGCGCGCCGACTACCGGACGCTTGTGCAACGGAAAGCGGCGCTGTATGAGCGGCTCAGCCAAACAACGCAGGTGACTACGCCCGATCCAGGGCTGAACCAAGCCTTTCATTGGGCGAAATTGACCGGCCAGATGTTGGCGCGCCAGAGCCCGACGCATGGGCCAGCCCTGGGGGCAGGGTTGCCAAACTACCCGTGGTGGTTTGGCATTGACACCGAATACGCGGTCTTGCCAATGGTGCAAGGCGGGCTCTTTGATCTGACCAAGACGACGCTGCGCCTGCTCAAGAGTGTCAGCGAGACGCACAACACAACGGAGCCAGGGCGAGTCATCCATGAGCTATCCACCACCGGCGTGGTCTATAATCCCGGCAATTTAGTCGAGACCCCCGCCTTCACCCGAGCCGTCTATCAGGCTTGGCGCTGGACCGGCGACCGTGCCTTTCTCGCCGAGATGTATCCCTTCTGCAAAGCGGGGCTGCTCGACTATACCCTGGGCCATTGTGATCCCGACGGCGATCTCTGCCCGGCGGGGCGCAGCATTATTGAGACCTTAGAGATGCACGCCGACTTTGAATGCATTGATATTGCCAGCTATACCTGGGAGGCATTGACTCATTTGGCCGAGTTGGCTGGCGTGCTGGGCGACACCGCTACCCAAGCAGTGGCAACAAGCAGTGCCACAACCCTGGCTGAACGCATTCGCCAAGAGTGGTGGCTGGAGAGCGAAGGGTTATTTGCCGATGTCCGCGCCACCACCCAACAAGTCCGCGACGCGCTCCAACGGATCGACGACCTCGAGAGCGACCCGGGATGGCCTTGGATGAAACCCCAAGCCGAGCAGGCCCACCGGCTCTTGGATGATCAGCTGCAAGCGCGCCGTACCAGTGCCCAAGATGTGGATCTGCCCTGGCTGTTACGCCATTGGGTGGTCATGTGTCCAGCCGAAGTGGGGTTGGCGACCGAAGAGCAGGCGGCCCGTACCTTTGCCCGGCTCCTTTCGCCCGAGTTCTGCAATGAGTGGGGCATGATGTTGCATCCCGATCGGCCCGATGCCATGTCGATCAATACCGGGTTGCTGGCGTTGGCCTTGGTACGCTATGGCCGGATCGACGATGCCCTGCGGCTGATCCAGCCCATGGCAACCACCCTCATCCGCCATATGCCGGGCGCGATCAGCGAAGCCCTGCCGGATCAATGGTGTTTTTTGCAGCTATGGTCGGCGTTGGGGATTATTTCACCGATCATTGAGGGCGTGCTGGGCATCAATCCCAATGCCGGTGCACAGACCTTGCAAGTCATTCCCCACCTACCGACGCATTGGCCGACCGTTACGGTGGAGGAGTTACAGGTAGGGGAAGCTACCTTTACCATTCAGGTGTTCCGCACAGCCACCCAGTATCGGCTACAGGTACGCCAAAACCAGGGGCAACACTATCACCTACAGGTTGGCTTCTACTTGCCAACCGCGGTAACAGTCACCGCCGTTCAATTGAATGGCAGCCCCGTACCTTGGCACGGGGAAACGACCTTAGCCGGTCGGCGGCTCTACTGCAAGAGCACGGAGCCAGCGGATCTGATCGTTACGGTGGTAACGTAAGAGCGGACAGGTTTTGAAAACCTGACCACTCTCGGTTGGCATAAGTCTAAATTCTAGCGAGAAAGCAAAAATGATGGCAACGAAAGATTTAAAAGCGTCGGTACAACACCAGTTTAACCAGGTGGCCGCGAACTATAGCACCAGTGCCGTTCACGCCAAAGGGCGTGACTTAGAGGAGATGTTGCAGGCCCTACCACTGACCGGACAAGAAAGCGTCTTGGATGCTGGTTGTGGCACCGGCCATACAGCCCTGGCCTTTGCCCCCCATGTCGCCCAAGTGGTCGCGGTGGATTTTACGCAAGGCATGTTAGACCAAGGCCAGCAGTTAGCCGTAGCGCGTGGCCTCACCAACGTTACGTTTCGGCTAGGGGATGTAGAAAAATTGGCATTTCCCGCCACCCAGTTCGATCTAGTTGTTTCGCGCTATAGTGCCCACCACTGGCCCCAGCCGGTGACAGCGCTACACGAATTTCAACGCGTTCTCAAGCCCGGTGGTCATCTGATCTTGGATGACATTGTGGCCTTGGACGATCTAACTTGTGACACCTACCTACAGGCCATTGAGCTGCTGCGCGATCCCTCTCACGTGCGCGATCACACCGTGGCGCAGTGGATTGACATGTTGACCACGGCTGGCTTTGTCGAGATCACAGTATGCTACACCGGCCCGGTCTGGATCGACTTTGCGGCTTGGATCAAACGCATGGCAACACCCGAAGCCAATGCAGCGTTGATTCGCACCCTCTTTGACGGCGCGCCCCAAGAAGTGCGCGCGGGCTTCCAAGTCGATGAGCAGTTCAACTTCAACTTAACGGGTGCGGTGATTCGCGCCAAACGGCCATAGGATGCGACAGGGGGCGATAGGATGCGACAGGGGGCTAGTAGTGGTCGCGGTGGCGCAGTTGTTCCAGCAGTTCGCGATGAATGGGGTTTTCGCCAGCGGTTAATTGGGCAATCCATTGTTCAACCAGCGGCCCACGATAGCGGGCATAGAGGGTGACCGCCTGTTCCTGGCGTAAAGAGTCTAGATATGTCTGAAAATCGGCAATGGCGTCGGCATAACGACCGAGTTGGCTATAGACAATGCCCCGGCTATCATGGCTCAGTCCAGTTTTATCGAGCAGAACAGCCTGGTTGCAGTAGGGCAGCGCTTTGTCTGTCTGTTGCGCCAATGCATAGCCCCAACAGAGCGCGCTAATGACGCCCGTATAGTTGGGATCCAGCACCAGGGCCTGCTGGAAATCCTCTACCCACTGCATGTCTGTTCCACGCCGAATATAGACCAACCCACGGTTAAAATAGGCGTGGGGATCGTTGGGCCGCGTCGCGATCACTTGGTTCAGATCCGCCAAGGCCATCGTCATATCATCGGCCAGATCGCGCTCATAGTAGGCAAGGGCGCGATTCAGGTAAGCGTTGACATAATCTGGGCGTTCGGCGATCACTTGCGTTAGATCGGCAATGGCCGCATCCAAACTACCCACAATCAACGCCTCGTTGGCGGGCAAGAGCCGGGTGCGGATCAAGTGGACGGAGCCGCGGTTGTAGCGCGCATGGATCAACCGCGGGTTGATCGCCAAGGCGCGCGTGTAATACGCGATGGCTTGATCATAGTTCGCCACGCTCACCGTCTTTTCAGCCAGATAGCCTAAGTAGAAATTCAAGTTGGCCGCGGTGATGGTCGCGGTGGGATTGAGTTCCAAGGCTCGTTCAAAGAGAATGGCTGCGGCTTGATAGTTGCCCTCATCCCGCAGCAGCCGCCCAACCGTCATCTGGTATTGCCCCTGATCCGTGACCAAGCTTCCGAGTGCCAGCAACGCGGTGTTGCGAATTTCGACCGGAACAATGGCATTGATCGTGGTGACCAGCTCATCGTCGGGGCTCAAGGTGAAATTACGACTCTGATTAGCGCGGGGATCGCGCGCCTCTAGATTCACCCGAACGCGGCCGCTGTCATATTCCCCCCAGATCACCAGCGTAGCTTGGGCCGCGGTCAGCAATTGGCGGGCCCGCAGAACAGTGGTGATCTCTTCCGGCCACGGTTGCACGGTGGTGCTGATCAAGCCAGCAGCCCCAATCTGTTGGCTCAACTCCTCAGTAATCCGGCCAGCCACGTTATAGGGCGTCGCTAGGGTGTAGTCTTTCAATTGTGCCACCAGCACCAAAGTCTCGCCAGCAGCAGCAATGGGATGATCGCCCAGCGCAACGGGCGTGGTTTGTGGCGGAGCATGGAGTTCGACGGTCACCGGTGGTAGCGGTGTCAGCGGCGGTGGCAGTTGTGGCCCCGGTTCGCGGCGAAGCCAAAGCAAGGTTACAAGTGCAACGACCAAGAGCCCGGCACCAACCGGCCACCAGGAGGCCAGCATCGTTAGCCAGATTGGGGAAATGGGTGTGCCCGTCTCATTAGGCACAGACGCCGGTGGGACGTCAGCCGTCATAGCCGCTGACGCGTTGACCACCTCTGGTTGGGAGGGATCAACGGCGGTGACGGGTGGCGGTTCATCACCCGCCGCGTCAGTAAGAGGAGCCGACGCGCTGCTCGCTTCGGTCGGGAGCAATTCAGCTGTGGTGGATTCAGACACAGTCGATACGGTGCCTGGCGCGGGTGGAACCTCTACTAGCGCCGAGACGGTTAACTGCTCTGGCGCAAAACCAGCTGCCAACAATAGACGATCGCGCTCGGCATCGTCCAAGCGGAGCTTATTGGCGCAGCGCAGGACATCCTCGCGCGAGCGCGGTCGTTCGACAAGTCCTTCTTTCCAACGAAAGATCGTCTGGCGACGGACCCCAATGCTGCGCGCCAATTCGCTATCGCTAATGCCCGAACGCAGCATATATTCAGAAAGCAATTGACTAAAGGTAGGCGGCGTCATCTGGGTAGCATCATTTTGCAATTCGCTTTGGCAGCCTCGATCTACCAAGTTGAGCAACAGCGTGGGCTTTGCGAAACCATAAGACACTTTTCAACGTTACATCAGGTTAGGGACATCCAGTTAAGACAAGGCACCGGTGCGACGGGTAGTTCAACCATTGACATTCCGACTGCCCGCCAGCATTAGGATGGTGCGGAACTTGACGCAATCCCCACACCATTATGGCTATTGTACTGAAATTTACAGAAACTTATCTTATTCTATTTTATCACAAGTAGAGAATTAGAGCAGGTTGCGACCGCATGGGTAAGTCCGCCGTGGCTTGGCAAAAGGATTTTTTCTAGGCAAGCGGCATTGGGAGGGGCTGCAGTGTAGGTTGAAATAGACCTGAATCTAGTCTAGTAAATTCGACGCACAAGCGTTCCAATGGTATAATCCTTGGATGGATTTTCTGCAGGCGCGCTTGATAGTGCTGCCAAAGCAAGCTGAGTCAAATTTTTGATTTTGATTACATTTTATACCAAATGACATTGTCCAGTATTTTTTATTATACTGGTAATTTTATCGATTTGTTTTGAGAGTGAAGCCCATTTGTGGGCAATAGTGATATATGATGTTTTGTGGTGAAACAAGTTGTCTATCGGGGTGGTTTAGGTAAGTCAGTTCAACAAGATCAGGACTTACACAAGAGCAGACTTATTAGGAATGCAAAACCTGACAGGTCTCACTGGCGTAAGCCCTACGTGTAACTGAATAGAATGTTATACCAATCTTGCCTCTACAAAGGTGCTGGTTGGGGTGATTGGGCAGATTTTGTACAATAGCTCGCCTATCATCGCAGGCACAGCATCAACCTAAGGTGGATCAACCAAGGTGGCGCGTGAGCAGATGAGCGTAACCATGGCGACGAAGACTGTCGGCAGCGAAAGAACTGCACAAAGCTAGTGCAAGCAAAGTCACACACAACGCAGTACAGAGAGAACTGTCTGCCCTTCTTTCGCTTCTAGCCAGAAGTTGTCGGCTTGCTTAGGTTTGGAAAGCAAATGCCAGCAACGAAGCCTTGTTCAGGCTGTTTGAGACCAAATCTTTCTGTCATTACTTCTGTTATAGGTAACTTCTGTTATAGAACTTTTGTCATAGAAAGGTCGTCTTTCATCCTATGGATCGAAAGCCTTTACCAGGCAGAAAGGTGGCTGGTAATTGCTTTGATCACCCGTAGGATGATCAAAACAGATTGTTCCCAATAACGCCGAGCACGCTTCCATGGGAATACTTCCTAGCTAGAGGCAGTAATATAAGTATTGGCAACTTGGTGTAACTCCTTCATCTCTATGCCACACTGGCCGTTATGCGCCTGTGATTCCAACCACGCTATCACTACCCCACAAACTACGCGGTAACTTTGGTCTATTGGTGTTGTTCCCAGGCCGTGCTGTCCAGCGCGGGCCGTGGCCGGACAACTCAGTGCTCAAGAATAAACGGTAGAATGACAAGTCTATCTGGTGATTTGGCCGAAGGGTCAATCATATGACCACTGTATCGGCACACCACCCAAGGTGAACAGGCGCCTGACAAGGGCCACTGCAACACGGCGGGGATAAGGCGATGCTGGTCATTGTCAGGCTACTGCTTTGGGCCGCTCCATGACAAACCTTTACGCATAATTCAGAGCCAGTGTGTTGCTCTGTGATTGTGATAGAACCATTGATTGATAGCATTTGACTTATTGGCGCTATGGATGTGTTGATGCCCCAGTGATGGTAGCACGGCAGGATGAGCAAATGCCTTTTTTGAAGGAGACAATATACTTATGACACAAACGAGCATGATGCAAGACGAAACGACAAGGAAACCCCTGTTACGCCTTATCCCGTTGGGCGGCTTAGGCGAAATTGGTAAAAATATGATGCTACTGGAAGCAAACGATAAGATTCTTGTCGTTGACGCTGGGCTTATGTTTCCAACAAGTGAAATGCATGGGATCGATCTGGTCATTCCAGATAGCGAATATGTAATCGAGCGTATCGACGATGTGGTTGGGATTATCTTAACCCATGGACATGAGGATCACATTGGCGCGCTCAGCTATCTTGTCGAGGAAGGGGTCAAAGCGCCGATCTATGGCACATCCTTGACCTTGGGCCTTCTCGAAGGAAAGCTACGCGAACACAAGTTGATCGGCGAAGTGCAATTGAATACGATTACCGAGCACGACACGATTACCCTAGAGCCCTTTTTTATCGAATTTTTTCACACCTGTCACAGCTTCCCTGACAGCGTCGGCGTTTCGATCCAAACACCAGCTGGACGGGTCATTCACACCAGTGATTATCGTTTTGATCCCACCCCTGTTGATGGCAAGCTGACCGAAGAAGACAAGTTACGCCGGTGGGGCGATGAAGGCGTGTTGCTGCTCTTGGCCGATAGCACCAATGCCGAAAAAGAGGGGACAACGCCAAGCGAAAAATCGCTTTATGACATGCTCGACCAAGCCTTTGCCAAGGCGCAAGGGCGCATTCTCTTAACCACTTTTGCCAGTAACCTAGGCCGTGTTCAACAGGTGATTGATGTAGCGCGCCAGCATGGCCGCCGCGTAGGTGCCATTGGCCGGTCCATGGTCAACAATGTCAAAATTGCTATTCAGCTTGGTTACCTCAATATCAAGCAAGAAGATCTGTTAACCGCGGGGGAAATGGAGAGCTTGCCAGCCCACGAAGTCGTGATCATTGCCACCGGTAGCCAAGGCGAACCGACAAGTGCCATGGTGCGCATGAGTGTGGGCGACCATCGCCAGATCAGCCTACGCGAAGGTGACACGGTGATCCTGAGCGCCACGCCCATTCCTGGGAACGAAGAACTCTTTAACCGCACGGTTGATAATCTCTTCCGCCAAGGGGTAGATGTCCTCTACCATGAGCTAGGCGATGTCCATGTGAGCGGCCACGGTGGCCGGGAAGATTATCGACACATGCTATCCCTCGTGCGCCCGCGCTACTTTGTACCGGTGCATGGCGAGTATCGGCACCTAGTACTCCATGCGCGTCTGGCCCAAGAGCGGGGCGTGCCCAAGGGTAATACCTTTGTGATCGAAGATGGCCAAACCCTGGAGTTTGGCTATTTTGATCAAGCAGAGGGGGCCACGCAGATCACGGCACGCTTGGGTGAACAACTGCCAGTCGGCCATGTCTTTGTGGATGGGCTAGGCGTTGGCGATGTGGGGAATGTCGTTCTTCGCGATCGCCGTCACCTGAGCCAAGATGGGTTCTTGGTCTGTGTTGTCGCGATTGATGAAGTCGATGGCGAGATTATTTACGGGCCAGAGATCATTAGTCGCGGCTTTGTCTATATCCGCGACAGCGAGGATCTGATTAGCCGCGCCCGCGACGTGGTAGAAAACCTCCTGAAAAAGCGGGTGCCGGTTCAAGTTCTAGAGAACAAGATTCGCGACGCGCTGACGACCTTCACCTATAAAGAGATGGGGCGGCGTCCCATGATCTTGCCCCTTGTCATGGAAGTGTAGTATACTATTTAGAACATTTGTTTGACCACGCGTGCGTGAAAAAACCTGACAGGTTTTCCAAACCTGTCAGGTTTTGCTCAAGTATGGATATTCTTCTTGTAACCCTATGGCAAAGCGTAAGGCTTCACCGCAAAAGCGAAAACCCAAGCAAGATCCCATCGCCGCGACCCTGACCATGCTCCAACGGCCAGAGGTAATCGGCGTGATTTTAGTCTTGATTTCTTTGCTAACCATGCTTAGTCTGTTGACCAGCAGTACCGGTGCCATTACAGGTGCCTGGATTGGTTGGCTCGAAACGCTCTTTGGGATCGGGATCTGGGGTTTCCCGCTTGTCACCAGCATGTTAGGTCTTTGGATGGTGATTCGCGCCGTCGAGAACATGCCCAACATGTCCTGGCAACATCCAGCGGGCTTTGGCGTCCTCTTTCTCGCCACGATTATCGGTGCAACGCTCTGGTTAGGTCCTACCGCCAATGCCGGTGGTCTCATCGGCACAGCGCTGACCGAAGCACTCACCAGTGTGCTTGGGTTTGGCATTGCGTGGGCCTTTGTCGCCTTTCTCACGGTCACAGGGGTCATTTTGCTAACCGATCAATATCTGGTCAATTGGGGTTGGGCAGTGTGGCACTCGCTCAGCCAAGTAGGACAACAGATGAATAACCGAGCGCCAGACCATGGGATCGACCCCATGTGGCCGCTGCCGAGTGGCCGCGTGGCATGGTGGAAAGAGTTACGCGCCCGCTGGCACGCCCCTCCCCAACATGAAACTATCTCGACTTTGCCGACTGCCGCCAATTTGGTTCACCCTACGCCCAACACAGCACCCAATCGGGCCGAGCAGAGGCGGGTGTCCAATAATGCCACGCCGCCAACCACAACAGCGAACGCAACGCAACGCAACACCCCCAATGCACTCACCCCTGCCGAGAATGATCGCCTCACCCCCCACATTGTCGGCAACAGTCCACAAGTGTGGCGCTTGCCCCGGTTAGACGATCTGCTCAACAATTGGGAACGCCACAGTGATAATGATGATCTGATCCGCCAACAAGGCCGGATGATTCAGGAGACCTTGGCGCTCTTTGGCGTGCCAGCGGATTTTGAAGGGGCCTACAAAGGGCCAGCCGTCACCCAATATCTCATCAAACCGGGCTATGTCGAGCGCACAGTGCAGGGCGAAGTCAAGCGGATCAAAGTCAAAGTCGCCAAGATTGCCGGGCTCGCTAACGATTTGGCTCTTGCCTTGGCCGCGCCAACCGTCCGCATTGAAGCACCGATCCCAGGCACCACCTATGTCGGCGTTGAGGTTCCCAACCAAGAAGGCAACATTGTCGGCCTCAAAGAGTTGATGGAATCGGAGACTTTTCAACAATCCAAGGGACGCTTGCGCATTGCCTTGGGTGAAGATGTCAAGGGGCAGCCGATTATTAGTGATATGACACGTATGCCCCATCTTTTGATCGCGGGCGCAACCGGCACCGGGAAGTCGGTCTGTATCAACTCCGTGATCAACTGTCTCTTGTTAACGAATACCCCAGATCAGCTACGCTTCCTGATGGTCGATCCGAAGATGGTCGAATTGAGTGTTTACAATGGGGTGCCGCATCTACTTAGCCCGGTTGTCACCGAAGTAGACAAAGCAGCTGGTGTGCTCTTCTGGGCCGTCAAAGAGATGGAGCGGCGTTACAGCCTCTGTAGCAAAGTGGGGGCGCGCGATCTCGTCCGGTATAATGAATATTTGGTCAAGCG
This sequence comes from Caldilineaceae bacterium, assembly GCA_019637645.1. The sequence continues at coordinate 35,211 of JAHBVH010000004.1, forward strand.
CAACGAGAAACCCTTACCCTATATTGTGGTCATTGTTGACGAAATGGCCGACTTGATGATGGCCGCGCCCGAAGAGGTCGAAAAGCATATCTGTCGCCTAGCCCAAATGGCGCGCGCCGTTGGTATTCATCTGATCATCGCCACGCAACGCCCGTCTGTCGATGTCATCACTGGGCTGATCAAGGCCAATTTTCCCTCGCGCATTGCCTTTGCGGTGACCAGCCAGACCGACAGCCGCGTGATTCTGGATGTGCCGGGTGCCGAACGCCTACTTGGGCGTGGCGACATGCTCTTTATGGCGCCGGATGCAAGCAAGCTGGAGCGCCTCCAAGGGACCTTCCTCAATGATGAAGAGATCAACCGCATCATTCGCTATTGGAAGGGCTTCCGCACCTTAGAGGATCGCAGCAACCCATGGCCAGCCAGTCCATCAACCACGGGTGAGTTAGCCGATCCACTCACGCCGCCTGATAGCCAGGAATTCTATAAAACTAGCGCAGCCTCGCCAGCGGCGACGCTGCCCATGACAGGGCTCAGCCAAGCTCCCCTCTTTGAACAGATCGAGGCCATGAAGGTAGTCGATGGACGCGATGAGTTGTTTGAGGATGCGGTACGGGTTGTGCGCGAAACCGGGCGCGGGTCGGTGAGTCTGCTCCAACGCAAGCTGCGCATTGGCTATAACCGAGCCGCGCGGTTAGTGGACCAATTAGAAGAAGCCGGGATCTTAGGGCCGGATCAAGGAGGTGCCACTGGTCGCGAAGTCCTTGGCCAACCCCTAAACGACGACATAGCCGACGATGAGCCGCTCAAACCACGCATTATTGGGGGTGCAGGCGATGATGACGATGCTCCTCCTCCACGCATTTGGATGTAACGAACAATCTGCCATTGGCGGCTGATCATTCCACCTACCCCGCATCAGTATCGCCAGAACCAACCGACTTCCTACCAATACGAAACCAAAGGAACATTTTGTGGAAAGCAATGTGCGTGCGCAGCGGACAGAGTTGCCGTTTGTCCAGCTCATGGGAATCAGCATCAGCGCGCGGCTGATCACGGATACAGTCGCCCAACTCTTCAACCCCTTCCTGACTATCTTTGCCCTGGGTCTAGGCGTCGATGTTGTCACCATGGGTCGCCTCCTGAGCCTGCGCCTCTTAGCTGGCATTTTCACACCAGTATTTGGGGCTCTCGCGGATCGCCATGGGTATCGACGAATGCTACGCCTAGGCTTACTGAGCATGGTTGTGGGGCTGCTCCTCGTGAGCAGCAACCAAGGGTTGGTGATCTTGGTCCTTGGGATGTTCGCTTTGGGCTTGGGTCAAGCTGGCTTTGTACCCACCCTCCAAGCGTATCTCAGCGTACGTTTGCCCTATGCCATTCGCGCGCGTGGCTTGGGAATCTTGGAATATTCGTGGGCGCTAGCTGGCATGGTGGGTCTCTTTGTCATTGGTCAGTGGATCGCTGCCGCTGGTTGGCAACTTCCGCTCTTGGGGCTGGCAGGGGGATTGGCCGGGGCATGGCTACTCTTTGCGTTTTTGCCACCAGCACATATCAACCACACACCAACTACGCCCGTTTCATCAACCACGCGTGGTCAACAGTGGCGCGCCTTCTTTTCTTTTGGTACGCAGGCGCGGACAGCCTATAGCGCCATTGTCGCCAATGCGCTGCTTTTCTATGCCGGTATGCACCTGATGGTGATCTATGGCGCTTGGCTCAGTGCCGAGTATCGCTTGGGTGCAGCCGATCTAGGTTGGGTAGCCCTCTTGTTGGGGTGTTCTGATTTGATCGCCAGCGTGTCGGTCAGTCTCTTCACCGACCGTCTGGGCAAGCGACGCAGTGTTATCATGGGTACGATTGGCATGTTACTAGGCTATCTGTTGCTCCCCTTTCTCAATTTTGGGCTCACCTTTGTGGTGGCTGGGCTCGCCTTCACCCGCGGCGCTTTTGAATTTGGCGTTGTCAGCCAGATTTCACTGCTTAGCGAACAAGTGCCGGAGCAACGGGGCAAATTGATGTCACTCAGTTCAGCCGTTGTCATGGTCGGTGGCGCCATCGCCAATCTGACGGGGCCATGGCTCTATATCCACCATGGTATTAGTGGGATAGTGCTCGTTTCGGCCATTGCGCTTGTGAGCAGCATCGGCTTGTTACTAGCTCTTGTGCGCGAGCCGATGAGTACCCCACAACTTATCTAGATAGGCTATATCACCAAAAGCGTCGTGGCAGATGGCATCTGGCGTTAAATTTGACACGCACGGATGTTCTGCTATACTGGTCCCCAATAGCATCCAAGCAGATTGCTCCAAACCAAGGGCCTGGGAGGAACAGATTGCGTGGCAGTCCACAATATCCATGATAGCGGTTATAAGAAGCTCTTTTCTAATCGCACCATCTTTCGTCAATTGATAGAGACCTTTGTCCATGAACCGTGGGTAGCAGAGCTGGATTTCAGTCAGGCAGAAACGCTGGACAAATCGTTCGTTGCTGACCACTACAAGGCAACCGAAAGCGATCTCATCTATAAGGTACGACTCCAAGAGCGCACAGTCTATATCTATGTACTGCTGGAGTTTCAGTCGAGTGTTGACCGCTTCATGGCAGTGCGCGTAGCGTACTACGCGTTGTCCTTTTACATGGACTATCTTGCCAACTATGGCAAGATTGACAAGTTACCTGCGCTTTTCCCATTAGTGGTGTATAATGGAAGCGATCGTTGGACAGCACCAGAGCAGTTGGCTACCTTAATCGAAGGGGAGCCGACGCTGGGCGACTACGGTGTCACTTGTCGGTACTTTAAGATTGCCGAGCGGGAGTTCAGCCGAGAACACCTGCTGACAATTTGCAATGTGGTCTCGACACTCTTCCTGGCAGAGACTCAATATGATTTTGACCTGTTGCTAGAAGAGTTTGTCAAACTTTTTCTCCGCGAGACGGATAAACAGGCTGTATCGCTATTGGTCAATTGGTTTCAGCAGCTGGCAGTCCATGGCCGAGTGCGGCCAGAAGACTATGCCACCTTGGAACAAGAGTATCATTCAGCACAGGAGGTACGTGCCATGTTAATAGATGCCTTAGCCAAAGAAAAAGAACTTATTCGCCAAGAAGGCCGTGAAGAAGGCCGTGAAGAAGGCCGTGAAGAAGGCGAAGTCGCCCTCCGCCAAACGATCGAGCAGATCCTTGAACGCCGCTTTGGTGCGCTCGCCAAGGATGCCAGCGACTTACTTCAACAGTGTACGTTGAAAGAGCTGCAAGCATTGGTGAATCCGGCCCTAGATTCAGTAGAGTTTGCTACTTTCCTCGACCGCATTCCCCGTCATCCCGAGTCAGTTGGCTGATTTTTGGATCGACAGGAAAGGGCATCACTTATGGATGCCCTTTGTAAATACCGTTCGAAAAATTGCTCCACCCTATATTAATAGGAGTTACGCAGTTAGTACGACCAGAGACCTGACAGGTTTTCCAAACCTGTCAGGTCTGGTTCAAGTGCGTAACTTCTAATTTAAATACCCCACACCCATTTCTTCAGCAGAAATCGGATTCTGATCTTGGCAACAATGTGAAACTTTGAGCACGAAACTTTTCATGAGCACCTACGTATTGACTACTAATCAACGATCATCGCGCGAGGGCCAGAGGGGGGAACGTAGTTGATAAGCAACCGCCGGGCCAAGAGCAATGAACTAGAAGTGTATGGGATAAAACAAAGATGAGTGAGCAGGAAGAGGTCTGGATTCGCGAAGCAAAGGCAGGCAATAAGCGCTCCTTTAGCCACCTTGTGGAAGCTTACCAGCGTCCAGTTTACAATTTGACCTATCGCATGCTTGGGTCACCGGAAGAGGCTGAGGATGCAGCGCAAGAGACTTTTCTGCGCGCTTATTCTCGGCTGGAACAATACGATGTGAATCATAAGTTTAGTACTTGGCTCTTCTCTATTGCCAATCACCACTGTATTGATCGACTACGCAAGCGTCGCACAACGTTGGTATCGATCGAAGAAAATCCAGTATTGGAAAATCTGGAACATGGTGCAGCCCAACCCGAGGAAGATGTACTTAGCCAGGAATTGGCCGCCGAGTTACAAAGCTTGCTCGGCCAACTCGACCTAGACTATCGCACACCCTTGATTTTGCGCTACTGGGAAGATTGTAGCTATGAAGAAATTGCCGACACCATGGGATTAACGGTCTCTGCGGTCAAAAGTCGGCTTTTTCGTGCCCGTAAACAGATTGCTGATCTCTATGCAAGTCAAACTGCAACGACACTGCCCCTTTCTGGCAAACGTGAACCGGTCCCAACGCGAACCAAGGCGGATGCCCCGAAAGCACAACTCTTATTTTGGCGTGCCGCGTTTGCGACATAGGACAGAGGTGGGTTATGGAAGCAAAATACAGTAGCAAGCGGAGCAGCATCCGCAATGAAGCAACACCCGAGCAAGCAGAAGAATTTATGCTGCTCATGTCATTGGCACTGGACAATTTGGCCGACGACGACGAAGCAACTCGCCTGGAAGGCTATCTGAACAGCTATCCCACCTTAGCAGCCCAGTGGGAGGAGTGGCAACAGCTGCATCATCAATTTGTAGCGCTTCCCCATGCTGAACCAGCCGCGGGTTTCGTTGGCCGGTTTGAAGAGCGACTGACCCAGCAAGAGCGTCGCCAGCGGCTATGGTTTGGCGCCGTGATTGGTTCCATTACGTTATTACTTTGGCTGGGCGTTGTGGCAGGGCTCTTCTCCATGGGTGCCTATCTGTTTGTGAACCAAGGCAGTTGGTTGAGTGCCCTGCTCCAAAACTTGACCTACGCATGGGCCAGCTTGATGCAGTGGCTGGAGACAGGGTGGCAAACGTTCGGGAGCTTTGCCAGCACTCCTCAGGCCAAGGCCATTGGTGCAGGCTATCTCTTGGTAGCAGTGGCCATGTTGGGCGGGTGGCTCATGTTCCTGCGCCGCTCACTCCATCATCAAGAATTATCGTCCCAGGTCGGGATTGCGTAAAGAGGGATTTATCGTGTTTTACCGAAACAAAAGTTCACGTCGTGGTCGGCGGTGGGGCCGGGTCTTCCTCTTATTGGTCGGCTTAGCATTGGTAGCTGGAATTGCCAGACTGACCAGTTCCGCAGGTGAGCATAAGGTGGAGGTCAGCCAAGCACCAGCCCCCGCGTTCAGTGACGCTGGCGTGCACTTCTTCTCCGAAGATGTTGTGATTGATGCGCATGAACGTTATGAGGATGATGTCGTTGTCTATTCGGGCAATGTGCAGATCAAGGATGGCGGCCGAATTCAAGGTGACCTGACCGTTTACAGCGGTAATGTCACAATTGACGAGGAGGCGGAAGTCCAAGGTAGAGTCACGGCCCTCAGTGGGAATGTGCGCGTCAGAGGCCAAGTTGGCGGCGACTTAGTTGTTGGCAGTGGCGATATCGATCTGGCCGAAACGGCTTGGGTTGGCGGTGCTATCAGCGTGATGAGCGGTAGGATCGACCGGTCAGAAGGGGCGAGGGTCAGCGGGAATATTATTGCAGGCGGTTTTAAACTGCCGGCCTTGCCCGCTTTTCTCGGTGCGCGCCCAGTGATTCCCACGGCACCAGCCGCCCCGGCAGCCCCCCCAGCCCCAAATGCACCAGCCATGCCCCCCATTGACATGCGGATCGACCGCGCTAGCACCCTGAGTGGGATGATTCTTGGCCTGTTGGGCCGTCTGCTCCTTGCCGCCTTTGGCACCAGCTTGATCATCTTGGTGGCCGGGTTAGTCTACTATGTACGGCCCCATTTTGTGGTAGCCATCCAAGCGACTATGCAACAACAGCGCCCCCTCAGTTTTGCCATTGGGCTGATGAGCAATCTGGTCCTGATTTTTTTGACTGGCGCATTAATGATCACCCTCTGTCTAGCTCCGGTAGGGCTAGCCGCAGGGCTGCTCTTTGGTGCGATTAATCTCCTTGGTTGGTCTGCGTTATCGCTATCGGTCGGGCAGTGGCTCTTCCAAACATTCAAGATTGAAGGACAACCGTTGGTAGCTTTACTGGTTGGTGCCTTTTTGATGACCAGTGTCCTAGCATTAGGCTGGATCATTGGCGGCTATCTACGGCCAATGATCTATCTCCTTGGGCTAGTGATCACCGCCTGTGGCAGCGGTGCGGTCGTTGTCCACTGGCTACGTCTTGGCGCAACGCCGCGCCCCGATCAACCCCTGCTCTTGACCTAGCCGCCATCCTAGCTGTTTACCTAAAAAGAGGAGTTGCCAAGAACTGGCAACTCCTCTTGCTTTATGCCCCGGATAAAGTGGTTAGGCCCCTAAATCGTTCGGCGCGCCTTCGGCCAATAGTCGATTGATCAACGCTAATAAGGGGCCACGTTGTTCAAAACCACTTTCACTATAATCGCTGATCCCCAGATAGAGACGACGGCGCGTCCGGCGGATGAGCCCCACTAACAGCCGGTGCATCGTTTCTTGCCGCTTAGTATATTCGGCATAGTCCGACCATGGTTCATGGGCGGGCCAGCGTTGCGATAGCACATAGGGGTGGGTCAACGGTTGATAGAGCCGTTCCCACCAACCACCCGCGCCAATATCCAACCAGAACTGGATCGCAACTGGACGGTTACGCATGAGAAAGGTATAGGCCGGCGCAATAAAGACCGCGTCTTCGGGCATGCGCCAACCTGGAGCAAAGAGTGCGCCGAGCGCGCCGCCTTCTACCAGCTTGATATACTCTCGGCCCAAGAGTGTATACGCGGTGCTTTCCTGCTTGGCACCGTTGTTTTCCATGGCCCAACGGAAGTTGCGCGCCGAATCCACCAGTTGATTGGCCACACGCGCCGCATCCTTGTCTTCGTGAAAACCATAGCCAGGCTGACTGAGTAGCTCGCCAAAAAGATGGGCGAAAAATTGATCCAGGGGGACATTATCTGTGCTTGCCCGGTAGGCATAGAGCCAATCCCGCAGCCGGTCGTAGGTCTCGCCAATGGTGTAGGTGATCCGTTGCTGCATCTCGGTAACCAGTTCCCCAAAGCGCCCTAGTTCAATCGTTGGGCGGCGTTCAGGGTAGATCACGCGGCTGAGCAGATGAGCGCGGACAGGATCAAGGGATTGGATCGCCAGGAGCAAACCCATGGTCACATCAGCGGGGGCAGGGCGCATACCCCAATGGGGGTGGGCCAGTTTCGCCAGCATTAACAGCGTGCGCGCCGCTGGCTCAATTTCTAGAGCACGGCTTGGGCGATGGGTGGTAGAGGTAATGCCGACCTCGCTCAGGCCGGTTTGCAAGCTAAAGCGCAACGCATCGCTGACAAAAGGGGCCAAGATCACGATTTCACCAGCAGGCACCCCTTCTTCTTGCACCAGCCGCTTGATCTCCTTGACCGTCCACTGGATCATCTGTGGATAGAAGCGGAACCCTTCATTCGGCACCAATAACGCCTCTTCACCGGCATCATTGCGCGCCGGTAGTGGCTGGACACGTAGGTCAATGGGGGCAGCACGCTGACCACGGAGCTTCTGGTCGATCCGATGTTCCAACACCGTGAGCGGAGCCGACATCAGATAGCTAGTCGTCAACTGGAGGCGCTCGTCGCACTGCTCCGCGAGCGCGGCTGCTCCCTCCGGATCAGCGCCCAGGAAGAGGCGAAAGCCCGCCTCACTATCCGCGATCAACAAGGCGCTATCAAGATGCGGCAGCCATTGTTGCACCAATTGATGGGCACTGTAGGTATCTTCTTCCAAGTTATCGAAGATCAGATGGCGCTGGGAGCGGAAGAGATGGGTACGACTCCAGTCGTTGGTCAACACATGCCGCATGAATAGCTCAATTTGTAGACTGAAATCGAGCAAGGTCTGCGCTTGGCAAAGCTGACGAAACGCCTGGCTGATTTTGCGCGCCGCCAGCAGCGCATTGAGCCGTGCCGTACGCTGCTCGCCTGCCGGCACGGCTAATTCCAACCGATTGTAGGCATCATCAATGGAAAACCCTTGGAGCGCCGCCTTGTTCAGATTATCCAACACTTGGCTCACCACGCGGCTATGCTCAATGCGAATACCGTCAAATTCACCGCGCGCAATGGCATCGTCCACAAAGCGCGCCATATGATACTGGCTTGTTTCCAGGTTGAGAAAGGTCGGTTCACGGCTAGGATCCGTAAAGCCAGCCCCCGTCGCGAGCAAAGGCCAATAGAGCTGGACCGCTTGACGGGCCAAGCCGGCCAAGGTTGTCACGCGGACGGGCGTACCCGAGGGCAAAGCAGGGCTACGGAGCGCCTGGTAGTAGGGTTCGGCCACGGTGCGTTGGGGTGTCACCACCAAGATATCATCACCGCGCACCCGCTCCTGGCGCAAGAGCCAACGAATCCGCTCAATCGCGAGGGTGGTCTTGCCACTGCCAAAAGGCCCGGACAAAAAAAGTTTGTGTTTGGATTGAATCAGCGGTAAAATCGAATCAGCCATGTTACTATTGTACAACAGGCCCATGGCTTACTCGAAAAAGATTTTCAGGCTTAGGGCTTCCAGCTCGGTAGAGGTTTCCAGAAATCTTCTATCTCGTTGGCGCGGTGGTATCCACAACCGCGAAGAGACGCTTTGAAAAGGGGTAGTCAGTTCACACCTGACAGGTGGATAGGCTACCTTTGCAACCTGTTTCTTATTCACAAACCATATAAAAGTCGCACATTCGTACCCAGAGACATACCCATCTACTTGTGCGACTTTGATGGGTTTTCTCTATTAGAAAGACGCCGTCAGGGTTGGTAAACCGGACAGCGCTTGCCCAAGTTAATCCAAGCTGATAGAAACGAGCAGATGATGCAAACTTACGCGATCCCACTTGTCCCCGGCCCCGTTTCTGTGCCACCAGAAGTCTTAGCCGTCTATAACGTAGATTATGGCAGTTCTGATCTGGAATCGGAATTTTTCGCGTTATACGAACAGTGCGAGCAAGGGCTCCAACAGCTACTAGCCACCCGCAATAGTGTTACCATCCAAAGTGGCGAAGGGATGTTAGCTTTGTGGGGAGCCCTCAAAAGCGTCTTGCGCCCAGGCGACCGGGTCTTGGCCGTTGCCAGTGGCCTCTTTGGCTATGGCATTGGCGAAATGGCTAGCCAGCTTGGAGCAGAGGTCCAGACCGTCGGCTTCGGCTACGACAACGTTGCCGATCCGGAACAGGTGCGCGCGGCCGCCCACGCTTTTCGGCCACACCTGATCACCGCGGTTCACTGTGAAACGCCGAGTGGCACCCTGAATCCCCTCGCCGAGTTAGGGGCAATTAGCCGAGAAGTTGACGCGCTCTTTTATGTAGATTTTGTGGCAAGTGCGGGCGGTACACCTGTGCTGGTTGACGATTGGCAGATCGATCTAGGACTTTTGGGTAGCCAAAAGGTTCTTAGCCTGATGGCAGATCTTGCCATGGTCAGTGTTAGCGAACGCGCGTGGCAACGCTGCGCAGCAATCAATTATGTTGGCTATGATGCGCTACTGCCCTGGCGTCAGGCCATGGCCCAACGCTATATGCCCTATACCCACAATTGGCACGCCATGGCTGGTCTCCAGATCAGTCTACAGCGCTTGTTGGCGGAAGGGCTAGAGCAAGCCTATCAGCGTCACCGTGAAGTAGCAGCCTACTGTCGCCAACGGTTGCAAGCGATGGCGATCGACCTTTGGCCGGTGAGTGAAGCCATTGCGGCACCTACCGTCACCGCGGCGCATCTGCCTGCCGGGTGGGATTGGCCGACCTTGGACCGCGCCTTGCGCAGCCAAGGCATGGCGGTGGGCGGCAACTATGGACCGCTGGCTGGTAAAGTTTTCCGGATTGGGCACATGGGTACGCAGGCCGACCACAGCTTGGTGCAGCGGGGTATGGATACGCTCGAAGCGGTGGTGAAAAGCAAGCAGTAGGCGTTGGCTTTCATGCAGCCTTTACAATTTACTGAAAAAGCGATTACACTTTATCAGTAAATTGTAACATCAGAAATCCATTATTTGTCGTATGCTATCCACAACTATTATCCCATGATTCATTAATCTCCAGCGGAGAATTCACTCCACACAACGAGATCAGTTTTAGCAAGGCAGATGGGTATGAATTCGCAGGTATTATCCGTTTTACTTGTCGAAGATGATGTAGACTACAGCGCGCTCCTACGCCGACGGTTGATGGGTAGCCTCAATCAGGGAAGTGGACCAAGCTTTATCGTGGCCCAAGCCAGCCTCTTGCAAGAGGCCCTTGGCTACGTAAGGACCTATCCGGTAGATATCATTGTCCTCGATCTGAATTTGCTCGATACGACCGGATTGGACACCTTAGTCTATATGCATCAGGCAGCTCCCCAAGCTGCGATCATTGTCCTCACCGGTCGTGACGATCAGCTCCTAGCCACTCAAGCTCTACGCCTAGGTGCGCAAGACTATTTGGTCAAGGGGAATTTCAACACCGAGCTACTGGTACGGGCGATTCGCTATGCCGTTGATCGCAAACAAAGCGAGGAGGCGCTCAGCCAAGCCGCTAAACAACTTCATCAGGGACAGACATCCTTAGAAATTCCCCCTGACCTGGTACATGATTTTGATAGTTTGCTCAACAAATTAGTTGCACAAAACTCCATGGCCCTTTCAGAGCTAGGCGCAGATAACCCAGCCCGTATTCATGTCGAAAAGCTCAACCAGACGATTCATCTTGTCAGCGCGCTCACGCGCCGTCTCTTCACCGATTTAAGCAGTAGCAAGGTTTCGTAATTGCTTTGGTAAGCTAGGCCGACTGGGGTATTCTGTCACCTCAAAATGTAAGCCAACTGTCAAATACCCATCTCTTTTGTCGTCTATTGCCAGGATAGCCTAGCTTTCTCTTCCCCAACACCAGCTACAACCAAACTTGGCCTGCCACCATTCAATAGATTTGACAGTCCTCTCTATCGCAGGTAGATTCTACCTATGGATCGTTTTGCTAACGCGGCAACGGCCCAGCTATGCCTGCCGATAAGCCCATAAATTAGGTGAGAGCCATGAACCTGCATGATCTATTTTCTATTCCACAGCAACGCACGCCGGATCAGATTGCCATCCGCGCGCTCGACGCCGCGGCGTCGCCCACGACCTTGACCTTTGCCGAACTCTATATGGCTGTCGATCGAGTGGCAGCTGGGCTCCAACGCTGGGGGCTCCAAAAAGGCGATCGGGTTGCCTTTTATCTAAGCAGCCGGCCTGAGCTGATCATCACCTATCTGGCGGTCATTCGCTTGGGCGCAGTGGTTGTGCCGATCAACTTACGCTACCGTCGCCGCGAGATTGGTCATATTCTCGCCGACTGTACGCCGCGCTTGCTCTTCACCGAAAGTGCCCAACGCGCCTATATCGAAGAAGTAGGGGTGGAAAAGGCCAGTATTGAAACCGTGCTACTGGCCGAGGAGTTGGCGCAATGGCAAGACGACGCCCAGACGCTCCAACGGCCCTTGGTGGAGAGCGACGATCTAGCCCTGATCATCTACACTTCTGGGACGACGGGGCGCAGCAAAGGGGCGATGATCACCCACAATAATGTCATTGCCACAGTGACAGGACTGATCAGCGCGTGGGCTTGGCAACCCCAGGACAAGTTACTCCTATGTCTACCCTTGTTTCATACGCATGGCTTGATTGTAGGGCTCCATTGCGCGTTAGCCACCGGCGCAACGGTATTATTACGGGCGCAGTTCGAGGCAAAGACGATTCTGGCCGATCTGAGCAGCGGTGAACCGACCCTCTTTTTCGCCGTACCCACCATTTATGTCCGCTTGGTCGAAGAGCTCCAAGCGAGACCACAGCCCGCGTTACGCCACATGCGGCTCTTCTGCTCTGGCAGCGCCCCGCTTGCCCCCGAGACCTTTACCGCCTTCCAAGCCTTGACCGGTCACACCATCCTGGAACGCTATGGCATGACCGAAACCGGCATGAATCTGAGCAATCCCTACATTGGAGCCCGGCTTCCGGGTAGTGTGGGCACGCCCCTACCAGGTGTTTCCATGCGCATTGTTAATCCCAAAGGTCAAGAGGTGGCCCTGGGCGAGGAAGGTGAATTGCTCGTACGCGGAGGGAATGTCTTTAGCGCCTATTGGAATGCCCCCGAAAAAACAGCGGAAAGCTTTAGCCATGACGCGTTAGGGCGTCAATGGTTTCATACCGGCGATCTAGCGCGCCAAGATCCCGAAAATGGCTATGTGACCCTCTTAGGCCGCCGCCATGAATTGATCATTAGCGGGGGTTTCAACATCTATCCACGCGAAATCGAAGAGATGCTGACCACCTATCCTGGCATTAGCGAAGCCGCGGTCATTGGCACACCCCACCCCGAATGGGGCGAGGTGCCCGTGGCCTATTTGGTCTGCACGGCGACTATCGACCATGAAGATCTGATCCGCTACTGCCGGGCTCAGTTGGCGAGCTTCAAAGTGCCGCGCGCGATTTATCATGTGGATGTACTCCCGCGCAATGCCATGGGCAAGTTGCAGAAGAATCTGCTGAAAGGCTGAGCATGCAAAGCCCCACCATTCTCGTGGTCGATGACGAACAGAGCATTAGCGAGGTTGTCAGCCTGTATCTGACGCGCTCTGGCTATACGGTACAAGTCGTTCATGACGGGAAGGCTGCCCTCCACGCCTTGCAGCAACAGAAGCCCGATCTGGTCGTGTTGGATCTCATGTTGCCTGGCCTTGACGGGTGGGAGATCACCCGGCGGTTGCGTGCCGAAGGCAACACGCCGATTATCATGCTCACAGCGCGCAAAGAAGAGAGTGATCGCATTCTTGGGTTGGAAATGGGAGCCGATGATTATGTGGTCAAGCCCTTTAGCCCCCAAGAGTTGGTGAGCCGCGTCCGCGCCGTGTTGCGACGCGCCCAGCAAACCACACCGCCGACCGTCACGGAGCGGCCACTTCAGTTTGGCGATCTACAGATCGATCCGATGACCCGCCTCGTCACGGTCAAGGGTGAGGAGATCATGCTGACGGCCAAAGAATTTGATCTGCTCTGGTTTCTGGCCCAACACCCACGCCAGGTCTTTAATCGCGATCAATTGCTCGATCATGTCTGGGGCGAGACCAACTACATCGACCCCAGCACGGTCACCGTCCATGTGCGGCGCGTGCGGGAAAAAGTCGAGAGCGATGCCTCCCATCCCCGCCATATCCACACAGTTTGGGGCGTGGGCTACAAATTTGAGCCATAAAAGGAGTGAGCTATGCAACCGACCATGATCGAACCACAACGACAATCCCTCCTCCATTCGCTTCGCTTTCTGCTTGGCATTGTGGCGGTGGTTGCGCTCACGCTCCTGCTCTTTGTCACGATGATGCAGCCAGTCTTGGCCGAATTTAGTGCCATGACCGTGTTGCTCTCGATTACGGCGGGCATCTCCTTGCTGGCAGGGCTGGCCGCTTATCACTTTGGTTGGTTTCAGGGTACGCGTCGTCTCCACTGGACACTGGTTGGCGGCTATCTTCTCTCGGGGGTGCTCACCTTTGTCAATGTGCTGGTCACGGCTTGGCAGATGTTCATTAACGCGCATGACCGCACGCTGGCGACGATCCTGTTGATCTTTGCCACGAGCATCGCTGTCGTGATCGGCTATTTTCTCTCGGCGGCCCTGACGGATAAGATCAATGCCTTGCGCGCGGCCGCCCGTGCCATTGCCAATGGCGAACTCGACACGCGTGTACGAATCCCAGGCCAAGATGAAGTGAGCGAGCTAGCAGAATCGTTTAATAATATGGCCGTCCAGTTAGAAAGCGCCGCCGCCAAACAGCGCGAAGTCGAGACACTGCGCCGCGAATTGGTGGCTTGGGTTGGTCATGATCTACGGACCCCGCTGACTTCGGTACGTGCGATCGTCGAGGCGCTAGCCGATGGCATGGTCGATGATCCGGCAACAGCCGCGCGCTACCTGCGCACGGCCAAGCGCGACATCTATGCGCTCTCCTTACTCATTGACAATCTCTTTGAAATGGCCCAGATCGACGCCGGCGGGCTCCAGCTGGAGCGCCAGCCAAACTCGTTAAACGACCTCGTCTCCGATACGCTCGAAAGTTTTCGGACGCTAGCCGACGAAAAAGCCGTGACCCTACAGGGGCATGTCACACCAGATGTAGACCCGGTGGAGATGGACGCGCGGCTGATTGGCCGCGTGCTTGCCAATTTGATCAGCAATGCGCTGCGCCATAGCCAACGCGGTGGGAGTGTCCAGGTCTATGCACGCAGTGTCGCTGGCGGCGTGGAGGTGAGTGTACGGGATACGGGGGAAGGCATTCGTCCGGAGGATCTGCCCCATATTTTTGATCAGTTCTACCGCGGGGAGAAATCACGCAGCCGTGCTACCGGTGGTGCGGGCTTGGGCCTGGCCATCGCCCGCAGCTTTATCGAGGCCCACGGTGGCACCATTCGGGCCGAAAGCAAAGTGGGGAGCGGCACGCGCTTTATCTTTTTCTTGCCCAAAGGCCCGACAGCGGCTTTTGTCAATCCGCTGCGGCCCAAAGCAACCCCAGCAATACCCACGCCAGCGCCACGACCCCGGCGCAAATTTAGCCTCACAAGCAGGGCGCGGACAAACCGCTTATCCTGATCATGGCTCGGTGAGAAAAGCCTCGATCAGGGGAGCGAAGTCGGTAAGGTCATGTACCTGAGCCGCGACGCGTTGGCGTTCGGCCCCCAGCACGAGCGTCAACACCGGGTTTTCCGTGTGTTTGCCATGGGAACAATCTTCGACATTGCCATGATCACTGCTCACGATGATCAACGTTTCGGCAAGATCCGCGGCGTTGAGCAGCCCCCCCAAAAAGCCATCAAAGCGTTCAAAATTCTCAATCGCCGCGGATCGATCCGCGGCATGGCCCAAGACATCCGTCTGCCAATGTTCAAAAAAGACAAAGTCATAGGGTTGGGCTAGCTGCCAGAGGTGTGCGCCCGCGGCAGTTGGGGTAAGGACCGGCACATCCGCATAGCCAAGCTGATCGCGCCAGCCAGCATTGGTAAAATCGGCAGCGAGCGCGCGCCCCGCATAGATATCGTCGGCAGTGGGCAAGGCCAGGCCACTGATCGTCGCAGCAAAAGGAACTGCGCTAAGCAGCCGCTTGCCGCGGTTGATCGCGTCAAAGTAGCCGCGGGGATAGCCGTTACAAAAGAAAGGGTGCAGGCCAGCCTGGAAGAGACGGTGGAAGAGGTTATCTGTCGCCAGAATCGCACGGACGCGCGCGTCGGGGCGGGGGCCATAATGTTCGCCCACTTGTTGCGGGGCGTTCACGCCGGTGAGAAGCGCAGCTTGGCCGGTAGCGCTTTGGGGGCGACCAGGCAAGCCGAGTTGGGCATCTGTCGGCACCAGCTCTGCCCAAGGCGTCGAAAGCCGTCCCGTAGTTGCCACCGCCGGCTGACCAGCCAGCAAATGACGCAACGTTGGATAGCGATCAACGGCCAATGGGTTGATTGTTGGGTCAGCGGGACCGAGCCCAACGCCATCGAGAAAAAGAAAAATAACCCGTTTCAAGCGGAAGCACAATCCTGTTCAAGTTGGGCACGGCGCGCCGCGACCAAAGCAACCAAGCGCGCTTCCAGCACATTGAGGTCGGTAAAGCTCTCTTTATAGGCGAGGCCGAGTTTGGCGGCAGCTTGTTGCGCCCGTTGGCTTTCAGCCTGTTCCGGCTGTTGTTGCAAATAGAGGAGATGGGTATAGTTAGCAAAATAGAGATCACGCAGCTCTGGATAGCGATCCAAGCCCAGCCCCTTCCAAACCAGCCCATCAAAGTGGCGAGCCAGGAAATCAGTTAGGTAGAAGGTGCCGAGATGGGCCTCATTCTGCGCGGTAAAATGCTCGCCGCCAAAGAATTCATAGCAATGCGGACCGCTGATGCGCGCAACGTGATCATAACGCGCTAAGACAGCATCCAGCGCGCCACCTGTGCCACAATCGGCATAGCCAAGCAGGATCAGATCAAAACGCTGTGCCCATTGATCCAACCGTTCGGCCACCGCTGGCGCAATCTGTTCTGGCCGGTTATGGAGTTGCGCTGGCACCGCGGTGAGTTCAAAGTCCCACCCCTGGCGTTTGGCAATGGCGATCATCTCGCGCACGACCGCGCCACAAGCGATAATCCCGATCTTCACAAAAACTATCCCCTATTCCCCAATAACCACCCGGCGCTGAAGCGCCGGGCTAATGAACAACGCCCGCTGGCGCGGGCTTTCGCTACCCACCTACGCGCCCACCCGCTGGCGGCGTTCACTGCGGCGGGCCGCGGCGCGGGCGGCGCGACTTTCGGCACTTTCAATCTGCCCATCACTGGCCGCGGTTTGGGGCGGGCCAACAATGGGTTCGTCTTTGACGCGATCCAACGCGGCACGCATGGCCGCAATGTGCTCCGGTGTGCTGCCACAGCAAGCGCCGATAATGTTAATGCCCAGATTGCGTAGGCGTATGGCATAGTCGGCCATCACTTCGGGCGTGCCGTCATATTGAATCGCGCCATTGATATATTGGGGCAATCCCGCGTTACTTTGGGCCATTAGATAGACCCCTTCTGGGCGGTATTGCGCCATTTGGGTCATGACCGTTTCAATTTCGGCAGGGCCATTGCCACAATTTGCGCCGATCACCCGTACCCCCCACTGGCTTAGGGTCTCGACTGCTTCCTTGGGGCTAACCCCCATCATAGTGTGATAATTGGTATCAAAACTGAGGGTGACGACAATGGGTAGGTCCGGCGCAACCCGTCGCACCCCCTGAATGGCCGCTTCCACTTCATTGAGATGGCTCATCGTCTCAATCACAACAAGATCCACACCCCCTTCGACCAACCCTTGGGTCTGTTCGGCAAAGAGGGCGGCGGCCTCGGCCATGCTCAGCGGGCCAACGGGTTCGATCAATTCGCCGCTGGGGCCAATCGAGCCCGCGACGAGCGCCCCGGCTGGCACGGCAACTTCTTTGGCAAGTTGCACCCCAGCGCGATTAAGTTCCACCACCCGATCCTGTAAATTGTGCAACTTCAAACGGGCCGCGGTGCCGCCAAAGGTGTTGGTTTCGATCACATTGGAGCCAGCATCCACATAGGCTTGGTAGATAGCGCGTACTTTCGCAGCCTGGGTAACATTCCACAGCTCCGGTGCGCCACCATCAGTCAGGCCAGCAAGCTGGAGCATGGTGCCCATTGCCCCATCCCCCAACAAAATCCGCCCTTCAGCCAGCCAGGTCAGTAGCGGCGAAGCATTGTGCCCCGCTTCGTTCAGTTGGTTACTCATATGTTTATTCTCACCTATTCTTGACTCGTCCCCATCTTTACTCGTCCCCATCTTTACCGTCCCCAGAGGAGAGTGTCTGTAACATTGTCCGTAAACGTGCAGCTGGATAAGCCGCTTCGACTTCGCCAGCAACCGCCTGGGCTACTTCCGTTGGGCTGCCCAAGCGCTCCTGCCAGCCATCGCGCCGCCATTGTTCCAAATAGGCGTCGGTGCCCGTCATACCCAAGCGCATGGCGGCTTCATCGATCACGACTTGAAAGCGTTGCGGTAGCTCGACTTTGGCTGTATTCCGACGACCTTCGCGGGCGGTGACTAAGGCCGGGAAATCGCGCCAATAGGTTATTTGATATTCAGCCATTGCAGTTCCTTCGCTCTTCTTTATACCCCACTGTTTATGCCCCACTGTTTATGCCCCGCCGCGCCGACTGGCGCGCTCACTGCGGCGGGCGGCCCGATCTTCTTGGCTAGTACGCCGACTGCGGCCACTATTGCTCATGGCTTCGACCGCGAGTAGCCGCTCTGGCGACCATTGTGCTTTGGCCGCGGCCAAGAGATCGGCAATATGGGGGAAAGGGTCGGTCGCATGGGGCAGCTCGATCGCGCCCACAAATTCGGCCTGAAAGGTGGGCTCGACCGCGGTCTCCACATAGCGCACCCAGCGGGCGGCCCATTGAGCTTCGGCCCGCTTGTGCTGATCAAGCAGGATCATCCGAGCCCCATCTCCCGCAGCGTTGCCCACGGCCTGCACTTGGGTCAAGGCACAGTCGGGAATTAACCCCAGGATCATGGCATGAAGCGGGTCAATGTAACTGCCAAAACCACCAGCAAGGACAATCCGGTCCACGGTTGGCAGCTCAAGGCGATTCATCAGCAACTTGGCCCCGGCATAGAGTGCGGCTTTGCCCAATTGAATGGCACGAATATCATCAGAATGAACCACGATTTCCCCACCCGTACTGGTCTCGTGGGGCCAAGCCAGGACGAATTCGGCCTTACCGCCGCCCTCGCCCAAACCGGTGCGCAGCCGCGGATGGGCGACGTTGACAAAGCGGCCATTCGGCGCAATCACCCCAGCCTTCAAGAGTTCGGCAATGGCCTCAATGATCCCAGAGCCACAGATGCCCGCGGGGCGCAAAGCTGGGTTGAGCAGCGCCTCCCGTTTCTGCAGACGGCGTTCGGCAGCCGACAGTGCTGGCCCAGGGGGTTGCTCCGTGGCTTGTCCTGTGGTTGCACGCTCGGCACTCTCTATCCATTCCTCATGGCCGATCATTTTATAGCGGACAGCCAGCGTGGCCGGATCGATCCGCACCCGTTCAATGGCGCCGGGAGCCGCCCGCATCCCATGCAAGATCTGCGCTCCTTCAAAGGCGGGGCCGGTTGGGCTACTGGCGCTGAGCATACGCGTGCGATTCCCGAGCAGAATTTCACCATTGGTGCCAATATCGATCACCAGCCAATTCTCATCCTGGGTGTAGGGCGCTTCCGCCACCAACACGCCCACGTTATCGGCCCCAACATGACCCGCTTCGCAGGGCGGCAGGTGAATATTGGCGCCAGGTGCCAAGCGAAGGCCCAGATCGCGCGCCTTGACATCCACCGCGTCATGGGTGACCAAGCTAAAAGGTGCGCCCCCCAATTCACGCGGGTTGACGCCCAACAGTAGATGATGCATAGTCGTGTTGCCGACTAGCACCATCTCAACGACATCGGTCGGTTGGATCGCCGCTGCCGTACACAATTCGCCAACCAGCGCATTGAGGCCGTCGATAATGGCCTGGTGCATGCGCGCCGTGCCATCCGCGTGCAACATGGCATAGCTAACCCGGCTCATAAGATCCTCGCCATAGGGTACTTGGGGGTTCATCCGGCTCGCGGTGGCTAGTACCGCGCCCGTGCGCAGGTGACAGAGATGCGCGGCAACCGTTGTCGTGCCGACATCCACGGCAATACCATAAAGGTCTTCCTGAAAGCCCGGCTGCACCCGAAGCACTTCTTGGCCTTGCCAGACGGTAACCGTCACCCCGCGGTTACTGACCGCCAAGGCCGGTTGGAGCGTACGCAAGACAGCGAGATCACAGCGCAGCGTAGCAAGCCCATGAACCGCCTGCAACTCGTCGCGCAGCCGTTCCCAATCGCCACGATGATCTTTCAATTCCGGCGCTGGCAATTCAACATAATAAAGGCGCATGGGGGCATCGACCGTGATCGTCCGCTCCACACCTGCCGCCTTGCGCACCACCTGTTTGCGGGTTTGGCTCTCTTCCGGCACCCGCAGCACCAGATCACCCGTCACCTGGCAGGCGCAGCTCATACGCGCATTGGGCTCAAAGTGATATTTGGCGGCAGAGCTGGTTTCCCGTTCCGCTGGCGGCGTGAGATGATCCCGCTGCGAAAAGACGCCAAATTTGGGGAAAGCGCCTTCCTCAACCAATACTTTACACTTACGGCAGGTCTGATGACCGCCACAGATCGATTCGATCTCGACCCCGAGGCGGCGCGCCGCCTCGAGCAAGGTCATCCCGACGGGCACTTCGCCTTGACGGCCATTGGGTTGAAAGATGACTTTGGCGACACCAGGTGATGCAGTTGGGGTGGTGGCTGGGGTGGTGGATGCTTCCGCTGCCCCCAACGGTGCTTGAACTGTGCTTGTAGAAAGATCTGACATGCTTTGGCCGCTACTACCTTTGCTGTGACTGCGCTCGCTTTGACAAAAATGGTCAACAGCGAGAGGGTCTGTTCCTTGTCAGTCCTATTATACAGTTGATGTCAAATCCAAACCAACTGCCCATCTAGAACTTGCACACAAGGAACGGTGATCAATCGCCCCACCCTGCCTACAGCCGATTATTTTGGCATACCGTTTGCCAAGCCAGGGATAGTTAGGGTAGAATCTACACTTAGCTCCCCACACAGTGCTCTCCCAGAAAGAGTTGACCAGAGTTGTAGAAAGAGCAAACTATGACAAGGATGAATCGGGCCGCGATGGAAGGGATTCTTTTTACGGATCAATATCAACTGACCATGGCCCAGCTCTATTATCGCGCTGGGCTGCATGAGACCACCGTTCAGTTTGATCATTTCTTTCGGCGTTATCCCAATTATGACAGCCATCAGGCCGGGTATTGTGTCAACGCGGGGTTGGCGTGGTTGCTGGATTGGATGCAGGATGCCCACTTTCGGGCCGATGACATTGACTATTTGCGCAGCCAACAGGACAGCTTGGGCAAGCCACTCTTTGCCGATGATTTCCTCGCTTGGTTGGCGGCCCATGGCAATTTTGCTGGCATTACCATGCATGCCATTCCCGAAGGACGTGTCGTCCACCCCAACACGCCGCTTACGGTTATTGAAGGGCCACTGGCGATGGCCCAAATTCTAGAAACAGCCCTGCTAGCCCATCTGAACTACCAAACATTAATCGCCACCAAAGCGGCCCGTATGTGGGAAAGTGGGCGGGGTCGCCCCATTTTGGAATTTGGCTTGCGCCGCGCCCAAGAGCGCGGGGCCAATGCCGGCGCCCGGGCCGCTTTGATCGGCGGCGCGAGTTTTACCTCGAATGTTGCCGTTTCGCGCGCCATGAATCTCCCCCCCAAGGGCACCCATGCCCACAGCATGGTACAGCTATTTATGGCCATGGGCATGGGAGAACTGGCGGCGTTCCAGGCGTATGCCGATCTCTATCCCGATGATTGTCTACTCTTGGTGGATACGATCGATACCCTGCAAAGTGGCGTTCCCCATGCGATTACCGTCTTCGAAGCGCTACGACGCAAAGGCCATCAACCGGTAGGCATTCGGTTGGATTCAGGCGATCTCGCCTATTTAAGCATCCAGGCCGCGCAACTACTCAACGACGCGGGCTTTGCGGATACGGCGATTGTGTTGTCGGGTGATCTGGACGAGTTGGTGATCTGGCAGATCATCACACAGATCAGCCAAGAAGCACCACGTTACGGCCTTGATGCGGACCATCTGATCAACCGCTTGGTCTTTGGCGTTGGCACGCGTTTGATCACTTCCTGGGGTGAACCGGCGTTAGGTGGGGTCTATAAACTGGTGGCAGTGCGGCAAGGGGATCAGTGGAACTCAGCGATCAAAATTTCGGAATCACCGGCCAAGACGCCCAATCCAGGCCGCAAGTCCCTGTTCCGGCTCTATGATGCGCGCGGGAAAGCGACTGCCGATCTCCTAACGTTGGAAGCGGAAAGACCCAATCCGGCTACACCACTAACCCTACAGCATCCCGCGGATCATACCAAGTCGCGCGTGCTGCGCGGCGGGACTATGCGCAAAGTAGAGCCTCTCTTGCAGCCGATCCTGCAAGAAGGCACGCTGGTCTATTCAACGCCGACGCTTGAAGAAATTCGGGCCCAACGGGTTGCCGATGTGGAGGCGCTAGACCCCGGGATTCGACGGTTGGTCAATCCCCATATCTATCATGTATCGCTGACGCCAGGGTTGTGGAATCTCAAACAGGAGCT
Organism: Caldilineaceae bacterium; assembly: GCA_019637645.1. The sequence goes on from JAHBVH010000004.1 coordinate 56,934, forward strand.
AATCGCCGCGGCGATGCGCCCCACGTCCTAGCGTTTCGAGGGAAACAGCGCTAGGCACACGGCTGCGGGGCAATGAGAGGGCTAGGCGCTACGCCGTTCGTGGGTACGATCAAAGACCCGACAGGATTGGAAACCGGTCGGGTCTCGACTTTTCTTAAGCCCTTTTCAAAGCGTCACTACCGTTCATTCGCGCCAGGCGGGCGAAGAAGCAGCACAGGTACGTGCAGACGGCGCAAGGTTTGTTCGGCCACGCTGCCCAGGACAAAGCGCCCTAGCCCAGTACGTCCATGGGTAGCCATGGCGACCATATCAATTTCCATGTCCGTTACATATTCAATGATACGCTCAGCGGCATCCCCAAAATGGACCTCAGCGGTCACTTCATAGCCGGCTTGGCGGAGTTGACGGGCCTCTTGTTCTAAGGTTGCTTGCAGCTGGATCCGATAGGTTTCCCGCTCTTGCGCTGGCAGGAGCGATTGTTGATCCAACCGGTGCGTACGGGCGGCATAGGCCCCTGTCCAAACTTGATCTTCCATGGCGCTGGCATAAACGTTGCTCTCCACCGTCACCAAATTGGGTATCGCAACCTGGAACAAAATCAGTGAAACCTTTTCTGGTTGTAGATATTGTTGTACCACCGGCAAAATTTGGCGACTAAAATCAGAACCATCTAAGGGAATCAATACGGTACGCTTCGACATAGGGAATTCCTTTTCAAAAGAGGTGCAAGTAGCCCTTTAGAGCTGACCTGCACTCAGGCATAAACCACTGGTTCAGTGGTTAGATAGTCAACAAACGCTTTGAAAATATCCGTTTCCGTAATAATCCCGACCACTTGTTCATCGGCATTCACAACCGGCAGCCCACCAATTTTATATTTGATGAGCAACGAAGCCGCGTCTTGCAGCGTGGTTAGGGGTGTCACGGTAATCACGTCGGTGTTCATCACATCCCGTATGGTCAGCTTCCATAACAAGTAGTTCAGCTCCCAAACGCTGAGCGAAGTTGCCGGTGAGGGTTCGGCATGGAGCAGATCACGCTCCGAAACAATGCCCACCAACTTATGACGCTCATTGACAACGGGGATACGGCGAATCTTATGCTCACGCATTACTTTTAGTGCATCTTGAAAAGGCGTTTCCGGTGATATGGTAATGACCGGTGTCGTCATTTGATCTTTAACTAACATAGGTTCACTCCTCATTGAGTCGATCCACACGTTACTTCACCTCAATTACTTCGCCTCAATTACTTCACCTCAATTACTTCACCTCAATTACTTCACTCAAGGTAAACCTTGCGCTTCACGCCTTTGTGGAGCGCTTTGCGTTGCCCCCTTAGCCTACACGAAAAAGAGCGCCAGCGCACTATGTAGCAGGCGAGAAGAGAACCTAGTCAGTTGGGGAGTTGAGCAGCGTAGCAAAGGATGAGGAAAACGGCACCCGGATCAGGGAAAAGCGGAGCGGCATTACGCGGCGGTTGAAAAGTTAAACGCCTGATACGACGCCAGACCTGGCAGGTTTTGAAAACCTGCCAGGTCTTAGGTGATTTTCACGAACAGGTGCTTACGGTGTAGCCCCCGTATAATTGAAGGTAGCGCTGGCTTGGACGCTGAAATCATTGGTCGCCACGATGACAATGATCGGCCCAGCCGGAATGACATCGCCATTGGGCCAGGTGCTAGGAATCGCCAAGCTGCCACTATATTCCCCAGCCGCATTGGTCGGTAGAATCACATAGTGCTCGGGATCAGCACTCGGATCGACTGCACCATCAAAGGCACCTAGATAAACATAGAGCGAGCTATTGGCGGGGAAGCCACTACCACTCACCGTAACTTGGGCCCCTGGTCCACCGCTGGTCGGGGACAAATTAGCATTGGCTACTGGCGTCGCCGTTGGGGAAGGTGTGGGCGATACGGCAGGCGTTTCCGTTGGCACAGCGGTCATAGTAGCTGTGGCAGTTGGGGCTGGCGTTGCAGGTGCATCGGTGGTTGCCGTGGGGGTCGGTGGCACCGTTGTTGCCGTAGCTGTGGGAGTTGTCGTCGCAGTCGGCGCGGCAGCCGTATAACTAAAGAACGCACTGGCTTGCAGGGTAAAGTCAGCCGTCGCGACGACAACGACAATGCGCCCCGTATCAATGGACGAACCATCAGGCCAAGTGGCTGGGAGGGTAAAGGTGACGCTATAGTTACCATTCCCATCAGTTTGGGTCGTTGCATAGGATTGAGGGGGAGCCGTTTCGGCAGCGGCGCTGACCAGTGCGCCCAAATGGACATTGACCGTGGTATTCGCCGGGAAGCCACCCCCCTGCACCGTGAGCGCGGTACTCGGACCACCCGTGGCGGGGCTTAACGCGGCCACAGGCACAGCCGTTGCGGTCGGTGGAACCGTCGCAGTGGCGGTGGGTGGCACGGTTGTCGCGGTCCCGGTCGCGGTTGGCGTTGCGGGCGCGACGGTCGCGGTGGGTAACGGCGTTATCGTTGCGGTTGGAACCGGCGTTGCTGTGGAGGTCGGCGGGATATTGGTCGGTGTCGCAGTAGCGCGGATCCGTCGCCAATCAAATTCCACGCGCGCGCCGCCAGACCGTTCAAAGTATTCGACTCGGATCTGATAGTCGTCATTGTCCAACCACTGGTCTACGGTATATTCAATGTCAGAAACTCCCTCATGCCACTCGTCGAGAATCAGTTCACCGTCGAGGTAGACCCGAATTCCATCGTCGGCGCGTGCCGTGAAGCGGTAGAGCCCACGATCAAAGTCTACCCGCCGCGTCCAGCGCGCCGAGAAGTTATCGCGCGGCAGCCGCGAATCTGGTGAACCAGAGCCCCAGTTGAAATCGATCTCACCATCATTGCGCACCAAGGTTGGATCGCCCGAAAGGTTGCGGTTTGACCAATATTCGCCCCGCCAATCCGGGTAGCTCGGGGCGCTATCAATCCGCTCCCACCAGAAGCGAATCGTCGCCGTTTGGTTGCGCTCGTAATACTCGACACGGATCGAGTGAGTGCCACCCCCCAGGCGGCGATCAGCCGAATAGGTCACGGCAGAAGAGTCATGCCATTGGTCGATGATCAAATCGCCATCTACCCAGACGCGCACGCCGTCGTCACTGGTGGCATAGAAGCGATAGTTTCCCTCGGAAAAGGAAAGGGCGCGTGTCCAGCGCACCGAAAAGCCATCATTGGGAAGCCCAGAGCCCGGCGATCCTTGGCCCCAGTTGAAATCAATGCCAGCGTCGTTGCGGATAAAAGCCGGTGGATAGAGCAGGGCATCGTTAGCATAGTATTCGCCTCGCCATTCTGTGATGGCAGGTGTGGTCGTTGAACCGACCGTCGGTGTCGGTGTCGGCGCAACAGTGGGAGTCGCGATAATGGGCGCAGCGCCCGTATAATCGGTAAAGCGGCCTGATAGCCACCCTTCTGCTCCATTCGCCAGCCGGACATAGAGCCAATCACCTGCGGCATTCCGACCGAGCACCGTAAAGCCCGTGCCTGCCGTCAGTGCCCGAATAACGGTATAGGAAACGGCTGGCCCTGTCCGCATATTCAAGCCAGCGCTGGTGACTATCCCAAAGTCCGCTGGTCGGGGCGTCGGTGTTTGGGCGGGCGGCGCGGTAGCAGTCGGGGTTGCCGTGGGAGATGTCACCGCAGGCGTGGGGGGCGTGGCAGTCGTTGCCGCGGCTGTGGGGGTCGCGGCCACGGTGGGCGACAACGGTGTCGGCATGGTGGTGGCAATCGCCAATAAGAACGGGGCCGACGCGCTAGCACCGGTTGTATTCGATGTGACCACAACCGTGATAACAGGTTCATCACTTTCGTCGAGATCTAATGGCAACAGAAACGATGTCGTAAAACGCCCCTGGTCGTCGGCGGCGTCGGTAAAGATAGTCGTCGTCAAAGGTTCGCCAGCCCGAATCGAGACGACATTCAAAGTCACCACGTCATTCGGTTGCCAACCAGCGCTGGAAAGAAAAACAGTGGTGCCGGGCCGTGCACTAGGCGGGGCAAGAGCCACCACGGGCACGGAGGAGGGCGGTAGCGTTGGCACCGGTGTTGCTTCTTCTGCCGTAATCGGAATACAACCACTCAACAAGAATAAGAGCAGAGGCAAGAGTACGCCATAGCCTACCCGCGAGTGCGCTAGACGCCATAGGGTTGGGGGCCACAAGGACGACGATGGGGACGATGGATGGTGCATCTTCATAAGTAACGATCCTTTATAAAAAGAAAGTACGCTTTCCTGAATGGGGCAATCAGCGCCGTTATGGCAGGGATATCTTGTTACGTTGGCACAAAGCAGGCTATTACGCCTGTGAAAAGGTATACGCGCGATCTACATTTTTGTATAACCGCGTCAAGTTGTACCCCATTCGTTCCTCAAGCATACGCTTTCAATTGCGCAAGCTGTCATCACGGTTCGACAATAGACAGTTCGACGACAGTCAATCTAGAAGCACAGATGTGCCTACTTTTTATTGGACGGTTGCGCTTACGCGGATGTTCCAAATCTGCCGAGCAGGTTTTCGATTGCCCAGGGCAAGTATGCAGGTTGAGTTGCCAATCTGGAGCACTTCGATTATAACAGATAGGAGTTACGCAGTTGGGCCAGATCTGACAGGTTTGGCAAACCGGTAAGGTCTCTAGTCACGCTGTTCAAGTGCGTAACTTCTATTGATGTGATGGAAGCATGAAAGTGAAGGAGTCGTTTTATGTACCCAACCACAGCGCCTGCCCTGCTCAGCGCCGATCAAGTTGCGCAATATCACCGCGACGGTTTTGTCATCATATCGGATTTGATCGATCCAGCCGCGGCCATTACCTGGAAAGAAACTTTGGTTGCGCGGCTAACGGAAGAAGGCAAGATCAATGAACCATCGGGCGTGCGCGTTTGGATGGCGGATCGCGCCGATCCGGTGACGGCCAGCCATCTGCAAAGCCCACGCGTGATTGCCATCCTCCGGCAGTTGATCGGGCCAGAGATTGAATTTTTAAGCTACAAAGTCGTCTTCAAAAATGGGCAGACGACGTTTAACTCCCCCTGGCATCAAGATTGGTGGTATTGGCGCGGTAGCAACAAACTATCCCTTTGGATTGCGTTGGATGATGCCACACCCGAAAATGGCTGCCTACGCTTGGTGCCGGGTAGCCAGAAAAAGGTATACGAAGAACAACACATTGACGATGGTAAGGGCTTTGGCAACCGCTTGGCCGACGAAGAGATGGCGAATCTACCCGTGATCACGGCCCCGGTGCCACGGGGCGGTGCCGTCTTCTTCCATGATCTCACCTTGCACGCCTCTTGCCCTAATGTCAATGGGCAAGATCGTTGGTCCGTCATTCCCACCTATCGCGATGCAACCCAGCCAGATAGTTCGACGGTATGGAAACAATCCTTACGGCTGGCATAGCACATTTATCCATCTTACATTCAGTACCCTGGCGTGTCAATCAGCCTAGTGGAAATTGAAGGCGGTCATGTATCAAAAACTAGACGTGGTAACCTTAAGAAGTGGGGAACAGGTAGAAGTCGGTGTGGTCCAAGGGCCGGACTCCGCCTGGGCAGAACGGCTGGTGAAATTGCTCTGGCACAAAGGCGACCCGTGGAATTGGCAAAATGCACAGGTGCTGGAACGCGATCTGGGATTGGATGTCTTTTTCTATATCCTGCACCGCGCCGGGCAACCGCTCGCCAATATCATGACCATTGAACGGGCCGGGGTTGGGCTTTTTGGCCATGTTTGGACCGAGCCAGCGGATCGCCAAAAGGGAGCTAGTTCGCTTCTCATGGCCGCCCAAATGGAACATTTCGAGGAACGTGGGGGACAAGCGCTTTTCTTAGGCACCGGCTACGATTCCGTTGCCTATCGGATGTACGCCCGCTTTGGCTTTACCAGTGTCGAGGCCCAAAGTGGCTATATGGCCTATTACCGCGCTGGGCAGGTTGCCTTTGAACAAGCTTATTTTGGCCTGCCAACGGCGGCCACCGATGTGGTCATTCAACCGCTCCACTGGGTTCATTGGCCCGCGGCGGCGGCTCTCTTTTTGGGCGATTTTCCGGGTGTGATACGCAATGTCCATGCCCAGATCTTTGGCCGTCAATCCCCCGAAGGCGGCCTCTTGCCGCTCCTCCTTGAAGGAGAAGTGCGGCAACGCCAAGGCAAAGCGCCCGTGACACTCGTCCTCCAAAACCAGGTAAGCAGCGCCGTGGTTGGGCTAGCCTCCTTGCAGGAACATCCCCTTTGGCCGGATCTGAGCCTGCTCGACCTATACTATCATCCAGCGTATACGGCCCATCTCCCCGCCATGCTCGATGCCTTGCCCCTGGCCGAAGCAACAGGCATTGTGGCCTATGCCGACGCCGCACAACCGGCCAAGCAGCAGTTGTTACAGGAAGCAGGCTTTCAGGTGATCACAACGCTCCCGGCTTGGGTGGCTGCCGATCCCAGCCACAGCCGATTGGTCGATGTCATCGTCTATCGACGCTAGCAGGGCCGTGCCGAGGACGGGCCAGAGCTGTCCGTGCAGCGTGACAATGACTGGCCCGTCCCCGGCACGGCTGTTAAGCTTGATGTAAAAGGCGTCCGCGCAGCGTGACAATGGCTGGCCCGTCCCCGGCACGGCTGTTAGGCTTGGCGCTCATGCGCTACGCCAGCAGGTTGTGTAAAAAGGCGACGGAATGACGGGCAACGGCATCACTATCTTGGGGATCGGGTGGTAGTTCGACCAACAAATAGTCATCATAACCAATTTCACGCAGCGCGGCCAAGGAGATGGGGAAATCCACGGCACCAGCCCCTAACAACCGTTCATTGCGATTGGCCGGATTCCAATCTTTGACATGCGTGAGAAGAGCACGCCCTTTGGCCGCCCGAATTTCAGCAGCGGGGTCCATCCCGCCCCCCGTAGAATTACCGACATCCAGATAGATCCCCAACGTAGTAGCAGCACCACAATCTTCGATCATCCGTAACAAATCCGCCGAATTCCACAAAAAAGGCTTACCCACGGCCTCTAGCGCCAGGGAAACCCCCACCCGTTGCGCGGGACCCAAGGCTTGGAGGACCCCATCGCGAAAGAGATCCCACTTATTCTCTGGTGACTGATCCTGATCACAGGCGGGCACGAGAATGGCCCGTGCGCCGAGTTCATCGGCCAGGTCAATAGCATCGAGCAGCAGACTCACCCCCAGGTCACGGATCCGCGCGTCAGGGCTAGCTAGGTTAAAGACCCAATGCGCATTCATACAAAGCGAAGTAATGGCAACCCCCGCGTCGGCGGCTTGCTTGCGGAGGGCCGTCCGCTCGGCTTTCGACAGCCGTTGGGTCCACAATTGAGTGGCATCAATATTCAATTCTAGACCCGTCGCGCCGACCCGCGCCGTCGCTTCGACCTTTTGCGCGGGGTTCATCGTTGCTGGAAAGGTGCCGGAGTTCATACCGATTTTCATAAGGTGATAGATCCTTGTCATGGGCCTGTGTTGCGTGCTACGTCACTTGAATGATAAGACGTAACCCACAAGACGCGGCAAGATTAGCCCTTTACGCCACTGATGACAATTCCTTGGATAAACCGGGCCTGGGCCACATAGAAGACGACCAACACAGGGATGGTCGCGACCAAGGTCATGGCCATTGTCTCGGGAATCCGTTGGGACTGTTGGGTTTCAAAGAGACGCAAAGCAATCGCGACGGTTAATTTGCGGGGCTCGCTAAGGTAGATCAGCGGATCAAAATAGTTATTCCAATTCCAGGCAAAGGCTTGGATGGCAATCACCCCCAACGCCGGCTTGGAGAGGGGCATAATAATGTTCCAGTAGATGCGGAACCAACTGGCACCGTCAATCCGCGCGGCGTCGTCTAACTCCACATTGATCGACATAAAGAACTGGCGCAAGAGAAAGACATTGTAGGCATTGGTCAGCCATTGGGGCACAATGAGCGGCCAAAAGGTATTAACTAGCTTCAGTTTCGCCCAAAAGAGATAGATAGGGATCAGCGTTACCTGGCTAGGCAACATCATCGTTGCCAACAAGATCATAAAGATGACGTTGCGCCCCCAAAAGCGAATGCGGGCAAAGCCAAAGGCGACCAACGAACTAGAAAAGACCAACCCCACAATATTGAAGACAGTAATGTAGATGGTGTTGTAGTAGAAGACGGTAAAGGGGGGCACCGACTTGTTCCAGGCGGTGAAAAAGTTGCTCCATTTTGGCTCTGGTGGAACCCAAACCATAGGATATTGATAGACTAGCCCTTCCGGCTTGAGGGAAGTCGAGATCATCCAGAGAAGCGGAGCAGAAAAGATGAGCGCACCGATACACAAAACGGTATAGAGCAAAATTCGGCCCACAACCCACAAACTGCGCTTACGCACGACAGCCCCGTCCAGGCGGCGCGCAACAGTCGCAGGTGCGACCGCGGTTGGATAGCTTTTTTCTCCTGTCGTCATTTTTTCAACTCTCCCTCATAATGCACCCAGCCGTCTGATGATCGCACGACCAATACCGTAAAGAGCATGATGACCACAAAGAGCGCCCATGCCAACGCCGACGCATAGCCAAATTGAAAGTCTTGAAAGCCTTTACGGTAGAGATAAAGCACTTGGGTGAGGGTTGCGTTATTGGGGCCACCACCGGTCATGATATAGGACTGCGTAAAAACCTGGAAAGAGCCGATGATGTTGATCAACAAGTTAAAGTAAATTGTGGGGGTCAACATGGGGACGGTGATGTGGATAAAACGCCGCCAACTACCCGCCCCATCGATTTCGGCGGCTTCATAGAGCTGCGTCGGGATCCCCTGGAGCCCGGCCAGATAGAGCAACATGGCACCGCCAGCCCCCCACAGGCCCATTAAAATAAAGCCAGGCACGGCCCATGTCTCGGAGAAGAGCCAACGTGGGCCTTCAATGCCAATCGAGCGCAAGCCCATATTCAGTAGCCCAAAGCGTGGATTGAGGACATAGCCCCACAAAATCGCCACCGCCGCGCCCGAAACAACCGAGGGCAGGTAGTAGAGCATGCGCCAGACGCCAAGTAACTTCACTTTCTGGTTCATCAGCAGCGCAATAGCCAACGCCATGATAATCCCGCTGGGCACCAATGCAAAGGTATAGTACGCCGTGACACGGAAGGATTTCCAGAAGAGTTCGTCATTCCACATTCTCGTGTAATTGCCAAACCCAACAAATCTTTCAAAGCTGAGCAGATCGGTCTCCATCAAACTAATGCGGAATGAGTAGATCATGGCAAAAGCGATGAGCAGACCAAAGTGGAGTAACCAGGGAGAGATAAAGAGAAAACCAGCAATGTTATCGCGGATCACGCGGGTCGAGACACGACGCCGACGCGGCAGGGAACCGCCAGGCGGTACAGCAGTTTGCACACTCATGAACAACATCCCTTTGCATAATACTCATGCTCATCGGCCCAAAGGGGAGACGACGATGTTCGGCTAGGGGTATACAAACGGGTAGCCCCCTCTGCACCGATGAGCCCTCACGGACAGGATCAACTAGCGGATATGCGTGCAATGCTTCCTGATAGTGCGCGGTTTGGACAGACAGACCATCAGGAAGCGCGGACTCGGCGTGTTTGCTTAGTCCATCTGCGATTCGTTCACCTGATCAGCGATCTCAATGAAATATTCGGGACCGACATCACCCACGACATAGACCTTTTCCAAGGCCGGGTTGATGATCTCATAGGCCGCATTTTGCTTCTTGAACCAGAAGCTATCTTCGGCATAGCCCCATTCCAACAGTTCGGGAATTGTTTCGAGGCGCACTTCTTCGAGGGACGGACGCACTTGGCGAACAGTGTCAATAAAGTTAGAGATGCGCGACTTCAAAACCGGGATAATCCCTTCCACAGCCACAATCTGCTTATCTTGGTAGACCGGGCCAGAGAGGAAGCTGAGAACCTTCCACGCTTCGTCGGCAGCCTTGCTCTGTTGGGTGATCGACCACGCGTCGGTGGTGCCCAAGACACTGCGCTTGCCGGTGGGACCAACCGGCACATGATACATGTTCCAGCGAATCCCGGCATCACTCATGCGCTTGTCGCGACCAATCGGATAGGTACCATCTTCAATAAAGGCCACAAATTGGGCAGTCACGGCATCATCGCCCCACTTATTTTCAATATCACCGGGGCGGGCAAAGGTGTTATCGGTCCAGATACGGTCATACATCCATTGGAGGCCAGCTTGCGATTGCTCACTGTCCATCATATATTTGGTGCCATACTTCTCATCAACCACTTTACCATCAAACATATAGACCGTATTCCAGAAGCGGTCCCAGCCCCAAGCCGGTTTCCAACCACCCCATTGGTATTCATTCCCAGCGGCACGGGCGGCGTCGGTCAGTTGTTTAGCCATCGCGGCGTAATCGTCATGGTTCCAGTTGCCATCGTCTGGTGGCAATTCAACCCCATATTGCTCAAAGAGATCCACATTGACGGTTACCGTCATCACGTTAATATATTTGGGCATCCCCACGCGTTTGCCCAACATGACCAACCCCGTCCATTGGAAGTCATTGTAGTCGCTAATTTGCTCGTCCGTCATATCGCGATCGACAAAGGGCTGAACATCCAGCAACAGATCGCGCTCGGTCCAGTTAAAGAAGATGTTTCCCCAGGCTTCAAAGATGTCAACGGCTTCACCCGCAACCATTTGGGCCAATAATTTCTCAATCCATCCATCTGGTGCGGCCTCAACTTGTACCTGAATATTGGGATTCTCGGCGCGGAAATCTTCATCGAGCGTTTTTTGCGCCTGTACATCATTTTCGGCACCGGCGCGCGACATAAAGCGAATGGTGACGGTATCAGCCGCTGGTGCGCTACCGGCTGCTGTCTCACCGCTGCTAGTGGCTGGCCCAGCAGCCGGTGCACAGGCCACGACAGCCAAACCAACGCCGGTCATGGCCGTAGTGCGCAGAAAGGTACGACGAGTTAGACGTTGCTGAAACATATGGTTCCTCCTAAAACAAAGATGGAAATAAGTTAGGAGTTACGCACTTGGGCCAGGCCTGACAGGTTTTCCAAACCTGTCAGGTCTCTAATCACCCAACCAACTGCGTAACTTCTATAAGTAACCAATGATTACGCATGTTTTTACGATCAATAGAAAGGCAGGTGCGCGACAACAGGGCAACAAGCGTGCGCCATGTACCTTATCAGCCTAGTTGTTTTCGTCCTACCTGGGGACACTTAGCGGTGCAACATACGTAAGTTGTATTGGATAAACACGTACGACGATATAATGTGGGGCAACAGTAAGCATGCGTAACAGGGATAGCGCGTATGGGAAGAATACACCCCATCCATCTGCCCCTATTGCCGTTTTACACACAACTAATGCTGGTATTCAGGATGAGCAGGACTGTTATCATCTGTAAACAGATCAATGGGCCTGTTAGCGGAAGAGGAGGATTGGTACACAGACTTCACTAATCGTCGACAAGAGACAACGAAGCCACGGCCAAAACGACCCCATAGGAGCTGGCATAGTCGTGTGCAAAACCCGACAATGTATCTAATTTACGTGGCTATGCCTAACCACCATCGTATTTGACTTTGACAAGAGTCAAACATGGAGACAGCACGTAAATTTCTATATTATTAGGCTAGTCGTTGGTTGAATCGAATGATATGAATTATTTGGTAGAGTTGCTCACTATTATAACGCACATTTTAGAATGCGCAAATTAGCTTTATTCTGTGGCTAGCCCGCTGCTAACTCCTAGCAGATTTACCCATTTGCTGGCCCATCAGGTATGCTTACCAGAGCATCATTGTTCACATTCTTAGGATTTACGCAGTTGGTCGTACCAACCAACTGCGTAAATTCTAAGAATGTTAAAACAACCTGGAAATTGAGGCTTTTGTGAACCCGCAACCAGCGAAGACCACCACCCAACCGCTTCCCCTGGTATTGGTGGTTAGTAGCGTCATTGCCTTGTCTATTCTGGGCGATTCCCTCCTGTATAATATTCTTCCACTAGAAGCAGCGCAGCTAGGTATTAGTTTACCCTGGGTCGGGGTTCTATTAAGCATCAACCGGCTTGTCCGGCTTATTTCCAATGCCTGGGCCAGTGCGGCCTTTGAACGCTGGGGAGCACGTACGCCTTTCCTGGTGGCAACGCTGATCGGGCTCTGCTCGACGGTGTTGTATGGCATTGGCTGGGGGCTTATCGTCTTCCTGGGCGCACGTCTCTTGTGGGGCATTGCGTGGTCTGGGTTGCGCCAAGGGGGCTATGAAGCCATTTGGCACGGCGGCAGCGCCAACAAAGGGCGATTGACGGGCCTCTCGTGGGGTGTAATCCGCATGGGAAGCGCCTTGAGCGTACTGGCAGGTGGTTTGCTTTATGATCGGTTTGGCTACCTCACAACGCTGCTCGTGGTGATGAGCGTTACGGCCTTGGCGCTCCCCCTTGCCTTCTGGGTCCGCTGGCCAGCAAACGCCTTCTTGCCCCACAGTCACCCTAGCAGCCCACCCACCAGGGTGGGCCAACTGAGCAATTGGCAGCAGTGGTGGCAAGCCCTCCAAAGCGCCGAAGCGCGTTGGCTCATTATCGGCGCGGCACTCCAATTCTACTTAAGTGGGGTGGTCGTCTCCACCACCTCGCTCTTCCTGACCGAGCATCTGCAGCCGACCGACAATGGGTTGCTGCTGGGATTAGGGATTGGAAGTATTACGGGTATTTTGCAAGGAATACGCTGGCTGAGTGATATTCTCTTTGGGCCTACGATTGGCCGGATCTCGGATCGCTTCGGCCAGACCCACATGGCGGTCGCCTTGGTGACCGTTGGGTTTGGCGCGCTGATTGGCCTGGCGACGCTTAGTAGTATGCTGCTGGTGGTAGCTTGTCTACTAGCCTATTTTCTTTGCGACAGCGGCATGAATGTCACCCTCTCCGCCGCGGCGAGCGGCATAGCGCTACGCCGAGAGCGCCCCCACACCTTTATCGGGCTCTACACCACAGCCACCGATCTGGGCTCGGCCCTTGGCCCCTTGCTAGCCTTTTCCTTGAGCGGTTGGATCGGGCTGCCCGTAACTTATACAGTCACGGCCGGGCTAGTCATGGTTGCCATCTTTCGCTATCGCACCCTGGCCCAGGCCCATTAAGTTGCACTTGTCGATTCTCATCACAAAGGAAATTAGTATCATTATGGACCCTGCGACCCACTCTTCCCAACGCCCACTTCAGCACTTACGCGCGGTTGTCTTCGATATGGACGGCCTGATGGTTGATACCGAGTCGATCTATCAGTCCGCGTGGCGCGAGGCAGCCAGCACCTTGGGCTACCACCTGCCAGAAGCGACCTTATTGGCAACTACAGGCCGACGGCTCGAAGATTGCTATGCGATCTTGCGCACCGCGGTGGACACGGCCTTTCCCATGCCCACTTTTCTGGAACTATGGCCGCGCCTGTGGCATAAGCAGGTCAGCACGCACGGTGTGCCACGCAAACCAGGGCTGGTCGAGTTGCTGGATCTGCTGGATGAACGCCAGATTCCCAAGGCGGTTGCCACCTCCACCGAATACGATGAAGCGCTTTTTACTCTGCAAAAGGCCGGGATTGCCGACCGCTTCTCCCTCATTATTTCGGGCGATCAGATTGCCAATGGCAAACCAGCGCCCGATATTTTTCTACGCGCGGCGGCGCGTCTGGGGGTTGCCCCAGAGCATTGCCTCGCGCTCGAAGACTCCGAAGCAGGGGTCCTGGCCGCGACGACCGCGGGGATGGTGACGATCATGGTGCCAGAGATCAAACAGATCGCGCCAGCAGTAGTTGAACGCGCATATCAGATCCACTCATCGCTACACGAATCAAGGCGACTGATTCTTACGCAGTGGCTTTCCCAAGAGATAACCCCATGAACCGACAAGCCCTCTACAACTATAACCGCCACGCCTGGAATAAAGCGGTGGAGCATGGCAGTCAGTGGACAATTCCCGTGGAACCCGCGCAAGTTGCGGCGGCGCGGCAAGGTGACTGGCAGATTGGGCTAACCCCCACCAAGCCAGTGCCGCGCCACTGGTTTCCCCCCTTGGCAGGCGCAACGGTGCTTGGCTTGGCCGCTGGCGGTGGACAGCAAGGCCCCATTCTAGCCGCGCTAGGAGCCCACGTTACGATTTTGGATGCTTCCCCGCAACAGTTAGCCCAAGATCGCTATGTTGCCCGCCGTGAAGGACTAGTGCTGACCACCCTAGAAGGCGACATGGCCGACCTCTCCCCCTTCCCGGCAGAGAGCTTTGATCTCATTGTCCATCCCTGCTCGAATCTCTTTGTGCCGGATGTACGCGTTGTTTGGCGCGAATGTCAGCGCGTCTTGAAGCCAGGCGGGATTCTATTGGCCGGCTTTTGCAATCCAGCCACCTATATCTTTGACCAACAGCTCGCGGACGAAGGCATCTTGCAGGTGCGCCATCCCCTCCCCTATTCGGATCTGGCGAGTCTTAGTGCCGCAGAACGGCAGCGCTATGTGGACGATGATCAACCACTGGAATTTAGCCATACGCTGGAGGACCAGATCAGTGGGCAGCTAGAAGTGGGCCTCACATTGACCGGTTTCTATGAAGACCGCTGGCCCGGGCATATTCTCGATGAATATATGGCGACCTTTATGGCCACACGCGCCGTGAAGGCGAACGGATAAGCGGCGGTTCTAGCGTAGCAACGAGAAGGCTGAGTGCCACCAGGATCATGGCAAGCACTGGGCCAAGGGGTCGCCTCGCTGTGCGGGCAGGGATAGGGGCGTAGGTGGGGTCGTTAGGTAGCTAGCGGCAGGGTCACAATGACCGTTGTGCCGCGCCCTACCTGGCTAGTCACGGCAATGGTTCCACCATGCAACTCGACTGCCTCCTTCGTAATGACCAAACCCAAGCCCGTACCAGAGATCGTACCGACGTTCGTCGCCCGATGAAAGGGTTGGAAGAGATGCGGCAAGTCCGCTTCAGGAATACCAATCCCCTCATCATGGATCTGCAGCACGACAGTATCCCCAGTGTAGGTCAAGTGGAGCGAAATGATGCCAGTAACGGATGAGTACTTTAGGGCATTCGACAGTAAATTGCTAATGACTTGCCGCATCAGTCGTTTATCGAGGAAAACCATCTGCGCGGGCCGGTTGCAGTGGTAACCGAATTGCTGCGCACCAACGAGTTGGTGCCGGAATTCATCCATGATGCTACAACAAAATTCGTCCAGGTTGAATAACGCAGGCATAGGCACAACTCGCCGTGCCTGCATTTGGGCCAATTGCAACATATCCTCCATCACCAGCTTCAAATGGCCAACCTGCTCACGGATACTATCCAGGCGCTGCATGATCTGCGCTTCGGTCAATTTATGGCGATAGGCTGCGAGCGTCTCCGTCAGCATGAGGATCGACGCCAAGGGCGTACGAAACTCGTGAGATGCCATAGAGATAAAGCGTGATTTGAGTTCTCCCAATTCACGCTCTTTGGTCAACATTTCGTGCAGAGCCGCTTCGGCGCGCTGGCGTTCGGTGATGTCATGGTTCACGGCCACCATCCCAAACGGAACCCCGCGTTCATCTTTCAGCAGGGTTAACGACTGCAGAATATACAGAGAAGTGCCATTTTTATGAAATTGGACCAGTTCCCCTTGCCAGCGGCCCTGCTGGTGCCACTCTTGCACAAGCCAGGCACTTGTCTTAGGGAAAGAGCATTGGGTCTGTAAGATTTCGTTAACATACCGCCCAATGACTTCGGTGGCCTGCCAGCCATAGATCCGTTCTGCGGCACGGTTCCAACTTTGAATGCGTAGGGCGAGATCGGTGGTAATGACAGCGTCATTTACATTCTCCTGCAAACTCGCATAGAAGTGTAGTTGTTGTTCGTACTGTTTGCGCTGTGTAATATTATGCGAAAAGCCAGCTAAGCCAACGATTTCACCTTGCAAATTGCGGAGTAGGACCTTGGAGGTAGCCATCCAAAGCTCTCGCCCCTGCCAATCGACAATCTGCTCCTCCTGATTCAGCAACGATTGTCCACTTTCGAAAACCTCTCGCTCATAGCCATAGAGACGAGTGGCTAACGCGTGGGGAAATAGGTCAAAATCGGTTTTGCCGATCAGCCAATCAGGCGGCTGATTATGCAATAAATAACCAGCCGCCCTGTTACACAAGGAAAACCGATGTTCGCAGTCTTTCATATAGATCAAGTCCGGCATAGCATCAATCAATGTGCGCAGCAGGTTACGCTCTTCGGCTAGCCTGGTTTGCGTCGCTTGTCTTTCCTCAACATCACGAATGTTGCAGACAAGACCATGGCCTTTACTCGGGTGAATCCGTACTTCAGCCAGGAATTGGGTGCTATCTTTGCGCAGGATAGACAGTTCGATCTGTTGGGCGACTTGTTCTTTGTATGCCTTCTCGGCTGCCGTATATGCCATACCAACGTCCGCTGGCGCAATGAGATCACGCAAGGGGCAGCCCGTTAATTCATCGGCTTGGCGGCCGAAGAGCTGATGCAAGACTTGGTTTGCGCGCGCAACATGGAGATCGGCCGTTAGCAGCAAAATTCCATCGAGGCTGTTCGCTAAGATAGCGTCAAGATACGCCTGGGCAGCCGCGAGTTCGCCCAATATGATGCTTGGCTGGTCTAATGGAAATGTCCGCTCACGCCTTCGTTTCCAGTTCAACTTTGGCTGCTTTTTTAGCATTTACCATTATCCTCTTGGTTGGTAATCAACCGAATTCACAGTTATGGTGATTGGAATGGCCACGGTAAAGGTGGTGCCCAGACCCAATTGGCTGGTCACCGTGAGCATGCCACCATGTAGCTCAACCGCTTCTTTGGTGATTACTAGGCCCAGGCCAGTGCCGGGGATCGTGCCAACATTGCTGGCGCGGTGAAATGGTTCAAAAAGATGCGGCAAATCGGCTTCGGGAATCCCAATCCCTTCATCGCGTACCTGTAAAACCAAGTTCTGGTCACACTGAGTTAAGTCGATAAAGATTGATTTATCAGGCGGGGAATATTTAATTGCATTCGTCACTAGATTGGTAATCACTTGGCGTATGAGCCGCCGATCGAGGGATGCTGCTGGCAATGAGGGAGAGCAGCGATAGTGTAAAAACGCGCCACCTCCCACCTGGCTTTGAAACTCTTCGACAACAGTCCGACAGAGGCTAGCCAGATCCTCCAGTGCTGGATTAAATTCGCTCCGCCGGGCTTGGAGCCGCGCCAGTTGGAGCACCTCGTCCATAATGGTGCGCAGATGACTGACTTGGTCTTGGATCTTGCTGAGCCGTTGGGTAATTTGGGCATCGGTCAATTGCTGTCGATACATCGTCAGCGTATCGACTAACACCTGAATCGCGGCAAGGGGCGTGCGAAATTCGTGCGAAGCCATCGAAACAAAGCGCGATTTTAGTTCACTCAGTTCTTTTTCTTTGTGCAAGGCTTGTTGTAACGCCTCTTCGGCTCGTTTGTGCTCGGTGATCTCGGTGGCGACAGTGAGCAGCCGATCAAACGCACCCGCATGATTTTTGAGCGGAATTTTGCTAGTTTGGTAGTAACGGCCAAAGATCTTTTCTTCTGGAATAAAAATTGGCTGCTGGCTAGCGAAGAGCGCTTGTCCCTTAGAAAAGGAAAAACCGGTTGCAGCCTGGTTTGGAATAACCTCAGCTTCGACTTTTCCGATCATATCGGCAGGTGATTGTTGGTAGAGTTGAGCGGCAGGTTGGTTGACCAGCTGAAAGCGCCCTAACTGATCGTTCACCAAAATAATATTGGGTAAGCTATCAATCACTAATTGCAGGAAATCGTGGTGTTCCCGCTGCACGGCATCAGCCCGCTTTTGTTCGGTAATATCACGGTTAATCGTAATGTAGCCATAGGGTAGCCCCATTTCATCTTTGAGCACAGTGACGGCACAAAAGACATGAACGGGTTCACCATTTTTGCGGTATTGCAGAAGCTCGCCAGACCAAGCACCGTGCGTAAACAACCAGGCACGCGCGTCCTGGCGGGCAAGCTCAGATGTGTACACGGTTTTCCAAATGGCGGCAACCGAGTGCCCAAGCACTTCATCGGCGCGCCAGCCATAGATAGCTTCGGCGGCGCGGTTCCAACTTTGGATAAGAAAATCGAGATTGCAGGTAATTACACCATCGCTTACGTTCTCTTGTAAACTGGCCGAAAGCCGCAGTTGTTGTTCATAGCGCTTTCGCGCGGTAATATCATGGGAAAAACCTGCCAGCCCAATCCGCTCACCCTCCAAATTCTGCAAAATTACTTTCGTGGTAGAAATCCAGATAACGTTGCCGTCTAGATCCACAACCTGCTGCTCGCGGCGCAGCACAGGCTCCCCGGTTGCGAAGATCGCTTCTTCTTCGGCATGGAATTGTGCCGCTAGCGCTGGGGGAAAGAGATCAGCGTCAGTTTTACCAATAATTGCCTCGGGCAACCGGTTATGCAAGACATCGCCAGCCGCGGTATTGCAAAGGACAAAGCGGTGCTGTAGATCTTTGACATAAATGATATCCGGCATGGCGTCGATCAGTGTGCGCAGCAAGTTACGCTCTTCGGCTAACCGTGTCTGGGCAGCTTTACGCTCGGTAATATCACGAATTGTACAGATCAGGCCATGATCCTGTAGCGCGCCAATGCTGAGTTCAACCTCAAAGAGCGCGCCATCATGCCGTTGGGCGCGGATCTCAAGCTGCTTGCCCCAATGGGTGTCCAACACGGTTTGAATACTGGACAACACCCGGAGCCGATCATCGGCTTGGACAAAATTTAACAGTGGTTGGCCTTGGTAGTCATCATGTTCACAGGCAAATAGGGTGCAAAAAGCAGCATTTGCTTGCCTGATGCGAAGGTCAGGACGCGTAAAAAAGATGCCATCAAGGCTATTATGCAATATAGCGGCGACCTGCCCTCTGGAGATTTGCAATTCAGCCACGCATTCAACCAAACGCTGCTCAAGCTGACTGACCCGAGCTTTGCTTTGGGCTAGCGCGGCCTGGCTCTGTGTCAGTGCGCCTTCCAACACTTGCACACGCTGGATTAATTGCAGAATTGCCTGCTGGGTGGCATCGTCACCGTCAGGCAATACAACGGATGGTGGGGCATTCAACATGATCGTGTCCCGCGCTCCCTGGTGGTCTATATCACTACACGATACTGCCCTACGTTCAACCAGCCCTACCACCAGCTTACGTGTCATCGGCGGATTGATTGCTCCCTATCTTACACAGATTAGACTAATTACACAATAGCAAATTGGTTTAAACTATAACTTACGAAGAGACGCGTAGGCTAGGCACTACCCATTTTGAAAACCCGACGTCTTATAGGAAAGGCAGGCAGCAGAACGATTTACTACTCTAACACGGATGTGATAAAAAGGAGACCCGCGATACCCCAAAACAGGAAAGCAGGGAACGAACTACCTTGACCATAGAGCAAGGTACCGGCCAAAAGTAAGGCACTGGCGACCACCGTTGTATTGAGCCGACTGACCCGCCGCTCTAATTGCTCCAGACGGCGGAGCGTATTGCCATCGTCCGTGACGTGCACTTGTAACTTACCGCTTTCCGCCAGCTGAATAAGCCGACGCACCTGCGCGGGCACCCCCAACAAGGAGCGGGCTTCTTCGAGCAACAGCTTCGGGTCCAAGAGATTCATTCGTTGATCCCCCACAATCTCCAGCGCGTACTTTTCCATCTGCCTCCACAGGTTCACGCCTGGGTGAAGTTGGGAAGTTAACCCAGAAAGCATGCCAACCGCGCGGCCCAGATAGATAAAATCTTGGGGAACTTGAAAGGGAAAGGTGCGCAGCAGATCTTTGAACTCACTGCCCAGCTCTTGGATCTCGGCTCGGCTTGGGCGCGCCATCTCTTGCAGGCTACGCCCCCAGATCCGGCCCAGCACAGCCGCTTGCGCCTCTGTGATCCGCTCTAGATCCGCACCGGGCAGAAAAAAGCCCATATCTTGGTAGATCTGTGTCAAGGTATGGGCATCGCGCTTGGCTACCGCCAACAAGAGCCGGCGCAGATTTTCGCCCATGAGCGCCTGGATATTGCCCATCATGCCAAAATCAATAAAAACAATCTGGAAAGGCGTTGGCGCGGTAGACGGTGCAGCCGCTAGCTGTGGCAGCGGGCGGACAAAGAGATTGCCCGGGTGAGGGTCGGCGTGGAAAAAGCCAGCTTGAAAGACTTGCTTGAAATAGATATCCAAGAGCCGTTCGGCCACCGCGGTGGGTACAATCCCAGCAGCGTTCATAGCCGCCACATTGTCGATCCGAATGCCTTCGACATTTTCCAGCGTGAGGACGCGTCCCGTCGAGTGGGCATGATAGACTTGCGGCACGGCCACATCCGCCTCGTCGGCAAAGAGGGCCGCAAAGCGTTCGGCGTTGGCCGCCTCGGCGCGATAGTCAAGCTCTTCCCACAGGGTACGCGCAAACTCCTCCATCAGGGCGGGGACATTGGCGCGGCGGCCCAACGGCTTATAGCGCATGACCCATCGCGCCACGACACGCAGTGCCGCCAGATCGGTGCGTACAACCGCCTCAATCTGCGGTCGCTGCACCTTGACCACCACGTTAATCGGCGCAGCAGGAGCAGCTGGCGTAGCGGTTTCGCGCAGCGCTGGGTCAGCATTGCGTAAATGGGCCCGGTGTGCTTGGCCTAACGAAGCTGCCGCTAAGGGCGTCGTTTCAAAATCGACAAAATGGGCGGTAATATCACCAAGCTCCTGCTGTAAGACCGCCATAATGGCGGGAAAAGGGACAGGAGGCACCTCGTCTTGCAGACCAGCTAGCTCCTCGGTAATATCGGCTGGCAGTACATCGACGCGTGAACTCAGAAATTGTCCTAACTTAATTAACACCCCCCCCATTTCCACCGCCAAGCTACGAAAATGTTGCGCCATACGGCGGAGGCGCGCGGGACGGCCCGTCCGTATCCGCGGCCCAAGCCAGGGCAAGCGGCCCACAAACAGATCGATGATGATAAAATGGAAAATAATCCCAGCAAAAAAACGCAGAATCCGCCGATAACGCCGCCGATCAGCAATAGCAAGGTCCGCCGTGGGTGGATCAGTGATGGGCGGTTCAGCGCCAGGAACGGCAGGGGTTGAGCTTTCCAAACGCGGCATTGTCAGGGTTGTCTCGCCTGGTGTAGTACCGCCGGAAGGAGGTGGTGACATCTCTTGTCGCATAGTGCCCATGGTAGCAGGGGGCAAGGGAGAAGTCAAGTTTTTTGGCGAACGGCTCTGCGGCGGCAACCAAGAGCGGGTTTGAAAAGGTCTCTAGAGCAGAGCGGACAGGTCTTTAATGACCCAGCCAACTGCATAACTTCTATCTATTTAAACCCTTTCTTAGCATAGGCTTTGGAATCTTATCATGGGCTAGCGTATAATATGAGGTTGGCACGAGTCATCCTGCTTGTAGATTACCACGGACACTACAATAGCAGTTAGTGAAGAGGTAGGTCATGAGTAAGGTCGAAGAAGTTCACCCACAGCACGAAGGCGAGGGGCAGGATAGCACTGCGCCCCATGGAAAACACCTAGCGATGCTTGCGCTTGGCGCGCTTGGCGTCGTCTATGGCGACATTGGGACAAGTCCCCTCTACGCTTTCCGCGAATCCTTTCATGGTGAGTATAGTATTCCCGTCAGCCCCGAAAATGTTTTGGGGATTCTCTCCTTGATCTTTTGGTCATTAATCGCGATCATTTCGGTCAAATACCTCGTCTTTGTCATGCGCGCCGATAACCGCGGGGAAGGGGGCATCTTGGCCTTGACAGCCTTGGTCAACCGCTCGCGGCCCACCGTGCGCCGGACCCCACGCTATCGGCTCATTCTTCTAGGGCTCTTTGGCACGGCATTGCTCTATGGCGATGGCATGATCACACCAGCGATTTCGGTACTTTCGGCGGTGGAAGGGTTAGAGATCGCCACACCTGTTCTCCAGCCGTACGTGATTCCCATCACCATCGCGATTCTCATCGGCTTGTTCTTCTTTCAAAGCCAAGGCACAGAGCGGGTGGGTAAGGTCTTTGGGCCGGCCACCTTGCTTTGGTTTTTTGTGTTAGCCTGGCTGGGCCTGCGCTGGATCATCAGCCAACCGCATGTGCTTGCCGCCATGAGCCCCACCTATGCCATTGGCTTTTTTACCCATAATGGGTGGCATGGTTTTTGGGTGCTCGGCTCTGTTTTCCTTGTGGTCACAGGTGGGGAAGCGCTCTATGCCGATATGGGCCACTTTGGCAAAGCACCGATTCGGCTGGCTTGGTTTGTGATCGTACTGCCAGCCCTACTCTTGAACTATTTCGGCCAAGGAGCTTTGCTGCTCGATCATCCCGAAGCGGTGGTCAATCCCTTTTACCGGATGGCACCAACCTGGGCACTCTACCCAGTTGTGATCATTGCCACTGCGGCCACGGTCATTGCCTCTCAGGCCCTGATTACCGGAGCTTTTTCTCTCACGCGCCAAGCGGTGCAATTGGGCTATCTACCGCGCGTCGAGATTCATCATACGTCTAGCGATGAGATCGGGCAGATCTATATTCCCGGCGTCAACTGGCTCTTGATGGTGGCCTGTATTACATTGGTGATTGCGTTTGGCTCTTCCAGCAATTTAGCCGCGGCCTATGGTGTTGCCGTGACAACCACCATGGTCATTACCGCGCTGCTACTTTTTATGGTAGAACGGGAACGCTGGAATTGGTCGCTGGGGAGCGCCATTGCCTTTACAGCTTTCTTTCTCGTGCTTGATCTCGCCTTCTGGGGTGCGAACATTGTCAAGCTGCCCGATGGCGGTTGGTTTCCCCTTGTCATTGGCGTGGTTGTCTTCACCCTCATGACCACTTGGAAGCGGGGCCGTGTGATCCTTAGTGCACGCTTGCGCGCCGGCTCGATGACCTTCTCGGCCTTTGCCGAACGGCTCAGCAATAAAAAATTGGCTCATGTACCGGGGACCGCTATCTTCATGTATAGTGATCCCGAATCGACACCCCCAGCCTTATTGCATAATATCAAACACAACAAGGTGATCCATGAACAAGTGGTGCTGCTATCGGTGGAAACCGAAGAGATTCCACGTGTATCCAAGAAAGATCGCATGCAGGTACAACAACTAGAGAATGGCTTCTATCGTGTGATCTTACACTATGGCTTTATGGAAGATCCGAATGTGCCGCGCGATCTAGCCCAAGCGCGCCGCTATGGGCTGGAGTTGAAGGCCAACGAAGTGACCTATTTCCTGGGCCGTGAACGGCTGCTGGCCTCGAAACGGCCTGGCATGGCCATCTGGCGCGAGAATTTATTTGCGCTCATGAGCCGAAACGCCCGGAATGCCACTGATTTTTTCCGCTTGCCGCCCGAACGGGTCATCGAATTGGGCTCACAAGTAGAGCTATAAACGGCAGCACCCCCCAAAGCGCATACGCAGCCAAACCTGTCAGGTTTTGAAAACCTGACAGGTTTGGCGTTGGCGGTTGTGGGCACTACAGAGCCAAACAAACCTAAAATCTAGCTTTCGAGGCCGAGTGCAAACATGCTTTCCAAGTCATGTTTAGAGAAGGCACGGAATGCGATGAGGGTTTCGGTATCTTCAATGCCGGCCAAACCCAGCATCTGGTTGGTGATCAGATCGGCCATTTTCTCGTTGCTGCTGACGCGAATGATCGCCACTAAATCATACCGACCACCGACTGAATACACCTCTGCAACACCCCTCATCTCTACTAACTGCTGGGCGACATCGTTGATCTGTTGACGCGCCGCTTTGATTAGAATAATCGCGGTTACCATTTTGGGCCTCCTTGGTGCTGTTCTGCAGACTTACGCTAGTTTGTAGCATAACATTACTCAAGAGCCTTGTCTAGCCTCCTCGCGTCCTAAAGCAGGGCAAACACGCGCTAGTCCGCTGGGGACTGAAGCCACCCAGCTACTGAACAACGCCGGCTCAATCCGGCTTTACACCCCGGCTTTTTTAGTTCGCTGCCGCGATGACACATCATGCGCCGCGTTAAGCGGTTACCCAAAAGTCGACAGCGGCAATATTGCAAGCGCCCCCAACACCATCGGTGGTAAATGTGGCAATCGTCGAAATGCGTTGGTTTGCTTGATTGACTAACCAGGCGTGCCAAGTCCCCGCGCGGGCGACGCCTGCACTAATAATATGGGTGTAATAGCCGGGGGCACCATTGCCAGCAGTGGCCGGTTGGGTCACCCAGGGGCCGTCGGCCTCATAGCTAAAGACCACGCGATAGCCATTGGCTGGTTGTTGATCGACATAGACATAGCCTTCAAAACGGCTGCCGGCGTCGTTGGGCTGGCAGCCGGTAAAAGACGCCTGTGCCAACGGCGGCGCGGTCGGTGTCGCGGTCGGTGTCGCGGTAGCCGTGGCCGTGGGTGTGGCTTCTACGGAAGGCGTTGGCGTTGGTGTCGCGGTGAGCGTCGCCGAAATCACGGTACTATCCGTGGGGGTTCCCGTCAGGATTGGTGGTAGGGTTACGGTTGGAGTCGTTGTTTGGGTCGGGGTCGTTGTTGCCATGGGTGTTAGCGTTGTCGTTGGTGTGGCCGTGGGGGCACTGGCCGCCACCGTCCAACGCCAAGTGAGGCCATAGCTGGTGTGAAAGGCGCGATAGGGATCACCAATGGTGCCGAGCCCCATGCCCTCGACGCGATCGGCGGGGGCATCGGTATCCGGTTGCGCAGCATAGGCGGGGGCTAAGGCATACATGGCATAGTTGGTGGCGTACGGTTCACCTAGCTTGGCCTCGCTGTAAATGGTTGCATTTCCTGTATTCCAAGTGACAATAACCGGCACGTTGATCATCCTCGCCCCTTGCTCATCCAGGAGATCGACCAGAATATGATGGCGTCCGCCAGCTTCTACAGGATCATACCAGCGCGCTTTTACCAGTTGCCAATAGCCTTGGCCGGGCGCGACTTCGGCTTCGACCAATGCGGCACCCCGTTCGGTCAGCCGTGAATCCCAGTCGAGTAGCGCGATCTGGCGTGGAGTCTCACGATTGGCAATGAAAGGGAGGTAAAGGGCAAAGGGTGTCGCGGCTGGTGTTGCTTGCCGTGGCTCGTCTTGAGCCCAAAAAATTTGGGTGAGGCCAAGAAGGGCGAGCAGGGCACAGAGCACGCTAACGATCAGTTGATAGAACCGCCGCCAGCTGTGTGGCAGCAACCAGCGCTTAGGTACCAGATGATTCATTGGGGTAGGCTCGACTCTCATTCGCGTATAGGTCGCTTCGCGTTATGGTGCGGGTGGGTCTAACACGCTAAGGGACTCTGACTGCTGTAGAGCGTAAGCTTGATCCATTTTGCTTGGCCGAAACAAGGGAATGACGAAGCGTCTATGGCGCGACGGTATACGCTCTACAGGAAATCAATGCTTGTAGTGTAGCAGCCTGTAGGTTGTTTGACAAGAGAGGAAGTTACCTTTCGATAAAAGATAGGCAGATTACCGTAAGCAGAGGGCTGACCTGTTGCTTTTGTTATGTGGCTGGTTATGCAGGACGCTGAGGAGTGATGAAAACTTGGTATCCCGTTGGCTCTGTGGTTCCCACAACCGCCAACGCAAAACTCTTGTCACTGGTTGGCTCTGTGGTTCCCACAACCGCCAACGCAAAACCTGTCAGGTTTGGCAAACCTGACAGGTCTTCGGCACGATGATTACTGGATTACCAGATCGACCGTATATTCCACCGCTGCGGTCGGGGCTGTGACCATGATGAGGTAATCTTGCGTCAGTGGTAAGGAACCAGACCAACTGCGTTCCTCATTTTCTAGCCGTTTCAAGGGGCGACCATCCGTTACGCCTTGCAAGGAGAAATTAGCGGTATTATCGGATGAGGTAAGCGTAATAAAGAGATTTTGACCAGCGGTTGCGCGCACCAAATACCGGCGGCGCTCCGTTGCCCCAAGCTGCTCAGTCACTGTTGTCGTATCCGAACCAGCTCCCAGCACCAAGCGCACGGGTGCCGCATCTGGCAGCGCTGTGACGGGCTCTGTTTCTAGGCTAGCTTGGAGTTGAAAGGGCGTAGGAGTTTTCGCGTGGACAGTCACCAGATACGCTTGATCAGCGGCTAAAGTACCAGACCAATAGCGCGCCAACGGTTCAACCGTGGGTAGCGGCGGACCAGCATCCAACGGTGCAAGGGTAAAAGAGGCTTGACCGCTGGACGAAGTCAGAACAAGTGACAAGGTTTCTCCAGCCGGTGCTTGCAAAATATACTCCTGTTGGGCCGCGGGTTGTACCACACCATGAATGGTAGTAACCAGCGTATCACCATCCAATTGAATATGTGGCCGTGTGTCGCTGGTTGCCGCCTCCATGGCTGTCGTTGAAAAGGTCTCCGCCGCGGTCTCGGTAGTCCCCTGGGCAATCGTCGCAGCTTTGGCCTGGAAACCGCCGCTAGCCACCAACATCCCATGCCAATAGGGCGAGCCGTCTGGCTGCTCGGCGATGACCAAGATGGCTTCATCTTGCTGGCTATTCCCCAAACCGGTTACATAGACCGCTTTCGTCACCTGCACGCTGGTACCCCATAGGGCGAGTGGATCTTTGCCGCTCAGCAGCGTTTCCCAATCGGTTGTCGCTGGTACAGCAATCGCATTACCAGCTTGCAGATAGTGATTCCGCAGTTGAACCGTAGCCACTTGCGCTGGCATGCTCTTGCCATCGGCGCGCCAGTTGGCAATGACAAAGGTCGGGCCCATGAGTTGTTGTAGCTGGGCATAGTCATGTTCCGCCAAGGCTGTCGTTAGCTGGTTGGCAAAGGCATCTAGGGCTAGGTATTCGCGCACAACGGCAGCCCGCTCTGCCATGGGTGGGGGCAGGGCACAGGCTGTACTGATTACCAAGCTAAAAGCTAGAGATAAGGGTAGGCACACAGGCCGTAAAAAACGCATAGGGATTGTCCTCTCTTACGCATACGCACACTTGTCGAGCAACGAAGCGTACACTTCGTGCCGCGGTTGGGTAAAACAAAGGTAAACATATTGGCATCTTTCATCCATGACGTTTTTTTATCGCCAACGTTACTCTCAACCTTTGCCCAACTGACCCGCGCGTGATTGCGGGAGAGCGCTGACAGGTTTTGCAGACCTGTCAGCACTGCCACTTCAAGAGGGCGTGAAAACCGATCAAATCGGGACTGCCCCCTTTCAAACGGTCTCTTATCTCAAGCTGCTTGCTCTAGCAAGCGGGCCAACACCAAGGCTACACCATCCTCATTATTGGAGGCAGTTACACAATCAGCCACCGTTTTCACTTCATCGACGGCATTGGCGACCGCCACCCCAAGGCCACTTAGGCGTACCATATCGACATCATTGGTATCATCTCCAAAAGCCACAACATCGCTCATCTGCATATTCCATTCGCTCACCAAGGCGCGCAAAGCCTCGGCCTTATCGGTACGGCAGCCAATGATCTGGATGAAGTGCGGATAGCGTGCTGAATAGAGGATCCGGGCACTGGGCGGCACCGCAAAGGTCAAGCGCGCCAAGGCTTCGGCATTTTCGCTAAAAAGTAGCACCTTGGCGGCTGGTTGGGCAAGCGAAAAGAGATCGGCAACCTGATACGGCGTGGTGCGGTTGGCGGTGCGATTGAGATACAACACATCATCCACCTCTACGCCGACCAGCAGATCCGGCGTTGCCTCACGGATCTGGTTCAGAATGGTATAGACATCCTCAGCCGGGACGAGGTTTTGGTAAATGGGCTGATTTTCTAGCCGAATTTCGGCACCGTTATAACAAACCCAAGGGACACTTTGCAGTTCATCCGGCAAGGAACGCCCAATCGAGCGGGGCGGTCGTCCGGTCGCGATGACAATTCGTCGGCCCGCTCGCTGCCAACGTTCGATCATGGTCAGCGTTTGCGGCGAAAGGGTGCCATCACTGCGTAGCAACGTATCATCAAGATCCACAGCAGCGATCTGTTGCATTGTACAGCTCCAATCTAACATGTTTAGTTTTTTCCAAATCGACGTTACAGCAGTGGACAGGGGCTAGCCGATTTTCAAAATCGATTAGCCCGCTGATCATGCCGCGCCATGGTGTAATATCGACCTAAATTGTTGTGAGAATAAATAGGTAACGTAGGTAGACCAAGGACTACAACCGTGATATACTTTTTCCCACTTACTTTCTACTTAAATAGTGTGCGCACCGCCCGAAAGGGCCAGGGCGGCAGCCATATCGCCCACTAGCCCTGCATGAGAAGGAATTTTGCATGCGCCCTCTTTTATTGCTGCTCAACCTTGGGTTGCTGCTCTTGGGCTTTTCTCCCCCAAGCCAAGCGCAGGAGCCAACGACACCAGCCGCTTCACAGCATTTCGTCTATCTCCCCACCATCCATCTTTCGTCCATCAGCGCTAGCGAACAAAGCCCAATCGATGACGACGAAGGGCCGCTCACAGCAACGGGTACGCTGGTTGTCCAGTTCGGAGCAGAGCAGATCGAAACAGCAGTCGCGACCAATGGAATGCGCGCCATGGGGCGGACCATCCCATCCACCATCGCGACCCTGCAAGTAACAAACCCGCTCACTTTTTCGTCCAATATCACCCAAGTTATTGGTGCTCCCACTGCCGTGCGTCAGCGGGTCGTGGTCCGGCTTCGTGAGCCCGCCTTGGGCAGCTATCAACGTGCCCAAGGCCAAGGTGCCGCGGCCCAGCCAGAACAGTTCGCACGGATTGCCGCGCAGCAAACGCGCCTCATTAGCTTGGCCCAACAGTTGGATAGCCAGGTACGCGTCATCGGTCAGGTCACCAAAGCGCTCAACGCCTTACTCCTTGAGATAGAATCGGCGAGCCTAGCCCCTTTAGCCGCTGACCCCGATGTTCTCACCATTACTCCCATCCGCGATTATAGGCTTGCGCTGAGCTACACCGTGCCCTATATTGGAGCGCGGACGGTTCAGCAGCTTGGGTATGATGGTCATGGCGTGCGGGTGGCGGTCCTCGACAGCGGCATTGACTACACCCACGCCGATCTGGGGGGCTCGGGGAATCCTGACGATTATACCAACAATGACCCGACTCGCCTAGAAGTAGGCACCTTCCCTACGGCCAAAGTTGTCGGCGGGATTGATCTCGTCGGCTCCAACTGGCCTGATACCCCAGAAATGCCCGACCCCGACCCGCTGGATGATGGCCCTACGGCTGGTCACGGTACCCATGTCGCCGATATCATTGGAGGACGGCGTGGGGTTGCGCCTGGGGTTGCGCTCTACGCCGTCAAGGTCTGTTCGTCGCGTTCGAGCGCCTGTTCCGGGGCGGCCCTGCTCCAAGCGCTCGATTATATCCTCGACCCTAACGGCGATGGCGATCTGAGCGATGCCATGCATGTGATCAATCTTTCGATCAGTTCCGATTATGGCAGCGCCTTTGATGATGAGCTATCAACCGCCATCGAAACAGTCAGCGCCTTGGGCGTTGTCGTGGTGGTCGCCGCGGGCAATGGGGGAGACAAACCCTATGTGTTGGGCACTCCCGCGGCCACGCCAAGCGCCTTTGCCGTGGCCCAAACCCATGTTCCCGTGGCCCTCCAGCCCTTTCCGCTGACAAACCCCTTGACCACCAATACCACGGCTGCGCTGCGGCAAGAGCGCAGCGAAAATCTCTTGACCAAGTATCTGGTCGATAGTTCGGCGCGTGGCCCCAGCATGGGTGCCAATCTTGCCAAGCCCGATATCGGCGCGCCCGGCACCTCGGTCTCTGCGGTGGCCGGTAGCGGCACGGGGCAACGGGCCTTTGGCGGCACCTCTGGCGCGGCCCCGCTGATCAGTGGCGCGCTTGCGCTCCTCCGCCAAGCGTATCCAGCACGGACGGGCGCTGAACTGAAGGCACTCCTCATGAATACCGCCGAGACAGCGATCTTCAACCAGTCACCACTTCGCAGCACCGACTTAGCCCCGATCACGCGTATTGGTAGCGGCGAGGTGCGGGTCGATCAAGCGCTCCGTGCTCAGGCTGCCGCGTGGGAGAACACAAGCCAAACAGGCTCGCTCGCGTTTGGTTTTTATGATGTAACGAGTAAGCGCATTGAATATACGCGCACGGTGACCGTCCGCAACTACGGCGACCGCCCCCTCCACTACCAGATCTACCCCCGCTTTCGCTTTGCCAATGACAAGGAAAATAGCGGCGTTGAAATTGATACGCCCGACGAACTTACTGTGCCGGCCCACAGTGACGCGCACTTTGTCGTCGAGTTGGAAATTGAGGGCAACGAGCTACGGCCTTGGCAGCTAAATGCCGGTGCACAGGGAGCCGACGGGGCTCTGCTCACCTTGCTCGAATACGATGGCTATATCGAATTGGTCGAAGAGCAAGATGCAAACCACAATCTCCATTTGGCTTGGCACATCCTCCCAAGGCGGGCCAGCCAGGTTTTGCTCAGTCCACAGGAACGTTCCATTACACTGACCAATCATGGGGTTGCCACCACCACCGTGGAAAGCTATGCCCTGATTGGTATCAGTGATAATCTGCCCAATGGGGTGGCTGGCGCGCAAAGGCCAACCCCCGATTTGCGCTATTTGGGCTACACCACCTACAGCGTTCCAGTCAGCGTTTGCAATCCGACCACACCGTCGTTCGTCCTTGTCTTCGCGGCGACGACCTGGGAACGCCAAACCCATGCCAATGCACCAGCCAGCTACAACCTAGAGCTTGATACCGATCAAGATGGACGCGCGGATTATCGGGTGATGACGCGCGATTACAGCTTTACCAGCAACAGCGATGGGCGCAATCTCACTTGGGTAGTGGATCTGCGCACTTGGATCGCGACGGCTTTCTTCTTTACCAGCCATGATACCAATAGCGCCAATACCGTCATGACCCTCTGTGCTGAGCAGATCGGCCTGACCGCTGCCGATGTACTACGCCCGATCCAAGTAACGACAGCCATTGAAGATACCTACTATGGTGGCCCCGGTGATCGGCTGCCAACGGTCACCATTGCGCCCTTTGGCGAACGTTATGTGGCCTACTTTACCAAAGGCGGGCTCAATGGCACCACGCTTGTGGCCAGTAAAAAGGATCGCTTGCGCGTCCTGAACTATGGGACAACCTATAACAATACCGAACAGGGGCTCTTGCTGCTCTTCCGCGGCGGCGCACCCGTTGAGCAAGAGGCTGGCATCGTTCTGTTACAGCCCATGGTCCCCAGCCAACCCTAAAGCCGGTTGAGGGATATGACAAGCCCAGAGCTGACAGGTTTGTAAAACCTGTCAGCTCTTCAGTAATAGGCCAGCCTTGGGGCATCAGTCCTAGCTATTTCTATGCCGACAGGCTATGCCGACAAGCAGAATAGCCAAGGATGGCAAGAGGACTTTTACAGAACTCTACACCTACAGTATAATCCAGAAAATACACGCTAATTCGCCGGTCTACCAACAGCGCAGCGAACAAGGTTCGCCGATATACGCAACGGCTCATTACGCGCCAGCAGCCAATCACCAGAAAAAGAAGGGCAATTTTATGCGCAAATTCTTTTTGTTGTTAACCCTAAGCCTGCTATTGCTATCACCCTGGTCGAGCAATCGGGTTTTGATTGCGCAGGTTCAAGGCACGGTTGTCGCCGCTGGGCTGAATGGTCCCATGGGTGTCCTCATGGACGAAAGCGGCACCTTATGGATCATCGAGTCTGGTATCGGCGGCGACGAAGAAGTGCCTTTCCTCGACGCCCAAAGCGGGCAGCTGGTTAATGCCCAATATGGCGAAACAGCCCAAGTCATTACGGTCGCCCCAGATGGCACGCAACAGGTGGTTACGGCCCTACCTTCCATCGCCACGGGTTCGGACATTATTGGCGGCGCCCGTTTGGCGCAACTCGACGGCAAGATGTATGCCAGCATTGGACAATGGTTAGGCGACCCAACCGCGGCAGCCAGCATCGCCAATATGGGTGTTGTCGCCGAGATCAACGAAGGGAGCGCCACTGCCGTCGCGAGTACGTGGGACTTTGAACGCACCCAAAACCCCGACGGCTTACTCACCGATTCGCATCCCTACGGGCTGACGGCGAGTGAGGAAGGTGTGCTTTGGATTGTTGACGCGGGGGGAAACGCGCTGCTGCGTGCCAATCCCTTGACCGGTCGGGTCCGCTTGGTGGCGGTCTTTGCGGGTCTACCTTCACCCTTTCCTAATCCGGCGCGCAATAACGAAAATCTAACCGACCCTGTGCCCACGGCCGTCGTTGAAAAAGATGACCAGCTCTTTGTCTCGCTTCTCTCTGGCTTCCCTTTCACCCCCGGTTCCGCCAAAGTCGTTACCGTCGCGGAGGACGGTTCTGTCCAAGATTATGCCACCGGGCTGACCATGCTCACCGACCTGCAAGTAGGCCCTGACAATGAGCTATACGCAATCCAATTTGCCGAATTTGGTGACAGCGGCCCAACCCCCAACAGTGGCGCATTGGTCCGCGTCGGCGCAGGCGATACCTCGACTGTTGTGTTGGCGGGCCTTTCCTTTCCCACCGCTCTCACCTTTAGCCCTGATGGCAATGCCTATGTTGCCACCAATGGCGTTGGCGCACCAGGTTCCGGCGAAGTAGTCATGTATACCGGGGTGATCAGCGCCACCGGGGTGGCTGCCAGCGCCAGTATGACGAGTACGCCCGCGATCACGGACACAGCCACGCTCACCGAAAGTACAACCCTTACAGAGACAGCAGCGGTCACAGAGACGGCGACTATCACCGAGGCGGCGACTGTCACCGAGACGGCAACGATTTCAGCAACAGCAACCACAACGGACACCGCAGTCATCACAGAGACGACGCCCGTGAGTGATACGACCGCCATGAGCGAAACGATGGCTGTCACCGATACCGAGCCGATTACCGAGAGCGCAACGCTCAGCACCACAGCGGTGGCCGATACAACAACCGAAGAAACCGCAGAGGATAGCACCCCCACAACCACACCAGCAGTCGTACCAGCAGAAACGAACAGCACAGTCACTGTCACCACTGCCGCTGCGGCACCGGAAAGTATGCCTATGACCGGTGGCAGCTTGGGCCAGGTCAACCCCATGACACTGCCCATTGTAGCCCTAATTTTGGTTGGCTTGGTGGCAAGCGCCCTGCTCACGCGGCGGCCAAGCGAATCAACCAAGCCGGACTAGGTGTCCCTTGGCTCTAGATTGACGTATGTGGACCCGGCGTCGGGCGTAGCTTGACGCCGGGTCCTTTTTTCAGAGAGGAAACAGCCCTGTCACCCTTTTTTGTCGATCACCGAGAGCGGTTAACCATCTTGCATAAAGGAGAGATTCCCGCATGAGTGCCTTACAGATTCTCTTGATTGGCGGTAGTGGTTTTGTCAGTGGCACCTTGGCCCAACGAGCACTGGCAGCCGGCCACCACGTCGCCGTGGTCACGCGTGGGCAGCGGGCAGTAGCCGCGGGCGTGACACCGATCATCGCCGACCGACGTGACACGCCGTCCCTCCAACGTGCGTTGGCCGCCTACGACCAGCCATGGGACTTGGTGGTCGATTGCATTGGCTATGAAGCAAGTGATGCCCAACAGGATATCGAGCTTTTTCGAGACCGCGCGCGGCAATTGGTCTTTATCTCCACCGACTTTGTCTACGACCCCAGCCGCCGCGATTTTCCCCAGACCGAGGCCAACGAACATTATCTCACCGATACAAGTTATGGTGGCAAAAAGCGTCAATGTGAACTGACCTTCGGCAACAGCGATACCGGTAGCATGGCGTGGACCATAGTCCGCCCCTGTCATATTTATGGCCCCGGCTCCTTGTTGGGCTGCCTGCCCTTGCATGGTCGCGACCCCGGTTTGCTGACCAAATTACAACAAGGCGAGCCTTTACAGTTGATCGGCGGCGGCCATTTTTTGCAACAGCCCATCTTTGCAGCAGATCTGGCCGAAACCATTCTCAGTTGCGCTGGGAATACGCAATGCCATGGTCAGATCTATCTGACGGCTGGGCCTGACATCATTGAATCGCGGCGGTATTATGAAATCATCGCGGCAGAGCTTGGCGTTACGGCCAACATTCAAGAAGTGAGTGTCAGCCAATTTCTGGCCGAACACCCCGATCGCCACTCCTTTGCCTGCCACCGTATTTATGACCTGAGCAAACTGCACCACCATGGGCTGCACGTGCCAGCTACACCCATTAGCGAAGGGTTGCGTCAACAGGTCGCGAGCCTCCGGGCAACCTGACAGTGTCTTTCGTTGGCGATTGGGGGAACTACAGCGCCAACGGGGTACAAGTGTCTTGGTCACACACCAAGCTTGGTACGCACAGACCAGCGACCTAGATTTTACAAAGTTTACAAGGGGCTAATCATGAAGCACGCCATTCCGCTACTCTTTGGCCCGTATGGCAGCGGGTCCCTCCCCTACATCGGCGATTTTGCCGCCTATAATGTCAATGCACTATGGTTTCATGGCTTTGATACT
The DNA here is from genome assembly GCA_019637645.1 of Caldilineaceae bacterium. The sequence continues at coordinate 91,391 of JAHBVH010000004.1, forward strand.
GCCGCCTTTGCGGCTTGTGCCCAGCATGGGATTGCACCCTGTGTCGAGTTTAAGACCTTTCGGGCGAACTTTGCCGAGCGGCCTGAGCTGGTTCCCATCGGTGTCGATGGCCGGCCGATCCGCTATGGCCGTCATGTGCAAGGGGTTTGTCTATCGCAACAGGCTTTTCTGGAAGAGACCGAAGCCAATCTCGTGGCTGGTCTGCGCGCCTTTCAGCCGGTGGGCATCTGGCTAGATTATCTAACCTATGGTGGCTGGTTTGAAGTGCCGGAGCCCGATCTCCAGGAAAGCTGCTTCTGTCCCGCCTGTATTGCCACCTTCTGCGCAGCGACCGGCCTTGACGCCACCACCCCGCGCCAAATTCTGACCCATCATCAAGCCGCGTGGACGCAGCATAAATGTGAACGGATCGCGCATTACGCCCTTCACTATGCAAATCTGATCCGCCAGCAGTTACCCACCTGTATCATCGGCGCCTACATGTGTCCCTGGACGCCAACAGAATTTGACGGTGCGCTGAGCCGCATCTTTGCCCAGGATTATCAACGCTTAGCCCCGGCCATTGATGTTTTTACGCCTTTGATCTATGGAACGAAGAGTGGCCGGCCAGCCAGTTGGGGGCCGGAATGGCTAACCGCGGCGGTCGATTTTGTCCCAGCCGACCGCCCTGTACAATTGATTGCAGACGCGCTCGACTTTCCCGCCAGCCTGGCCGCCATTGGGACTGCGCAGCCACCTAGTTGGGGGCTTCAGATCTTTGGCGGCGCGCAAGTCTTTGCCAATCCCGCGTGGGCGCGGCTCTTTCAAGAGGTGATAGCCGAGATTAGATCGCGGGTTTAATGTGGTTGGTCACAAAGGTGTCGTAGGCGGCCATGAGTTGACGTGTGTAGGGCCCTGGCACCCCTGCCCCGATGTGCTTGTCACCAATTTGCACCACGGGCAGCAAACCCCGCGAGGAACTGCTGATAAAGGCTTCATCGAGCTCCCCGATGGCCGTGCGATGAATAGCGGTCAGCTGTAGGGGGATGGCTAATTGGCGGATGAGATCCAACACAATCGAGCGGGTGATCCCTTCTAACACGCCTTGCCCAGCTGTATAGATGACCCCAGCGCGTACGCCATAGAAGTTGGCGCTGCTGCCTTCCAGAATATACCCTGGCTCGTCTAACAGGAGTGAATCAAAGGATTGGGTGCCAATGCCACTCCGCTTCCGCGCTTGGGCAAAATTAGCCTTTTTGACCAGTGGCTGGGTACGGTGGAGGCCCGTGGCAAAATCTACCGCAACGCCTTGGGTATAATCGGCGGTGGGCAGCGGGGTAAAGGGCATGAGCGCCAGCAGTTCGCGGCTAGCGGTGCCGAGGGCAGTGGCGGGCTGGGCCAGCACATCGATCCGCAGGCGCATTTCAGGGGCGGGAAAGGCCGTGCAAACGGCATGGATCGCCTGACGCAGCCGCGTTTCATCGAGTTGGTAGTCCCACCCTAACAGGCGCATGGAGTTGACGGTGCGGGCGAGGTGATAGTCCAGGCGGAGAAAGTGGTTGTGGTGAAAGGTGCGGACGATGGAGTAGACCCCCAGCGCGACATCGGTGTAGAGATCGGTGAAGTCCTGCGCCGCCGTTGGCACGGGCAGCGGTTGCGGCCCGGTAGCCGTCACCGCAAAGAGTTGAAAAGTTTGCATAAACGAAGTCATTAACGACCTGAACAAGTTACAGCCAGGGGTGCCTGCGCCTATGGCGGCTAATGCACCCCTGGCCATAGGCTAAAATGCTTTGTGGGGATTGCGCCCGATAGGGGCATATTGTTCTAAAACATAGACCACGCCATTGGCTGGTGCCGAGGCATCGGAAAGCCAGAAGAGCACATGGTGCGCCACCTGCGCCGGGGTCAACAAGCGCCCCGTCGGTGCGTAGAGAGCTGGTACATTGTTCTCCCAGCCCACTGGCAAGCCCTCGCGAATCTTCAGCGCAATTTCGTTCTGCGAAGTCACCCAACCTAAATTGAGCTGATTGACCCGAATTTTTTCCGTTGCCAGCGCGTTCGCCAAGTTCTGTGTCGCCGTCATCAGACCACCCTTAGAGGCAGAATAGGCCAACAAATTGGGTTCGCCACTGAGGGCATTGATCGAACCAATGTTCACAATCGTGCCGCCAGGTTGACCTTGCGCGGCCTGAGCACGGAAGACGCTAACCGCGGCGCGAATTAGCAAGAGCGGGGCGCGGAGGTTGATGCCGATAATCCGATCAAAAAGCTCGGCATCGGTGCTTTCCAAATTGCTGCGGGTGGTCACCGCGGCATTGTTGACCAAGCCGTCTAACCGGCCAAAGCGGGCCACCGTCGCCTGTACCAGCTTGGCACAGTTGGCGGGGTCTAGCAGATCCGCCAACAGATAGTCCGCGGCATCGCCTAGATCGCGGCAGACCGCCTGGGCGAGATCGGCTTCCAAGCCATGGACCATGACGCGTGCGCCTTGTTCGACGGCGAGGCGGGCGGTGGCTTCGCCAATGCCGGTCGTCGAACCGGTGACAAGTACGACCTTGTCTTTGAGTGACATGCTATGCTCCCACAGTGATCCAGCGTTTTGCTTGCGCACCTTGGTAGAGTGCTTCCATCACCGTGCTGCGTGCGGCGGCCTCTTGGGGAGTGACCAATGCCACGCCGGTTTTGCCAACCACAGCATCCAAGAAGAGTTCAAAGGCATGGGGCCACGCTTCGGGGAGCGCCGTCCAAGGCGCTTTGCCATCGGCCCCGGCCACGTGCTCACTCTTGAAGAAGAGTTGATTTTCGCAGACGTAGGCATGGCCTTCGGTGCCGCTGATGATCAGATTGACGGGATGAGCCACATCGACCCACCCAGCGGCCAAAGTACCGATTGCCCCATTGGCAAATTCGAGTAACCCTTCGCCATACTCGTCACAATCGCCATAGCGCGCCGTTGCCACACCAATGCTAGCCGTCACCTGTGTCACGTCGCCCATGAGCCACATGAGAATATCCAGCGAGTGGGTGCCGAGATCGCCAAAGCCTCCCACGCCAGCCTGCGTCAGATCGGCCATCCAACGCCAGTCGGTGTCAAACCAGCCACCGAGCGAACCAGCATGGCAGTTGGAGTGGCGAATACGGGTAATCTTGCCAAAGTTTCCTTGCTGAATCTGCTCGCGCAAGAAGAGATGGATGGGGTTACCCCGCTGGAAATAGCCCGTTTGAAAGAGCACCCCAGCTTGGGTGATCGCGGCGGCCATGGCGTCAGCATCAGCCGCGCCTAACCCTAGGGGTTTTTCGACAAAGAGATGTTTGCCCGCCGCGGCAGCACCGCGTACCAGCGGTTCATGGCGATCAGTCTCGGAGCAGATGATCACGGCATCAATCGCCGCATCGGTCCAACTCGCTTCGACCTCGGTCACCACCGCGGCATTGACCTCTTGGGCCCACTTGGCGGCCCGCGCCGCATCATGATCCCACACTTTGGTTACGGTCACATCCTGGCGCGCCTGGAGGCGTTTCACAAAGCCAGGGGTGTGAATATGGGCACAACCCACCAGTGCCACTTTTTTCATAATCATTTCCTTTCACGTTGGGGAGAAAAGGCCGCCTGTACACCTGACAGATTTTTGGAAACCTATCAGGTGTGGACAGGTAAATCCTCTTTTTGAGGCGTTTCTTACAACCCGATTTTGGTCATGGCATCTTTGGTCTCTTGGATGGCGGCATCGGGGGTCAGTTCACGCAGCCGTTGGCTAAAGGGTTCTGCTGTCACGGGGCCGTCGTAGCCAAGGGTGCGCAGAGCATCCAAGAAACCTTTAATCTCTAGCACGCCTGTTTCACCAGGAAGGGCGCGGACATTATCGATCTGTTCATCAACGGGGATGCCCGCGGGCGCGTCGTTGACATGGACCGTCACCACATCATCACGGGTCAACTTGCGCACATCATCCAGCGTAACATGGGCGGTGTAGACATGCCAAATGTCTAGGAGCAGGCCGACATTGCCGGTGCCAATCGCCGCGCAGAGGGCCAACATGCCGTCCATGGTATGGACAAAGTTATATTTCCGGGGCGAGCGCAATGTCTTGGGGCCAATAAATTCCAACCCTAAACGGCAGCCATAGTCGGCGAGGATCTGGGCCGCTGGGCGTAGGCGGTTGACATGAAATTCAAAATTGTCGAAAAATTTGTACTCATCGCTCGCGGGCATGATCCAAGTGGCCGTGCGCGTACAGCCTAATTCCAAGGCAAACTCCGCTTGAGCAGGAAGGGCCATCAACCCTTCGCGCCAGGTAGCTTCATCTTGGCGATAATTGACGGGGAAGCCCCAAGAACCAGGGAAAACACCGGCATCTTCAAACAGGTCACGTACCCCTTCGATCCCACTGGTTTCGGCCAGGGCAGCCGCTTCGGTAATCGAAAAGTCGATCCCCACGAACCCATAGCGACGGGCGTAGTCAATCGTTTCGGCCAAGGTGGCCTTGACCCCAATCGCGCCCAAATTTAAATTTTTAAACATTCTATGCTCCTACCATTGTAATTTTTAAGACTAGCGACAAATCGGTAGTCTTAGTAAACTGGGAAAGTTGACTAGGAAATCGGTAGATTTGTGATAGATATAGTTAGGCGGCATCCACCAGAGGTGGACGCCGCCATCGAACAGTGCGACAACGAACAGCGATCCCTTATTCTGCGCTTGACACAAAGGCCAAGATCGTTTGGGGGAACATATCGGTTACCAACAGAAACCCCGTGACCTCATCTGTTTGCAAACGGACGATACCTTCCCAATTCCGGGCAACATGATCATCCAGAAGCGTGAGTTGAAGCGGCGGCGTTGCGGTCCGCACAACGCCTTCGGTCGTGAACTGCAATTCGAGCAACCGCTCAATGGGTTTGGCCGTTTCATCAATGGCCCCTTCTGCCCCACGCGAACGGAGGATGGGTTGCAGGGCACGATCACCAGGATAAAAATAGTTGATCACCCAGAAGCGCCCCGAATTGTCGATGGCCGTTGCATCTGTGATCCGATATTCAATCGGCGTCAAGGGCAACATGCCCACTTGGTTCAGGCCAAAGCGGTCGAAAAAGTGAACAGTTGGCGCGGGGTTGACAAACAGCCCATTGGCTTCGTATATCGTTGCTAGTTGATCACCGACGGCGACGATCGCTTCATCACTAAGATTCACCAGATCAGTTTGGGCAGGAATGGCCGTCAACCGCGTGGGATCAAGCCGAATCTCACTGAGATTGGGTGCCACGGTGCCGCTCACGAGATAGCCCATTGTGTCAGTAAATTGGACAGCTTCAATGGTCAGGTAGATTTGATCATCAATAAAGGTAATCGCTTCAAAGCCATTAAACCCAGCAATTTGATTGGTCACCCCTTCATCCAAAAAGGGAATCGCAAAGGGCCGTAACGGGGCCGTCGTACGCCCCGTCAAAACATCAATAATCTCTTGTTTGTGTAAGCCAAAGAGCTGATTCTGAAAACGGCTAGGATATTGGGGCAACAAAATCAGGCTATCGCCATACCAAGATAAGCCTGATAGTTCAGCCATTGGCAAAGCGAGCGGGCCATCCAACGGAATCTCAGTGACAGGGTGTGTAGCATTGGAGAGCGGTGACGATAAGGTGATAGCGGGTAGTGCCACCGGTGGTAGTAGCCACCAGGCACAGCCGCTTGTCGATAAAAACGCTAGCAACACCAAAATGATGCTCGCGAAACGATAAGACTTCAGAAATGCTCTCCTCTATCTAAAAAGAGTTCATTCAATTACGCACCGCAGCGCTGACAGATTTTGAGGACTTGTCAGCGCTGCGGTGATAGACCAATCTTTGTGCCGCGGGGCAAAAACGGTCTGTATCAGCTTGTGGAGTAGTTACGTTAGCCGTTCGTCTAAGTTGATATCATCCACACAGCGGCGTGCTTGGATCAATTGACGCTTGCGTAGTTGATGTGGTAAGCCCAATAGGCCGTCCAGCTGCCCACGTAGCCGCGCCCGCGCCGCGGTGCCGCGGATATTGGCTAGACCATCAATAAGAATCTCCAGTTGGGCCAAGAGGATGGCTGGCAGATTGCGTAAGAGTAAGGAGGTTGGCATATTTTTTGCCAATGTCCAGATGGTATTACGCCCCACATAATAACTGGCTAGCGCGCCACCGCCGGTTGCACTCAGATGATGATAGACCCGCGCGGTTGGGGCAAAGACCGCTCCCCAGCCCGCTAGCTGAGCACGAAAGCCAAAGTCCACATCTTCTAGATACATCCAAAAATCTTCATCAAAGCCGCCAAGCTGCTGCCAGACATCTTTGCGAAAGGCCGAAGCACCGCCAGAAGCACTAAAAATCAGCGGGTCGTCATCATATTGACCGTCATCGACCTCCCAGACCCCGCGATTTTGGGGGATGCCATCATATCCCATGAGATCACCGGTCGTGTGCAGCTTCTCCCGTTCATCAAAGAGGAGCAGCTTGCTTGCGATGGCGGCGGCATGGGGGTTGGTACAGACCGTTTTCGCGAGTTCGGCCAGCCAACTCGGTTCCGGCTCGGTATCGTTATTCAGCAAAACCACCAAACGCCCATGCGCAGCGTCCACGGCCAAATTACAGGTCCGGGCAAAGCCTTCATTGCGCCGATTCACCAAAAGCCGCACTTCTGGGTATCGTTGCTCAACAAAGGCAACCGATTCGTCGCTACTTGAGTCGTCGGCCAGAATCACTTCAAAATCGCGAAAAGTCTGTTGCCGGAGCGCATCCAACAAGGGTCCCAAAAAGCGTACACCATTATAGTTGGGAATGATCACCGAGAAAAAAGGCGCGGCGACTGGACGTAACGGCGGATGGGTCCGTTGAGGATGAGCGACAAAGGTTTCCGGTGCGGCACGAAAGTTATCCAGATTGAGAGCAATCTGATGACGCATGACCACCCGATCTTCTTCGTGCAAGGAGCCATAGGTTTCATCCTTGACCACCGGGTTGCTATTGGCCCCTGCAGAGCCCTTGCCCGTGGGACCGTTGCTCTTGGCCCCTTTGGCGCGGGCTTTGGCGCGCGGGCTCTTCTTGGCACTTTCCTTGGCGTTGGCATCCGGTTCGGTATCATTCGGCGCTGGTGTGGGCATTGATTCATCGCTCATAGGCATTGTTCCTGTCAAATTAACGGCTAGCTTCCGCGTGGGCATAGGCGAGGACGGCCTCTTGCCAAGGACGGAGTTCGATCCCCAATGCCGCCGCAGTTTGGTTGATCAACACGGCATGCAATGGGGGCGGAGCAGGTCGCGGCCATTCGGTCGCGGCAATCGGGTGCAAAGTAATATGACTCCGGCCATTGGCCTGGAGAAGCGTTTGGGCAAAGTCAAAGCGGCTGGCATACCCATGATTGACGAGGTGATAGGTGCCATAGTATGTGGTATTTACCAAGCGCACCACGGCATCTGCCACATCGGGCGCATAGGAAGGATTCCCAATCTCATTAGCCACCACCCGCAGTTGACCATATTTATCCGCCGCCGCCGTGATCTTGCTGGGGAAATTGACACCCCCCGGGCCAAAGAGCCATGCTGTTCGTACAATGAAAAGGCGGTCTAGCACTTGTTGTACGGCCACTTCACCGGCAACTTTGCTACGGGCATAGACACTCTGGGGCGCCGGTTGGTCATATTCTCGATAGAAGTGACCAGGCAGCCCAGAGAAGACTTCATTGGTGCTCACGTGGACCAATGCTGCGCCACAGCGTTGACACCCCAAGGCCAAATAATGCGGTCCCAAGGCATTGGTGGCATAGGCTGCATTGGGCTGTGCCTCGGCCCCATCGACGTTGGTCCACGCCGCCGCGTTGATCACCACGTCCGGTGCCAATGCGGCAACTTGATCGGCAATGGCTGGTTGGGTAAGATCAAATTGAGGCCGTGCCCAACAAGTCAGTCGATCCGCAGGACGTTGTTGGAAGCTGACAATCAAGGCTTTTCCCAATTGGCCGGCTGCGCCGACAAGCAACACATGCATCCTCAATAACCCCTATGAGTGTCTACTTTGTTTGCCACGGTTATTTGTCACCGAACGATGTGCAACGTTTATATAAGTCTAGCGCTTGATGTTGGCGCTATGTTCCCGTAACCGCCGTTATCCTCGATCTTGCACCATGCCAGCCGTGTGATTCTGGCGCGTTCTGCCACACATTCCTGGCTCCACAGCCCAAGCTGACAGTTATGAACTCCGTTCAGTATAACACAAGCAATCTAATTTGCCGAAGTAAGGAAGCACGATGGCTAGTCTATACAATTTTCGTGGCAGAATCGACATTCTCACCGGCGAGCAACGACGATAACACCAACGCGGGTAAGTAATGTTGGAAGGGAAAAATATTCACAAAGCCCACATGGCCGCCCGTTGGATATAGATAACGCGTCAACAAGGGATGCAACGGGAAGGCGAGCAAGTCTGCCGGATCGATCACGGGGTCATCCATGGCCGCAATGATGGTAACCGGGACAGTCAATTGAGCCAGATCCGCGGTTTGCACACGATAGGCCGCAAAATAATCGTCGGCATTGGTAAAGTCTGCCAACGCCGACCGGTAGTGGCGGATCAACCAGTCGGTCATGCCACGAATGGTGGGGATGGCGTGCAGAGGCGCAAAGGCATAGCATTGGGGAAAGAGCGCTTGCTTGGCGAGCAAAGAGGCCAGCCACCGCTTACGAAAGTAGTGACGATAGATCGGGTGGCTATCGATTAGATCGGTCGCGCGGGCGGGGTTGGCCGCGGGATTGACGGCAATGATTTGAGCCAACTGGGCAAAAGGCCGTGTCCGATGATAACCAGCGAGGCGCAGTGCAAAATTACCCCCCATCGAGACCCCAACGATCGAGAGGGGCAACCCAGCAGCCCAGCCACTTAGTTGCCGGATGGCGGCCGCGGCTTCTTCCAAGAGGATCCCCAGGAAAAGGCCGCGGTTGAGGGCGTAGCGATCCACATGACGATCAGGCCCATGATCGCGAAAGTTTAAGCGCATGACGGCAAAGCCCGCCGCGGTCAAGGCATCGGTCAAGATCAGAGCATAATTCGAATGACTACAACCTTCCCAACCATGCAGCAACACAACGAGACCCCGCTGCTCATCGAGAGAGAGAGGCGGCGTATAGTAGGCTAGCAGACGTACGGTTTGGCCTTCATCTATGGGCAAGAGGCTAGGCCCAGCATCGAGCAGTAGCGGTTGCTCTTGGGCCAGACAACGGATCTGTGCCGGTGCACGGCGCGCCAGCAACGTCTGGATATGCCCCGAACGCACTAGGCGATGGGGGGCAAATGGTGCGAGAAAAGGCTGTACGCTTTGGCGTGCGACAGGATTAGCTGGCCGATGATCAATCATCCGATGTTCTACTCCTTACCTGCTTTTGCCCCTTACTTGCCCCATTACACTAGCCTTTGGGCATAGCCCATTCGATTTTTACCGACACAGCCGGGGCAGCAGCTGGCCCTTTCCAACAAATGGAGCGAAACGTCTACTCGTCCGCACCAAGTGGAATCGTTAGCTCGACAATCGTGCCAGCGCGATCAGGGCGGTTACGCAGCTGACAGCTGCCGCCTACTTCCCAGACCAAGGCCGCCACCATGGTTAGGCCCAGTCCCATACCGGGCACCTCACCCGTAAAATATTTTTCCGCTTGATAATAAGGCAACCAGACCTTATCCAACTGTTCGGGAGTCAGCACCACCCCATCGTCAATGACACGTAGTTGGGCCAGGGTCGGCGTCAGCGACACTAGCTCGACGGCAATCGATGGGGCTTGGCGCGGGTGAAACTTTTTTGCGTTTTCCAACAGTTCCCATAGCACACATTCAATCGCTCGAGTTGTGAGTTGGAGACTACGCTCCCTGGCAAAATCATTCTGAACTGTTACATGGTTGAGCGCCAACCCCATGCCAATTTGCTTCAGGAGATCTTCTAAATGGGTTGTTAAAAAGGCATCACCAGAGTGGGCACTGACGGGCATGCGCAGATATTGCAGAATGTCGCCAATCGTGTGGTTGAGGCGGTCAACCCCAGAAGCGATCAAACGCGCGACTTCTTGGATTTGTGCTCTAGATAGGTTCTCAACCATTTCTGGCATCAACAATTGTAAGCCACCAGAGATCGCATGGAGCGGTGTATTCAGCTTGTGCATGACCATGGAATGAAAGGTCCAAATATCGCGTCGGTTACTCATTTGGTCCGTTACATCGCGCAGCCGCAGCAACCGTTGCAGATTGTCCCCCTCCATTTGGCTTAAGAGCGTGACTTCGAGCCAGAGCGCTTGGGCATTACTGGTTTCGGGGCGAATCAAATAGATAGGAAGCTCGGGTTGCCAATTGCGTTCGTCGAGCAATTTTTTCCAAGCTTCAAGCGGTTCCCGGCGAAAGCTTTCACCGATATAGGTCAGAAAGTCATGTTGGGTGGGTAAGGGCGCATTGACGGACAATTCTAACCAAGAGAGGGCACGCGCATTGGCATAGAGTAGTTCATTGGCCTTGCCCAACAAAACATAGCCATCATCGGCTTGATCCACCACCCATTCAAAACGGGCGCGCTCATCCAGCAGCCGCCGGTAACGATTGAGGCGTGTAATGGTCCGTACCCGGGCCCGCAACTCAGCGTGGTCAAAGGGTTTCGTGACAAAATCATCTGCACCCGCTTCGATCCCTTGTAAACGCGATTGGCGATCATCAAGCGCAGTCACAAGGATGATGGGAATATTAGCCAACCGCGGATTGGCCCGCAAGCGACGACAGACCTCAAAGCCGTCCATCCCTGGCATCATCACATCGAGCAAGAGTAAATCAGGGGTAAGCTCTTCGGCTTTTTCAAGCGCTTCGGGGCCATTGCAAGCAAAGGCAAGCTGATATACAGGCGATTGCAACAAGGCTTCCAGAATTTCTCGCCCCGTTTCGGTGTCGTCCACAATTAAAATGATGCTTTTTGATTGCAAGTTGTACCTTCCAACGTCCTCAACCATCATGCTCACTAACGGGGAAATAGGGCAGAGCAACCATGCTACCACACCATCCCTCACGGTGGCACGCGCTTGGTATCAGGGCTGATCGTCCTAGTGGTTCTTGGTAGTTTACCGAATATCGGGTAAAGTTGGCGAATTGTCGCTAGACTTGAATAAAGTATCACTTCGTTCCTATGCGCCGCTAGCCAGCCAGCTTATCTTCTGCTACACTATAACAATATCAAATTTTACAGTTCTCTTACAATTTTATTTGAGTAGTATACACGTACAGTGTTCTACGACAATACGCCACCGCCTCTAGGCCGATAACCTGTAGGCAATAACCCAGAGACCGCGTAGGCAGCCGGCATACGACTGAGTAGGACAAAAGGAAAAAGCATGGTTGGGCGATTGATTCCCTTCATCTATCAACAGAGAGTCCCGCAAGAGACCCAAGACCGTGGCCGCAGCCCAGCCCGCCAACGAGCCTGGCTGCGGCTGCTCTTTGGCATTGCTTTCCTCTTGGTCAGTGGTTGTGGTACAGACCGACCAACACCGACACCACAGCCACCATCGGCTTCGCCAACCGCTTCGCCTCCGCCCCCCACGCTCACCCAAGCCGCAACGGTAAGTCCCTTGCCCACACCGGTAGCAGCGTTTGTATCGCCCCTTCTACCGACACCGGCGATTGCACCAGCCCCGCGGCGCTATACCTATGAAGTTGTACAGTCTTTTCCCCATGATCCGCAAGCCTTTACCCAAGGCTTATTGTTCGATGAGGGCCTGCTCTATGAAGGCACCGGCCTCTATGGCCGCTCTTCGCTACGGCGTGTCGACCTGACCAGTGGCACTGTATTGACCACGGTCACTTTACCCGAACGTTTCTTTGGGGAAGGCATCACCATTGTTGGCGATCAGCTCTATCAATTAACTTGGCGTGAGCAGACCGGCTTTATTTATGATAAAACGACCTTCAAACTCCTTCAAGAGTTCACCTATCCGACAGAAGGATGGGGGATTACTTTTGATGGGACCCGCCTGATCATGAGCGATGGCACAGCACGGCTTTACTTTTGGGACCCCGTGACGCTGGCTGACGTAGGTTTTCTTGATGTCTATGACGACCAAGGCCCCGTCACCCAACTCAATGAGCTGGAATATATTGAAGGGGAAATCTTTGCCAATATCTGGCAAACCGACCGCATTGCCCGCATCGATCCGAGCAGCGGCGCCGTGGTTGGGTGGATTGATCTCACGGGGCTCCTGCCAGAGGCAGAGCGCACAGTCGCGACCGATGTGCTAAACGGTATTGCCTATCTGCCGGCAGAGAAGCAACTGTTTGTTACTGGAAAACTATGGCCGCGCCTGTTCGAAATACGCCTCATTCCTCAGGACTAAGCTGATCAGTTCTCATCTACGCGGCGTGACGCGCTTGGGCAAAAGCCGCCAGCCGCTTTCGTTGGCGATCGTGGGAACCACAGAGCCACCCCCAATGACAAGGGAAGGGAACGACACAGAAGCATTGACGTCGCACCGCCCGAGCCGGTGCAATCGACCAGAGAAAAAGGCGTTTAGGACAGCAATCGCTATGCCCCACTTTACGCACAAGGTACTTCGTGCAATTTTAGGGGAAAAGTTCCCAACCAATCATACGCAGGAGTATTATCTTCTTCAATATCTAACCCTCGCCTTGATTGTCATGGGCACTTTTCTGTTGGCCATTGCGCTCTTGGTCATTATTCCACTGCAACAAACGCACTTGGGCCTGTTAACCTTGGGCTTTGGTAGCCTCTATCTTGCCAACCTCCCTTTGCTCCGCCGCTCGCGTTCAATCAAACTGACTGGCTTTGTCTTTGTCAGCGAACAACTCGCTGTGTTGGTTACCCTTACTTATCTCCATGGCAAAAATGATCCGGTCTTTTATAGTTGGTATCCCATCGTGATTCTTACCGCAGCCTTTGTATTAGGACGCTGGTGGGGAATAGGAATTGCCATTGGCCTTACGCTCCACTTCTGGCTCTTTGAATATCTGACACGCGCCGGGTATGTGTACCCACCCAATGCACCACTCTTTACAGCCGATCTCCAAGCCCTGGCCTTGCTCCTCGCGATGCCTTTGGCCCTTCTCTCGATTGGGATTCTCTGTTGGTTTTTCGAAGATATCCGCAAACAAGCTGAAATTCAATCACGCCAAGCCGAGCAACGGTTGCGCATGTTTCTAGCCAATATGAGTCATGAAATTCGTACCCCTATGAATGGTGTCATCGGCATGAGCAATCTTCTGCTCGATACAGAGCTCACCGAAGAGCAGCGCGACTTTGCCGATACGATACGCACCAGCAGCGAATCATTGTTAACGATTGTCAATGAAGTGCTCGACTTTTCCAAAATTGAATCGGGTAATATGACGCTAGACGCCCAACCTTTTGATCTACGCCGCTGTATTGAAGAAGCGCTTGACCTCCTGGCACCCCAGGCAACTCAGAAAGGGCTAGAGTTGCTTTATCTCGTCGAAGATCAGGTGCCGAGCCGCCCCATTGGCGACGCGGTGCGCTTACGGCAGATATTGGTCAATCTCTTATCCAATGCCATTAAATTTACGGAACAAGGCGAAGTCTTTATCCATGTGGGGGCACGGCGTAACCTCGAGAAAGGGCATGAAGTTCACTTTCGCGTGCGCGATACCGGCATTGGCATCCCCAACCACCAACTCCCCCAGCTTTTTCGTTCCTTTACCCAACTAGGCCAATCCACAACGCGGCGGGCCGGAGGCACCGGGCTTGGCTTAGTCATCAGCAGACAGCTTGCGGAAATGATGGGTGGTGAAATTTGGGTAGACAGTAAAGAAGGGGTAGGATCAACCTTTCACTTTACGATCCAGGTCACCACCGGTGCCACTGAAGCAGCCCATTTGCCTGGTATTCATCCGGCCCTGGTTGGGCAGCGGGTGCTGGTGATCGACGATAACATAACCAGCCGCCACATTCTCCGGCGTCATCTGCTCAACTGGGATATGGTGCCTGTGGAGGCCAACAGCCAAGACGAAGCCTTAGCTTATTTTGAGCAAGGACGCGAAATTGATATTATCTTAGTCGACACAACCCTCCACGGCATGGAAGAGTTTGCATTAGTACGCGCGTTGCGCCGCTTTCCCCAGCTACGCGAGACGCCGCTCCTTTTACTAACCCCCATGAGCAAGGCAAATCTTCAACAACAGAGCCGAGGACTGGGCGTGATCAATATATTGTACAAGCCGCTGAAACCAGCGCTCTTGCACGAGCTCTTGATTCGTCAATTTGATCCATCGCTGGCTGCGCCGCCCCCCCAACCAACCCTGCCCCACCGCGCAACGGCGCAGGTCCAACACCGGCGCGCATTGAACATTTTATTGGTCGAAGATAATGCTGTCAATCAAAAAGTGGCCTTACGTATCTTAGAGCGCCTAGGCTATCACGCCGATGTAGCCGCCAATGGGGCCAATGCCATCCGCGCCGTACGTCGCCAGCCCTATGATGTTATCTTGATGGATCTACACATGCCGGAGGTTGACGGCCTTGAAGCCACCCGCCAGATATTGCAAGATGAATCGTTGGAACACAAGCCATATATTGTTGCCTTAACCGCTGCTGCTATGGATGATGATGAAGAACGCTGCCGACAGGCAGGTATGGAAGATTTCTTGACCAAACCGATTCGGACAAGTGATATTTTAAGTGTCTTAGAGCGTTATCGTCTGCGGAGTGAACAGCTGCCCAAGCGCCCACGCAAAGGCGTTCCTCTGCGCTAGCTCTTCATGGGCAGTAGGCTTGTAAAGAACTTACAGAGAGCCAAGCCGATGACAAGCATTTTGAAGAACTGTCAGATTTCGCTGGGACATGGTATTTACCTAAGTTTTATTGCAAAAAATTTTAATGAGTAGTGTCAAAGGAAAAGATCGAGGAAATTTATGCGCGTTTTGGTTGTCGGTAATGGCGGACGTGAACATGCCATTGTCTGGAAACTCATCCAATCTCCCCAAGTTCAAGAACTCTTGGTCGCGCCAGGGAACGGTGGCACCCACGGGCTGCCCAAAACACGCAATGTTCCCATTGAAGCCACCCAACTGACCGAACTGCGCGATTTTGCCTTGGCGAATCGGGTTGATCTCACCGTTGTCGGCCCAGAGGCTCCCTTAGTGGCCGGCATTGTCGATCTCTTTACAGCTGCCGGGCTGACCATCTTTGGCCCCACCCAGGTTGCCGCCCAATTAGAAGGCTCGAAAGCCTTTGCCAAAGCCTTTATGCAGCGCCATAACATCCCCACCGGCGCGGCCGTGAGCTTCACCGATTTTGACGAAGCCATGCGCTATTTGCGCACCCAAGATGATGCACCCGTGGTCAAGGCTAGCGGCTTGGCCGCGGGCAAAGGCGTGATCCTCCCCGATACCCTCGAAGAGGCCGCCGCCACGGTGCGCGCCATGATGCTAGATGGACGCTTTGGGCAGGCCGGGACCGAAGTGGTGCTCGAAGAACGGCTCACCGGCGAGGAGCTTTCTGTCCTTGCCTTTTGTGACGGGCAAGCGGCTTTGGTGCTCCCGGCTGCCCAAGATCATAAGCGCCTATTGGATCGCGACCGGGGTCCGAACACAGGCGGCATGGGTGCCTTTGCGCCCTCGCCCTTGGCAACCCCCGCGCTCATCGAAGAAATTACCCAGACCGTTCTGCTGCCAACCTTGCGGGGGATGGCCGCCGAAGGCACCCCCTATCGTGGCGTACTCTACGCAGGCATGATGTTAACACCCAATGGTCCCAAAGTGATTGAATTTAACTGCCGCCTTGGTGACCCGGAAACCCAAGTCATCTTGCCATTGTTGGAAAGTGATCTGCTCGATCTGATCCAAGCCGCGCTAACCGGAACCCTGGCCACCGTCAAACCAACCTGGTCGACGGGCGCGGCGGCTACCGTGGTGATGGCCTCACGCGGCTACCCAGATGAATCTGAAACGGGCTATGAGATTACCGGCATTGCCGCGGCCGAACGGGAGGGCGCGCAGGTTTTTCATGCTGGCACCAAATATGTACAAGAACGGCTCGTTAACATAGGTGGACGCGTTCTGACCGTCACAGGGGTGGGCGAAACCCTGCGCGCCGCAAGTCAACAAGCCTATGCTGGCATTCGCCAGATTCACTTTACCGGGGCCCAATACCGCCGTGATATTGGGCAACGCTACCGGTGATCAACCCGGCGCAGCCCATGAAGTCGCACCACATGGCGAGGTTCTTTCGATATTGATTACGAGCAGCGGTGACCGGTTTGGAAGCTGATCACCGCTGCTGAGCCATTCATCAAAGGCCAACCGAGCCAACTCCGGTTATCTAGTTACCAGGGAAACGAAATGACAATCGAAACCAACCAAGAACAACCAACGAAGCTGCCCAAAACAGCTGAAACGCCACAGCCGACTGATGAATTGGTGACAACCGAACATGAGTTGGTCATGGACGGCGAATTGCTTGCCTATCGCGCAACCACTGGCACACTGGTCATGAAAGATGAGACAGGCAAGGCCAAGGCCAAGATCTTTTTCATTGCCTATACCAAGAAAGCGGTCACTGACCTGAGTACGCGGCCCTTGACCATTTCCTTTAATGGCGGTCCCGGGGCCTCATCGGTTTGGCTCCATTTGGGCGTTCTCGGGCCCAAACGGGTGCTCAGTGGCGATGTAGATCAATTGCAGCCGCCACCCTATCGCCTTACCGACAACGAGCATACGCTGCTCAAAGTCAGCGATTTGGTCTTTATTGATCCCGTCAGCACCGGCTATAGTCGGCCAGCACCGGGAGAAGAAGCCAAACAATTTCATGGTTTGGAAAAAGATATCGAGTCGGTAGGTGATTTTATTCGCCTCTATGTTACGCGCTACCAACGGTGGTCCTCCCCCAAGTTTCTCATTGGCGAGAGCTATGGGACGACCCGCGCCGCCGGGCTCGCTGGCTATTTGCAAGAACGTCATGGGATGTACTTAAACGGGCTGATGCTCGTTTCCGTCATCTTGAATTTTCAGACAGCTCGCTTTAACGCAGGCAATGATCTGCCCTTTATTCTCTTCTTGCCCACCTATGCCGCCACCGCCTACTATCACGGTCAGATCACATTGCCAGCAGGACAAGATCTCAAGCAGTTTTTGGCAGACGTCGAGCATTTTGCCCTGCATGAGTACACCTTGGCCCTAATGAAGGGCGATCGGCTCTCCGCAGCTGAACGCCAACCATTAGTCCAAAAGTTGGCGGCCTACACGGGTCTCTCCCCCACCTATATCGAACAGACCAATCTGCGTATTCATATCCATCGCTTTGTCAAAGAGCTGCTGCGCGACCAACGCCGCACGGTCGGTCGTCTCGATACCCGTTTTATCGGCATTGACCGCGACGCGGCGGGGGAACATTTCGAACATGATCCAAGCTATTCCGCCATTCAAGGCGCTTATACGGCCACACTGAATGACTATGTCCGCGGTGAGTTGAATTTTGAAAGTGATATTGTCTATGAAATCCTGACCAGCCTCTACGAGAAGTGGGATTATAGCAAACATCAGAATCAGTATGTTAACGTGGCCGAAACCTTGCGCAGCGCCATGAGCCAAAATCCTTTCTTACGGCTCCTCGTCGCCAATGGCTACTATGACCTCGCCACCCCCTACTTCGCGACAGACTACACGATCAATCACCTCGAATTGGAGCCCGAGCGCCAAGCCAATGTTGTGATGACCTACTATGAAGCAGGGCACATGATGTATGTCCATGCACCTTCCCTACGCCAACTTGGGCAAGATCTGATCAACTTTGTCCAATCAGCCTAAAAGGCACCGCTACGCGTAGGTTCGATAGCCGTATACTACGCGCAGACCAGTCCTGACAGGTTTAAAAATCTGTCAGGACTGGATGGCTAAAAAATTACGGTCAACGGCGACGGGGTTTCTTGTTGCATCAGCTTCTCGTTCAACAGTTATCTACACGAATTCTCTAGATAGCCATTGTATACTAGCTCAATTCATCCAACCAAGTAGCCTTACTCCGCTGTAATCATCTAGTTTATGAACGAATTTGACAAGAATCCCCTGATAACCTATAATTTCCTACTATAAAGCGCGGGCGTAGTGTAGCGGTAACACACGTGCTTCCCAAGCACTTATCACGAGTTCGAGTCTCGTCGCCCGCTTTTTTATATGGGTTACCAGAGGTAGGTTGAGAAAACAGCAAGGTAAAAGAGTATTTAGCCTTGTTATAATTACTTCGCTTATCGATGAATGTAAAATAGGCGATAGGCATGTTATGTCTATCGCCTATTTTCGTTCAATAGCCAAAATTATAGCGCATTCTATACGGTTGCTACCGGCTGTATGCGCTCGATTGGTAGCGCTTCGCCCTTCTCTCTTACCTGGGCTAGATCATAGATAAGCTGTAGATTCAACCAGCTTTCAGGAGTAGCCCCAAAGCCTTTAGACAACCGATAGGCCATCTCAGGGCTGATCCCATTTTTGCCATTGATTAGCTCCGAAAGCGTTACACGGCTTATCCCTAGCGCTTTGGCTGTTCCTGTGACAGTCAACCCCATCGGCTCTAGATAGATTTCTTTGATGATCTTACCTGGGTGTAACGGGTTTTTCATCTGCATACTCAATCACCCCTTTAGTGATAGTCGATTAGCTCCACTTCGCTAACGTTTCCATCCTCAAAGCGGAAAACAATTCTATGGTTCCCATCAACCTTGACCGCCCAATACCCTTGCCTATCCCCTTGTAGCGGGTGTAGATTGAACCCGGGGCGATCCATATCCCCGATCACATGGGCTGCGTGTAAGAGTTGCAAGATAATGCGCAATCGTCTTACTTGGGACTGTTGCAAGCCGCTACAATCATCATTCAGGAATAGGGCGGCTAACGCCTTGTGCCGAAACGTCGTTATCATAAGTGCGTCAGCAGAGCATAAACAAGCCGATTAGATAAGCGACGCCTATCGCTGGTCAGCCGTAAAAGCCTGGCTTATGCAAAAAACTGACAGAGAATTGTTGCAAAAATCACAAGCAAAATTTTCCGCTCCCATCGAATTATGCTATAGTAGAGATGAAAAGTCGCATAGGGACTCGGCCCAAATTTCCGAGTTGGAGGAGGCTGCACAGCAATTTGTGCAGCCTTTTTTTGTTTTTCAGAAAGGATTCTTCATGAAGCGGATTCTATTATTGACTTCCCTTCTCTTAGTTGGCCTGATTTTATCGCAACTCCTGCCCATACTCTTCGGTGCGTTACCCGAACCGCTCAATCATTTGCGCCAGTTCCTCACGATGGCCCTGCTGGCCTATATTATGATTGAAGTCGGCCGTGAGTTTGAGATTGACTTTAGCCGGAAAAGCCAGTATGCCAAAGATTATCTCGTGGCAGCTACGGCAGCGGCCTTTCCCTGGATCTTTTGTACGATCTACTTCTTGGCCTTTCTCATGCCAGAGATCAATGCTTCTGGCAAAGCACCGTGGATGGAGGCCATGTTAGCGGCCCGCTTTGCCGCTCCCACATCAGCCGGTGTACTTTTTTCCATGCTAGCAGCAGCTGGGCTGGCGGGCACCTGGGCTTTTCGCAAGACACGCATTCTCGCCATCTTTGACGATCTAGACACGGTGCTTTTTATGCTGCCCCTAAAGGCACTGATGGTGGGGTTGGCTTGGCAGTTGGGGGTCGTGGTGGTGATTACCACCTGCTTGCTTATTTTTGGCTATCGTTATTTTCGCAAAGTAACGCTACCCGCAAGTTGGCCCTGGATTCTGGGGTATGCGTTTTTGTTAGCCGCCATTAGTGAGTTACTTTATACCTACAGTAAAGACCCTGTTACCTTGGTTGCGGTTCATATCGAGGTGCTACTGCCCGCTTTCTTGCTTGGGTGTATCCTAAAGCAACATCATCACGAAGAGATTGTGATTCCTGGGGAAGACCCCGCTGGTATGACGGCAGAGGAGCGGGTAGGGTTGATTGTCTCTTGTCTATTTCTCCTGTTGGTTGGCCTTTCGATGCCTGCGGCCATTGGGGAAAATGCGGCCATTAGCATTGATATGAGTATCGGCGAAGTTATTTTTCATGTGCTGGCGATCACCCTCCTTGCCAACCTTGGGAAGATGTTTGTCGTTTTCTTCTATCGGGATGAGTCTACCCTCCGTGAGCGCTTTGCCGTTGCCATTGCCATGTTCCCACGGGGCGAGGTCGGCGCAGGGGTTTTAGCCGTATCACTCTCCTATGGCATTCAAGGTCCTTTTGTCACCATTGGTTTTCTTTCTCTAGCGTTAAACCTCGTCCTCACCGGGATCTTTATCTTTTGGGTAAAGCGCTTACTTACGTCCAACAGCGGAACCATTCTTGGTCATGAAGGTTAACGGATGCCCCAAAGCACCCGTGTTCCAAGGAATGCTGTACTGGATCAAAAAACCATAGCCAATAAATAGAATAATGACCAACATCAACGCCATCAAGATGGTGGTGCGAAATGGCCGACGCAAAGATGCGTCAGCCCCCTCTTGAATACGACAAGCGCAATTGGTGGGTAAGACCCGCGAGC
Organism: Caldilineaceae bacterium; assembly: GCA_019637645.1. Next base: position 111,921 of record JAHBVH010000004.1, read on the forward strand.
TGGCCGGTTTTGAAGAACGGTCAGCTCTTGTCACATAAAAGCCGCGGGCTTCTAGCAAAGTCGCGGCTTTTATCATGCTTTGGGTAGCGGATATTAGTTTAGGTTAATCGTAATGATTTCAACCGTTGGGTTGCGGTGCTTCACAGGCTGCTGCTCCGCGGCTTCCCGGCTCCACAAGACGGGCATGGCCTGTAGCTTTTGCCAAAGGACATGTTGTTCTTCTTTTAGCATAGCAGCTTGTTCCCGCTCAGATAACTCCTCAAATCGACGTAGCATGAATACCTCCTTCTCCTATTTTCCTCACAGTATACTAGAAAATCTAACTTATTTGCTTTGCAAATCCCTTTCATCTACGGATTTGTTGATAACGGAGAGCGCAGAGGAAAGAGAAGGGAAACCGGAGAGATCATGCCCTACGGTTCTATGACCACAGCAGGTTCTAGCACGACCTAAGCGTGCAGCCACAACCGATGTCAACAGAAAGTAGCTCTTAACACAACGTTAACCAAACATATACAATTTGATCATCTGGCAGGGGTAAGCTATGGGTAGATAAATAAATTGCCGTAGGGTTAAGCTACAACTTTTGGCATACTTATCTTTGTTGCACTGTATAATCAGGAGAATCAAACGATGCTTACGTGGCTATTATTAGGGTATTTAGCACTTTCTGTGCTTACTTCGCTCTTTGTCTACGGGGCCTATGTGGCAGCCGGGCGAGCAGATTCTATCCAACTTCCCGCATTAGAGAGTCAAATGCCGACCGTTATCGAGCGACAACGGATGGCACCCCAAGTTACAACCGAGAAGCTTTCCCTCTCGGCCCTCTAATCCTCGCCCTCTTCCTCTCGTTACGCTTCTAGTTTCCCTTTTTGTTGCCCACTTGGCGGGTGCACCGCCCCCCTGATCCACAGCGATGGCTGGATAGCCACCAACAGGATCAGGGATAACTTGCTAGACGGAGTAGCCATTTGTCGACCACTCCACCTTCCTCACCCTAGCACTCCTGCCCAAGCGAATCATATTACAATAGCGTCAACGATGAAGAACGGCGCTTTAGACCAAAACGCTCGGTTTCGCGCCGGGCTAAATGGGCGCTGACCTCAAAAAAGCCATAGGTGCGCCGCAGCGCGCCATAGCGATGATGTAATAAACCTTGAAGATTGCCACCCATCAATTGCCAGATCATTTGCTCTAATTCTTCGATGCGCGAGAGGATCGCGCCGGGCGTCTCTGGCGCAGGAATATCCGCATAGGTCGGCGGATCATTGTAGCTATAGGGGAAGGTAATTTTTTCGGCCGGCAGTTTGGGCAATTGGCCCAAAGCCGTAATTGCCATACCGAAGGCTAACAGTTGTTGCCGGACCTGTTCCGGCTGAATCGTTTCGTCATGGGTAGGCGCGTTGCCAGCCTCATCGGTTGTTACCAACCCCATTTCACGGCTAAAGGCATTCCAATCGATCAACACCTGATCGACAAGAAAACGAAGCTCCGCTTGTTCAGCCCGTTGGGCGGTGCGCGTGCTAAGGACAAATCCTTCCCGTACTTCGGCTACATAATCGCGCGCTTGTTGAAGAATCAGCTGTTCGATTTTTTCAATTCCGCTTTTGGAACGATGACTAGAGGGTCGGCCCAAGTCCGTGCCATATTGAAGGCCGAGCGCCAACAGTTGTGTAACAGTTTCGGCCAATTCACCGACACTGGCGAATTTATACACACCAGCAACTTCATCCATGGAACCTCCCATAACACGTTGAAAATAGCAACACTGTAGGAAGCGAACCCTACAGCGGCCTACGAAACGGTACGGCATCACACGAATTAGTGGCAAAACTAAGCACGATGGTCAGTACAGCCGCTACCAACGTGCATCCGGCTGGTCACGCGTAATTACCCTTCTATTGTAGTCGGCTACGGCTGAATGGGAACTAGCATTCTTCTACAGAATTGACCGTATAGTTGACTGTACAGGTTTCACAAACGGCAGGCATGGACAGGGGGTTGCGTGCGTACCTTTCTACTAGAACTGGAGGAAGAATGCTTTCGTTCCGTAGGGTAGCGGCGCAAGAGGCAGGAGATTCGTAGAGAGGTAACCTGGGATCTGTGCCGGCTACCTCCATCATACCGAGGACTAGTCATCATCAAAGAGATCGCCCAATTCCCGTTCCCAAAGTTCATCTAACGGTTCAAATGAGTTTTCTTTGTAGTCGTTGGTAAGCGTTGCAATGTATTCATGGACCTTGAGTTGCGGCATCTTGACGGCTAACTCTTCCAACTTTTCACGCATAGAGGCCACCAATGCTTCGCTCTGCTGATCCAGATCCGACAGATCCAAATCCAACCGAAACATGTGGACGAGCCGCTGCATCAATTCATACCAAGCGCGATGATCATCTTCGATCCGTACCCCTTGCAAGGGTAAACCGGCCTGCGAGAAATCATAGGCGGGTACAAACGCATTAAAGACTAACATCTCCTGGTCATGCTGCTCGGCGCGGTTGACGAGATAGGAACCAATGGTTGCGCCCCCTTCATAGTTGGAAAAACGCACGGCATATTTACGCAGTTCTTCCTTCATAGCTGGCAAGCTATAGGTGCAGGAGACCTCGCGGTCTTTCTCATAGGGCATAGCCCCATAGACGCCCCCCACCGCAGCAATGCGGCGGACAGCCAGCTCTTTCGCACTCGCAAAGAGGGCGTCGGCATAGCGATCAATATCCAAATGAGGTTCCTCGCCAATAAAGATCACCAAGCCCGTGCGTTCATTGCCCGCATAGTAAAGGCTATTCACCCGTGCCTTGATCGATTTGCTATAGCCATCTTCAAATTTCACCTGTGGCCGCAACAGGTGATGGGTCCCTGGAATTTGAAAGAGATAAAAGCCATCGGGGCGAATCTCACCGATCTTGCGCGCGCGCAGATGTTTGATCAAATATTGCGGCAGGCCGGATGAAACCGAGCCAGCATCGGCCCACTGTTCCCAGCCTGCAATCATGTATACTTGTTCGGCTTTGGGCAGCTCCCAAAGATGTAAGCTATCATTCATGGTATTTTCCAACCGTTTGCCTCTACGGATCTGTAAACTCCTGCACCACCGACCATTGCGCCAGCCACCACAAAGGCGGTGCCAGCGCCACCGGCGATTCGCATGGACAGGTCTGCCATCGGGCGCAGCTGCTGATCCCGATCCTCACGATACCAATAAACAGTATTAAAGGCATTTTACCACAACTTGGCCCGACAATGCTATGCCCAGTTTTACGCCGACAGGGCAATCGCGAACTTGAAGAATATAGGGGTAACCCTTACCTAACCGTGAAAAGCGTCTGCGGGCGCTTTTCACGGTTAGCTGCCGGATTTATCCGAAGCACTTTACGCAACTAGCCTTGGTCAGAAGGGAAACAATCAGCTACAATACAGAGGATGTACGATCAGCCCAACCACAAGAAGAACCCAACCACAGCGAGCAGAGGAGAATCAGCATGGAATATCGACAATTGGGCAATTCGGGGCTCAAGGTTCCCGTGTTGGCCTTTAGAATAGCAACCTTTGACAGATGGCGCAGCTAGACGACGCTAGCTTTATTCCGCCCATCTATCCCTATTGGCATCAACGGGGCTTTGCCGAACGCAATCCCTCTCCTGCCCGCGTACGTTAATCGATGAAAGCGAGAATGAACCAATGAGCACAACAGCACCCAACCTCTCCAAACGCCCTTTTGGCCGGACCGGCTTGCTAGTCACACCCCTCTGTGTCGGTGGCGCGCCGCTGGGCGATATGCCCGAAACCTTTGCCTACAGCGCGCCCGAAGACCAAGCACTAGCCACCATCCGCGCCACCTTTGCCAGTTCCATCAACTTTCTGGACACCGCCGCCGCCTATGGAGACGGTGAAAGTGAACGGCGCATTGGGCTTGTGATCAGAGAACTTGGGGGCCTCCCCGCGGGCTTTGTGCTAGCCACCAAGGCCGACCGCAGCCTCCAAACCGGGGATTTCAGCGGCGACCAGATCAAACGATCCATCGAGGGTAGCCTGCGCCGGTTAGGGTTGGCTCAGCTCCAATATGTCTACATTCACGACCCCGAGCACACCACCTTTGAAAATGTCATGGGCCCCGGCGGCCCCCTGGCCGTCCTCAAAGACTTCCGCGAGCAGGGAGTCATCGAACATATCGGGATGTCGGGCGGCCCAATCAAGATGCTGATCCGCTACCTGGAAACCGGCGAATTTACCGCGGTGGAAACGCACAACCGCTATACCCTCCTCAACCGCTCAGCCGAACCATTGCTAGAGGTAGCAAAACGGCTAGACATTGCTGTTGTCAACGCGGCGCCCTATGGCAGTGGCATGTTAGCCAAAGGCCCCGATGCCTATGCCCGCTACGCGTATCAAGATGCGCCGCCAGCCCTGATCGAACGCACCCGCCGATTGGCAGCAGTTTGCCAAGAGTATGGTGTACCCTTGGCCGCGGCCGCGCTCCAATTCTCCCTACGCGATCCCCGCGTTACCACCACCGTTGTGGGCATGACCAAGCCAGAGCGGGTGGCGCAGACAGTAGAGCTGGCCCAACACCCCATCCCCGCCGAGCTTTGGCCCGCCTTGGATGCCATTGGCTTCGATACCCTAGACCCCGAGGCGGATCGGTTTAAATAAGATAGGAGTTATGCACTTAGACCAGACCTGACCGGTTTTCCAAACCTGCCAGGTCTCTAGTTACCCAGCCAACTGCGTAACTTCTATAAGAATGATGTAGTTGGATTGGGACCGCCAACCAGCTGACAAGGTTTGGAAACCTTGTCAGCTGGTTGGCTCTGTGGCCCCCATCAAACGCCAACATATGCGCCCTTGGCTTCAATCGGGTACTGACTACGCCAGGCCGGATAGCCACCATCGAGCGCAACCGCCTGCAACCCCAATCCTTGTAGGTAGCGTGCGGCACGCGCACTGGCCGCTTCATTCGCACAGGTGCAATAGGCAACGATGGCGCGTTCTGGTTTTTGCTGCACTGCCCAATCCGCAATTTGATCAGGCGGTACGCGAATGCTGCCGGGAATTTGGCCGTCATCGGTTTCATAGGCGGCCCGTGAGCGCACGTCCAGCACCATGGGTGGTTGTGGCCCGGCCAATTGGCTCGCCAATTCTTCGACGTTGATGCGGGTAATCCCTGTTGGCTCCGCTTCAAAGAGATCAGGAAAGTCGCTTGCCCGCTCTTCTTGCAACGTAGGCCATGCCTCGGCCACCTTGCGCCCATACCAAGCCGCTAGTGGTGTTGCCGAGATGCCATGCGCCAGCACCGAAACGATCACAACCACGCCCGTGATGGCCAGCAGGGCCTCGGCCCCAGGCACATGGCCCTGCACGGCTAGTAACGCCAATAGCAACGAATTTAACCCCCGTGGCCCAAACCACCCAATAAAGGCACGCGCCATGGGGCTCATCTTGGCACGCAAGAGAACAAACCACAAGCTCAAAGGACGCATCAAAAAGAGCGCGATGAGAGCAAGGATCAGCGCCGGCCACAGCACAATCGTCCCGAGCAAATTGGATAAGACAACGCCAAAGAGGACAAAGGCTACCATCATCATCATCTCGGCGGTCACTTCACCATAGTCGAGAAAACAGTCACAGAGCGAGACGTTAAAGAGCGTGATCGACAAGCCGGCAAAGAAAGCCGCCAAAAATCCATCGCCTTCCACAACTTGGCCCGCGGTAAAAGCGGCCAACACCAAGCCTATTCCATAGAGCGCCTGGTACTCACGCCGAATGCCAAAGCGGGCATCGGCGCGCCCCATGAGCCACGCACCGGCACCGCCAATGACGAGGCCAACGACAGGACTGAGCACCAAGATCTGAAATAGAAACATGAACCAGTTACGCTGACCACTGCCATCAGTCTGCAAAAGCGCGATCAGGGTCAGCACAATGGGCAGCACAACCAGATCATTCATACCGGCTTCCACGCTCAGGGCGCGCCGCACAGCGCGTGGAATCTGCTGGTTGCGAATGACATCGCGCAGCACGACCGGATCAGTCGAGGCTAAAATCGCGCCTAATAAGAGTGATTGCAGCGGTGTGGTCCGCACGGATAGATACGCCACGCCCGCCACGCCCGCAATGACCAGCAGCGTACCCGGCCCTAGGGTCAGAAAAGGCACATACCAATCCGCGCGTAGCTCATCGATCTGGAGATGAACGGCATCGAGAAAGAGCACCAGCGAAAGACTAATAATCGCCACTACTTCTAACATGGCATCATGAACCTCCAGTTGCAACACGCCCCAGCCAGCAGGCCCCAAGAGAAAGCCCAAACCAAGAAAGAGAATGGGAAACGAAAGCGGAGCGCGCTCGATAATACCCGACGCCAACGCCGTAATCAGCAGGGTGAGCGCAACAACGCCCATCCCCAAAACCAATAGAGACATGCATGGCTCCTTATGACAAGCATAGAATGGGTGGATCACAGAAAGAAGATGGACCCAAAAGCGGAGGGGACCTAGCCACTAGCTCTTGGGCAAAGACCTAGTGGCGAAAAACGGCACTACGGTAGCACAGGCGGCACCACGTCAATGGGGTACGTACACTGTAGCAGGTCGTGGAAGTAGGATAGCTCAGACAACGGCGGCTCGTCAGTGAGCCGCCGTACGCGCCACACGCCAATTGCGGAATTCGCCATGGAGAAGTAATAAGACCAAGGCAATGGCAGCCATCAACAGACCATTGACCCGGATGGTCGCCATAGGCCCCACGGCGTTGCCCATCCAACCAACCCATAACGCGCCAAGGGGCTGAATGCCGGTGGAGAGCATGGACGACACGCTCAGGAGCCGCGCCCGCATATCGTTTGGGGCGAGCATCTGAATGAGCCCTCCCACGCCCGCCAACACCACCGGGATATTCACACTAGTCAAGAAGATACCCAAGATCGTCAGGGGCGCCCAGGTGAAGAAAGAGGTCATCACCAACCACAAGCCAGACCAGAGCAAAGCGCCGCTCAGCGCGAGGCCCGCCCGTTCCACCCGCTGAATCTGCGGGGCCACGAGCAGGACGCCGAGCAATGCGCCAGCGCCCGACGCCCCCAATAAATAGCCCACTAATTCAGGTCCGCCACGTAAGACCATATCGGCAATGGGAGCCGCTAATTGCAAACTCGAAAAAATAAAAAGCGTCACCGAGAGGCTACAGAGCAATAGATCCGCGATCCGGGGCTGCTGGCGAATATAGCGAAGTGCTTCGCCAAAGTTCTGCAACAAATTACCACTGGGCGGACGCCGGATCTGTTGGGCACGCACGAAGAGCAGGCTGATCACCACGGCAATAAAACTGAGGCCGTTGATCAGAAAAGCCGTCGCCGTATTAAATTGCGCCACAATCAGCCCAGAGAGCGCCGGACCAATAAAGCGCCCAATCTCGATGGCAAAGGCATATAGCATCATCGCTTTGCGAATTTCCCCCATCCCACTCAGATCGCCAATAAAGGCACCCTGCGTAGGATAGTTAAAAGCCGCGACAATCCCCAAAATTAAAGCGAAGATCAAGACCGGCCAGATGAGTTGCAGCCCCAAGAAGATCAAAAGCGCCAACGAGAGCGCTAGCGTCATCTCAATCAACTGGGTTGCAATCAAGACCTTACGCCGATCAACCCGGTCGGCAATCGCACCAGTAAAGGGCATGAGGAAAAAGGCCGGTGCAAAGGTCACCGCCGCCACAATGCCCACCCAACGTGTATCTTGCGTAACTTCCCAAATAAACCACTGCAACGCCATTTGCTGCATAAAAGTGCCAATGAGCGAAACCCCTTGCCCCAGCAAATAGGTGCGAAAATTCGCGTTCTTCAAAGGGCTAAAGCTGTCCAAAAAGGCTGACTTGGTGAGTACCATAGGTTCCCGTCGATCTAGGATGCAAGTGTGAGCAATCCATTGACAATAAACGAATAAAAGAGAGCTGACAGTTTGTTAAACCTTGTCATCTGGTTGGCTCTGTGGTCCCCACAACCGCCAACGAAAGACGCTGGCAGCGCTGCGATGACAGACCGATCTTCGTGCATAACGCCTAACCGAATTGACGTTTGAGCCACGCCAGCGCCAGGCTCACCCAGATTTGGCAATCTGGATTGAGAAAACGCCCCTGGGATTGGGTCACTTCATCGGCCAAGGCCAAGCCATGCACGCCTTGGTCAAAGATGTGGATTTCGTAGGGCACGCCTTGTTCGGCCAAGGCTGTGGCAAAGAGCAAGGCATTGCGCGCGGGCACCAATTCATCATCGGCGGTGTGCCAGATAAAGGTGGGCGGGGTGGCCGCAGAGACGTGGCGATCAGCCCGATAGCGCGCCAGTTGTTCTGGCGACGGCTGCGGTACGCCCAAGGTCTTGGTGAGAATCAACTCACTCAGGGCCACTGGGGCACTGTCGGCGTCTAGTTGGCGTGGCGCACCAGCCACCAACGTCAAATCGATCACAGGGTAGGCCAGGATGAGCGCATTCGGCTTGATCTGCGCGGGTTCGACCCCCAGCGGTTCATAGAACCAAGGCTGATTCCACAGCACCCCACTCGACGCGGCTAGATGACCACCAGCAGAAAAGCCGCAGACAGCGATCTGCTGCGGATCGACTAACCACGTACCCGCTTCTTTACGGATCAGGGCAATGGTCTTGGCTAGATCAATCATCGGCTGAGGGAATAATGTTTCCACCGAGTAACGCAAGACAAAAACATGGTAGCCGTGGGCCAAGAAGCGCAACGCAATTGGCTCGGCTTCGCGATCCGAGGTGAAGAAATAACCACCGCCTGGGCAGACGATCACCGCTGGCCGCGGTTGATCGGTTTGAAATTCAGCCGAGTTGTTGAGTAAATAGAGATCCAAATAGACAGCTTCGTTATCGGGTCGCAATTGAATCCGTTTGGTAATCATCCTTGATCTCACTTTGCTGGTCATTGCGCTATTGGACAATGAAGGGATACGCACAAAGATTGGCTTCCCGCCTGAGAGCTGTCAGGTTTACACAACCTGACAGCTCTAGCAGAAGTATACCTCAACCGCCAGCCAGCCCAGCGAATTGCGCGTTGGATTTGCACCGATTCGCGTCAGGTTTGTCCCCGTTGCTGCTCGGGACAAACCCAGCACTGCCGCGACCACGTACTCCCGAAAATCGCTGATTTCTTCGTCCTCTTGACAATTTCTTGAGATTTTTCTGGTATCCTATAGCGAGTCTACCCATGGAGACGCGACGATTACGACCGCCCTGGCCTAAAGGCACCGGGCTAAGACACAACGCCCGCTGATGCGGGCCAAGCCCTGAATCAAACAAAGTGCTATCGCCGCCGCTCTATGCCCATTTTAGCTCAAGCTTGGAATCGTTAGATAGGAGATGCTATGAAACGGTTTGTCCGCATTGCTGGCTTTGCCATACTTGCCATTTTGATTCTTATTCAATTCATTCCAATTGACCGGACCAACCCCGCGGTGACACGCGAAGTGGCGTGGGATTCGCCAGAAACCCGTGCCTTGGCGCAACGGGCCTGTTTTGATTGCCACAGCAATGAAACGGTTTGGCCTTGGTATTCCTATGTTGCGCCGATCTCCTTGCGGATCGCCAGCCATGTGGAAGAGGGAAGAGAACATCTCAACTTTTCGGCGTGGGATCAGCCAAACGAAGGGCTCGATGAAATTGTCGAGGTGATCGAGCGGGGGGAAATGCCACTTTCTGATTATCTCTTGCTCCATAGCACAGCAAAGCTCAGTGATACCGAGAAGCAAGCGCTGATCGACGGCCTCCAAGCCACCCTGACCAATGATCCACCCGTTGCCCGCTCCGGCCCAGCCCGGCCTTGATAACCCTGTTCCCGTTGAAGACAACAAGCGTACTTGGCCCCCGCCCCCAGTAGCTTCTGCGCAAAACAGACCCGTAGCGCGGCGATGCCGGTCTGTTTTACGCACTCTATCGGAATCATCTACTGAATAGCCAGTGTGATAACCGCCATGGGCGGCAGTTGCAAGCTCACGCGGGAGCCCGCATAGCTGATGCCCTGTAGCGGGCGGACAGTGACAACGTCGGGTTGATCAAAAGTGTTATGGGCGCGCATATCCGTGTGGGTGACGATCCGGCCCGTAGCTTGGCTGATTGGGGTTGCCCCGACGAGTTCTAGGGCAACGTCAGCGGTCGAACGGCTATCAAGGTTGCAGAGCGATACGTGAACCACCCCAGCATCATTACGCGAAGCAGAGACACTCAGTTGAGGCAGCCGCTCCTCGCCCCAGACATAGTCAACCCCGTTACCGATGGTCGTCGCTAGGAGCGTCGCATCTTGATGAGGCCGATAGAGATCAAAGACATGATAGGTGGGCGTGAGGATAAAGTCAGCCCCATTGGTCAGGATCAAGGCTTGTAGCACATTCACCGTTTGTGCCAAGTTCGCCATGTGAACCCGATCACAATAATGATTAAAAATATTGAGCGTTAAACCGGCAACCAAGGCATCGCGCAGGGTGTTCTGTTGATAGAGAAAACCGGGATTGCTCCCCGGTTCGGGATCATACCAAGTGCCCCACTCGTCAATAATCAGCCCGACCCGCTTTTCGGGGTCATACCGATCCATAATGGCCGCATGGTTGCGGATGATCGCGTCCATCCGGAGCGCTTTTTGGAGGGTGAGAAACCATTCCGCTTCGGTGAACTCAGTCGCCGATCCTTTCTGCGCCCAGGTGTGGGGAACGGTATAATAGTGCAAACTTAGCCCCTGCATGTGCCGACCAGCCTCGCGCATGAGTGTTTCCGTCCACTCATAATTAAAATCACTTGCACCACAGGCAATTTTGTAAATTTTATGCTCGCCATAGCTCCGGACATAGGTCTGATACCGGCGATAGACGGCAGCATATTCGGCAGCGGTCATATTACCGCCACACCCCCAGTTTTCGTTGCCCACGCCAAAATAGGTCACGCGCCAGGGGGCTTGGCGTCCATTCGCACGGCGCTCATCCGCCAAGGTAGAGTCACCAGCAAAATTCATATACTCTACCCAATCCTTCATTTCTTGAACCGTACCACTCCCCACATTCCCCGCAATATAGGGTTCACAGCCAAGTAATTCACACAATTGCAGAAATTCATGGGTGCCAAAGTGGTTATTTTCAATCACACCACCCCAGTGGGTATTCACCGTGCGTGGGCGCGCGGCACGGGGTCCGATCCCGTTGCGCCAGTGATAGTCATCGGCAAAGCAGCCGCCCGGCCAGCGCAACACCGGGATCTGTAAATGGCGCAGCGCGGCCAACAGATCATTCCGGATCCCGGCTGTATTTGGCATCGTCGAAGCTTCGCCTACCCACATCCCTTCATAGATACAGCGACCGAGATGTTCGGCAAAATGTCCGTAAAGATGGCGGCAGATGGTCCCTTTGGTTTGTTGCGTTTGAATTGTAATCGTGGTTGTCATGCATACCTCGCTTTGTACAGGAGCAATTGGATCAAGAGGGCTTGCGTATAAAGGTTAGTCCACCCGCCAAGAGCTGACCGGTTTTGCAAACCTTTCAAGTGGGGACTACGCAAAGTCTCAATTTAAGAAAAAGTAATGGGTTATCTAGAAATTAGCAAAAGGTGCACTTCATGGATACAATCATTCTATCAGCATGGAAAGGCAGCCACCAATTCACAGTTGAAAGCAATAGGAGTTACGCAGTTGGGCCAGACCTGACAGGTTTGGCAAACCTGTCAGGTCTCTAGTCACGCTGTTCAAGTGCGTAACTTCTAAGCAATTCACAGCGGGACATTGGTGTGAACCATGTGCGACGTTGTTAGCCAGGATAGGAGCAGTTGCGATGTATCCTTGGATAGAGCGATTTGATCTACGCGTCAGCCTGAGCTATGGCATTCTCGCGACGGCGTGGATCCTGATCTCTGATTATGTGGTTGCCTGGTTTACCCAGGGTAATGAAGCACTCTTTATTAGCCTAAGCCAAGTCAAAGGAATCGGGTTTATCGCGATCACCGCGGTTGCGCTGTATGGCGTGCTCTCGGCCAAATTACGCAAACAGAGCCACCTCGAACAGGTTCTCCAGGAGGATATCCTTGAGCGCAAGGCCGCCGAGGCCGCGGAACGCGAACAACGTTTGTTCGCCGAAGCGATGCGCGACAGCCTCGCGGCGCTGACAACTTCCCACAACGTCAATGAGGTCTTACGCAAGCTTTTGGACTATGCCGCCACTGTCGTCACCAGCGAGGCCGGCAGCATTTTACTCTTTCAGCAAGAGATGGCCCATGTCGCCTATCTGCGCGGCTTTACGCCCGAGGCCACCACCTTTTTCCAAGGCTATCACTTTCCCATCGAATCCATGGTCTATCAAACCGCGCGGCTCAACAAACAGCCCTATTTTGTGCCGAATACAAAAACGGCTGACCATTGGATCGCCCTCCCGGCAACCGCATGGATCCACTCATCGGTTGGTGTGCCGATTGAACTACAAGGGGAAGTGATTGGCCTCTTGATTGCCGACAGCGCAGAGCCCTATCACTTTCAGCCCAAGGATGTCGAAAAGCTACAAACCTTTGCCCGCTATGCCAGTTTGGCACTCCAAAACGCCTATCATGTGCGCCATCTCGAAGCGAAAGTGACGGAACGCACAGCAGAATTGCAGACCGAAAAGGAACGTGTCGAAGCTATTTTGCACAATAGCTTGGATGGCATGCTGATGCTCAGCCCCGATCTCACGATTCAACAGGCCAATCCGAGCTTTGCCCGCATGGTCGCTTCTTCAAGCGCAGCAGCAGAGCCCCTTTCCCTCCTCGCCTTTATTGCAGCCGAAGAGCAGGAACATGTTGTGGCCCAAATCAATTATACGCGTCAGACACACGTCGGTAGTCAATTTGAAGTACGCCTACTGCGGAGAGATGGCGTTAGCTTAGAGACCGAGTTCAGCCTTGGCCATATCAAAGATGCCGATTGGTTGGTCTGTACCATCCGCGATATCGCCGAACGGAAACGGGCCGAGGAAGCCATACGGACCAGTGAAGAGCGCTACCGTCAATTAGTGGCGACGATGCAAGGTGGACTGAGCACCTTCAATGTTCACGAAGAATTCACCTATGTTAACGACCGTCTTTGTGAATTGCTGGGGTATACCCGCGAGGAATTCCTGGGCCACCAGCCCCACGAGTTCGTCTACACATCGGAAATCGATAAGCTGAATCAACACATCCAGCGTCGCCATCGTGCCGAGATCGGCACCTATGAAATTCTAGCCAAACGGAAAGATGGGCAACCCATCGATCTCTTGATTGCCGACGCGCCGCTCTTCGATAAACAGGGGAATTACACTGGCAGCGTGGCTGTCACCACCGATATTACGGCCCAGAAACAAGCCGAGGCGACCCTCCGCCAGGCCTTAGCCAAAGAAAGAGAACTTGGGAACTTAAAATCGCGCTTGGTTTCCATGGCTTCCCACGAATTTAGGACACCGCTAGCGACGATCCTCGCCTTAACCGAAACGATCAGCACCTATCGCCAACGGATGACCGAGGAGCAGATCGAGCATCGCCTGCACAAGATCCGCGAACAAATTAGCCATCTCGAAGGAATCATTGACGATGTGCTGCTCATGACTAGAATGCAAGCCAAGCGGAATGAATTTAATCCTACACCGGTTGATCTAGACTCCCTCTGCCGTGAGAGCCTGAGTGAATTTGCCAACCAACCCGATGTCGCGCAACGGCTGATCTATCGAGCCGAGCCATCAACCCGATTGCTCGGGTTGGATGCGAAACTGATCCGCCGGATCATCAGTCATCTCCTCGCCAATGCCATCAAATATTCACCGCCCCCCAAACCGATTTTGTTACAACTTCGCTATAGCGCTACCGATGCCATCCTCTGTGTGCGCGATGAAGGGATTGGGATTCCCCCAGCCGATCAAGAACATCTTTTTGAACCTTTCCATCGGGCCGCGAATGTCGGCGCCATTGCTGGCACCGGCTTGGGGCTCGTCCTGACCAAAGAAGCCGTCCTGCTCCACCACGGCATGATCAACATCGAAAGTCAGCTTGGCCTAGGCACCACCGTAATGGTCAGCCTCCCTTTCTCCTTTAGCGACGCGAGCGCCCCAGCAATTGAACCGACAATGTAATACGAGTTAGGCCAGCCCTTGTCATCTATAGTTGGCTCTGTGGTTCCCACAACCGCCAACGCCAGATCCTTGTCATCTAGTTGGCTCTGTGGTTCCCACAACCGCCAACACCAGATCCTTGTCAGATTTTGCAAACCTGACAGCTCTTTAGCCACCCAACCACCCGCGTATGTCCTCACTACGTTTTATTGGCCCCTGCATCAGCCCAAGCTGTGCTATAATAAGGGCGCTTATCCAGGAGTCGATCAGCAAAGGCAATGACGCATGACAGTCGAGATTGAGGAAGGCGACCTGCTTTGGGAGCCAACGGCGACCACGCTGGCCGCGGCGAATCTAACGCACTACCTTCATTGGCTACACGAATCAAACGGATGCACATTTTCCACCTACCAAGAACTCTGGCACTGGTCGGTCACTGAGATTGAAGCCTTCTGGCACAGCCTCTGGGACTATTTTGACATTCAGGCAGGAACGCCCCCCACCACGGTATTGGCCCAACGCAGCATGCCTGGCGCACAATGGTTTCCAGGCACAGCATTGAACTATGCCGAAAATCTCTTCCGTCACCGCCATTCCACGCAGCCAGCGCTCTTCTACCAGCCCGAAACCGGCCCACTCACCACAGTCAGTTGGCCGAGCCTCTATCAACAGACCGCGCGCCTGGCCGAAACCCTACGCACATTGGGTGTTCAACCGGGCGACCGTGTGGTTGGCTATCTCCCCAACATTCCCGAGACCATCATCGCTTTTTTGGCAACCGCCAGCATAGGCGCGATCTGGTCGAGCTGTCCGCCAGATTTTGGCGAGCGGAGCGTGCTCGACCGCTTTAGCCAAATTGAGCCCAAGCTGCTCATCGCGGCCGATGGCTATCAGTGGAATGGACAAGCGTTTGATCGCACCGCGACGATTGCCAAGTTGCAAGCACAACTGCCCACGCTAGCAAAGACGATCCTCATTCCTCAGCGCCCGGACGGCGCAGCAACACAACTTGCCAATACCATCCTGTGGGACGACGCCCTCGCAGCCAGCAACGCCACCGAGCTACGCTATACCAATGTGCCTTTTGATCATCCGCTCTGGGTGCTCTATTCCTCCGGAACAACGGGCCTGCCCAAACCGATTGTGCAAGGGCATGGCGGGATTCTGCTCGAACATCACAAGGCGATTCATTTACACCTGGATCTCAAGCCAACGGATCGCTTTTTCTGGTACACCAGCACGGGCTGGATGATGTGGAATTTTCTGGTGGGCGGCCTTCTCAATGGCACGCCCATTGTTCTCTACAACGGCAATCCGGCCTATCCCGATTTCAACCGCCTTTGGCAGTTGGCCGAGCAGACTGGTATGACCTACTTTGGCACGAGTGCTGCTTTTATTCTGGCCTGCATGAAAGCGGATATTCACCCCGGTCGCGATTTTGATCTCCAGCGGCTGCGCGCCTTGGGCTCGACGGGCTCCCCCTTGCCCGTCAGCGGCTTCCAGTGGGTCTATCATCAGGTCAGCCCCACGCTCGCGCTAGAATCACTCAGTGGCGGCACGGATCTTTGCACTGCCTTTATTGGTGGCACCCGGCTACAACCCATCTATGCAGGCGAGCTGCAAAGCCCCATGCTCGGCGCAAAGATTCAAGCCCTTGGAGAGGACGGTACACCGGTCATCAACGCCGTGGGCGAATTGGTCATCAGCGAACCCATGCCCTCTATGCCCCTCTATTTTTGGAATGATCCCGGCATGGCCCGCTATCGCGAAAGCTATTTCGAGCTTTTCCCTGGCGTCTGGCGTCATGGCGATTGGCTCAAAATTAACGAGCGCAATGGCTGTGTGATCTATGGGCGTTCGGATTCTACCATCAACCGCCAAGGGGTGCGTATGGGCACCAGCGAGATCTATCAAGCCGTCGAACGCATTCCCGAAGTGTCGGACAGCTTGATCATCGATCTAGAATTGCTCGGTCGCGACTCATATATGCCCCTTTTTGTGGTTCTCCAGGCGGGCGCAACGCTCACCGATGAACTCAAGGCGCGTATCAATGCCAAAATCCGCCAAGAGATTTCACCCCGCCATGTACCCAACGCCATCTTTGCCATTGCCGAAGTCCCCTATACCCTCAGCGGCAAAAAAATGGAAGTACCCGTGCGCCGTATTCTGCTTGGGCATCCGGTAGAAAAGGCCGCCAATGTGGGTGCTATGCGCAATCCCCATACGCTTGACTACTTTATTCAATTGGCTCAACAGCTCAACCACCCGGCAAAGCCTGACAGGTGACGCTCTCAGCGCTTAGCTGACAAACCAACCTTAATACGTATCTGTGCTTCCTGATTATCGGCTTGATCTTGATCAGCTAGAAAGTACGAAACAACGCATGAAACTGATTACCTATCAACTCCAAGGTGAAACCAAAATCGGTGCGCTTAGCGGCAGCAGTGTGATCGACCTGGCGCGGGCCTATGCCACGCTCAGCCATAGCGATTCCTTCCCTACCGACATGCTAACACTACTCCGGGAAGGCGAAGCCGGGCTCACCAAGGCAAAATTGGCCTTAGCCCAAGGGGAAGAGTCCGCGGCCTATAGCGTACCCGTCGCGACGGTGACCTTTCTACCCCCTGTGGTTCGCCCGGGCAAGGTCATAGCCCTTGGCCGCAACTATGCCGAGCACGCCAAAGAAGGGGGCGCGGAAGTCCCCGAACACCCGATGTGGTTCCATAAGACCCATACCTCCCTCAACGGCCACTTGCAGCCGATCATCATCCCGCCCGGCACGAGCAAAGTCGATTACGAAGGAGAACTGGCCGTCATCATCGGCAAGACGTGTAAGTTTGTAACGGTGGAAGAGGCGCTCGACTATGTGGCTGGCTATGCGGTGGCGAATGATGTGAGCGCGCGCGACTGGCAGCGGCGCACCACCCAATTTGCCGCGGGAAAAATGGTGGATACCTTTGGTCCGCTAGGCCCGGCCTTGGTCACCAAGGATGAGATCCCGGATGTCCAAAACTTGCAAATTCATACCCACCTCAACGGCCAACTGATGCAGGATGGCAACACGCGCGACATGATCTTCAGCGTGGCTTATAGCATTGCGGATCTCTCCCGCATTTGTACGCTGGAAGTTGGCGATGTGATTATGACGGGTACCCCCGAAGGCGTTGGCTTTGCCCGCAAGCCACCCGTCTTTATGCAGGAAGGCGATGTCATTTCGATCGCGATCGAAGGGCTAGGTACCTTGACCAATCCATTGAAAAATTATGTAGGCTAACCCAAAGCACAAAGACCATGACTGATCGCTTGCAAAATAAGATCGCCTTAATCACCGGAGCCGCTTCGGGCATTGGCCGCGCGACCGTTGTCCGTTTCTTGGCCGAAGGCGCACAGGTGGTCGCAACGGATACCAACACCAACGCGCTGGCCGAGCTAGCCGCCACAGTCGCGGCCACGGGGCATCGACTGACCACCCTGCCCTGTGATGTCACACAGCTAGCAGAGACCCAACAGGTTGTAGCCGCGACGGTAGAACGTTTTGGCCGGTTGGATATTCTGGTCAATTCCGCGGGCATTACGCCGCGCACGGTCGATCCTGCGGCTGATATTGCCGCGCGCTGGGATGCGGTCTTGGCGGTCAATGCCCGCGGCACCATGCTCATGTGTCATGCCGCGGTGGCCGCCATGCGCCAAACAGGCGGCGGCGCGATTGTCAATCTCGCTTCGATCATGGGGTTGGTGGGCTACCCCACCGCACTCCCCTTCTCGGACGGCTTTAGTGCCTATCCACAGAGCAAGGGAGCCGTCGTCCAACTGACGCGCGATCTCGGGGTGCGGGTTGCCCGGGAAGGGATTCGGGTGAACGCGGTCTGTCCTGGCTTTGTCTACACCGCGCTCACCGCCAATGTGACGGACAATGCGCCGGTGCATGAGACCATGCAACAGCTCCACCCCATGGGACGCTTGGGCCAGCCCGAGGAGATCGCGAATGTGATTCTCTTTTTGGCATCCGACGAAGCCTCCTTTGTCACCGCCACCGCCTGGCCGGTAGACGGTGGCTACACCGCGCAGTAAACCTGCCAAGAACACTTTGAGACTCATCCACACCTGACCGATTTTTGAAAACCGGTCAGGTGTATAGCCTTACGTTGTGATGCGTGATTTAGCTTTTCCGCATCACAGCTTACAGCGCTGGGGTGTCCCCTGGCCCAGCCGGGAGATAGAGGCGCTGGCTAGCGGCATCATATTCGAAGAGTTCGGCATAGCGCCCCCAATCCACCACGGTTTCAAACTGGCGGAGAGCCTGCTCGGTTGGATACAGCTCATCGAGAATATCCAAAAAGAAATCCGCTCTCATGCTATGATCGGATTTTTCCTGAAGCGTCTGATAGATGGTCCGCGCAAAAGGAACATGGGCCATGACCTGTTGGCGAAAAATATCCTTCGCGGTGAGGATATCGGCCAGGGCAAATTGGCGGCCAATCGGGGTGACGGTCACATCACCTTTGGCAACAGTGGCAAAGCCCAACAAGGCCGCAGCATCGACAATTGTCAACAAGTCATCCACATCTAGCCGTAGCCGTTCGGCCAACACCGGCAGATCCCCCCGGTTTCCCTGATCCACTAACAGCTCCAACAACCCACTCATGCCACCAACCCGCGCATGGGGCAAGGGTGGAAAGCGCACGGCATTCTCCCCGACCGGTGGCGCGCCCACCACATCCAACGCTGGGTTGGTCATCACATGATACACATAATCGACCAACGCCTTAAAGTCGCTGTCCTGGCGGTTGCGCGGCCGGCTTAACTCGACCTTGAGTTCACCCCGAATGCGCCCAGGATTCGCGCTCATGATAATCAGGCGGTCCGCCAAGAAGACCGCTTCCTCAATGTTGTGGGTGACGATCAAGATACTTTCCGCGGGAAACAATTGCTGCTCCCATAGATCGGCAATCTCACCGCGCAGATTTTCCGCAGTCAGCACATCAAGACCACTAAAGGGCTCGTCCATAAAGAGCACATTAGGATGAATCACCAACGCCCGCGCAAAGCCCACCCGTTGCTGCATCCCCCCAGAAAGCTCTTTGGGATAGGCATTTTCAAAGCCATCTAAGCCAACCAGGTCAATGGCCTTGAGCGCTTCTGGCACACGCGCAGCTTTGGGCACGCCGCGTGCCTTTAGGCCCAGCTCAACATTTTCCAAGACCGTTTCCCAAGGCAGGAGCGCAAAATTTTGAAAGACCATCGCCACATCGAGATTATGGCCTTGCAGCTTCTGGCCTTGGTTGCGAATTTCGCCGCCATCGGGCTGGATCAGCCCGGCCATAATCCGCAACAGCGTCGTTTTGCCGCTCCCGCTCCGGCCCAGCAGCGCCACAATCTCGCCTCGATGCACCGCCAGATCAACGTCTTGTAAGACCGTAAACGTGCCTGCACCCTCGGGCAGGGGAAATTGTTTATGGATATGCGTCGCCTGAATCAACGCTGCGTGGGGTGTTGTCATCCTGGATGTCATGGTCATACCTCCTCTTTTACCCAATATGATATTTCGCTTCGGCCAGCCGATAGAGACGACGCCAGAGCAAGCTATTTAACCCAACCACAAAGATACTCATAACGCCAACGCCCAACGCAATGCGCGGCCAATCACCGGCGCTGGTGGCTTGGGCAATGTACGCGCCCAGCCCCTGCGCCACCAAGGTTTGATCGCCCCACTTGACCACTTCGGCCACAATGCTGGCATTCCACGCGCCGCCCGCTGCCGTAATCCCCCCGGTGATCCAAGCCGGGAAGATCCCGGGCAGGATCAGTTCACGCCAGCGATGGTAGGGCTTCAGCCCCATATTCATGGTCATCTCGCGCAGTTCCGTGGGGATGCGCGTGGCACCGGCGATGACATTGAATAAGATATACCATTGGGCCCCCAGAGCCATGAGCAACATGCCACCTAGGTTAATATCGATCCCCGCTCTGATGAAAAAGAGCGTCGCAAAGGGAAAGAGAAAATTGGCCGGAAACGACGAGAGAAATTGGACCATGGGCTGCGCCAACCGCGCAAAGCGAGGATGAAAGCCAATCGCCACGCCCACCGGTGTCCAGATCAAGGTACTCAAGAGTAGCAAGGCGAGCACACGTAGAAAGGTGGCCCCCCCCAACCAAATCACTTTCCCCATTTCGGCCACGGTCACCTCACTCAGGATGAAGCTCAAACCAGCGATGAGCAACCCAGCCAGCCCCAGCCCAAGCACAGTGCGATAGAGCGGCTCGACCCAACGGGGCTCGGGCTTTTTCAGTATCTGCGCCTGTTGCCGGGCATAATACCCAGCTTCGACGCGCGTATGGAAAGCTTCGGTGAAAGGCCCAACCAGTGCGTTGAGACGCCGGGGCAGGGTCGAATGGTTGACGAGGGAGAGCAGCCAAGCCGTTGGTGTCTCACTCGATACACTCCGTTCATATTTAAATTTATGGCTCCAGGCCGTCAGCGGACGCCAAAAGAGTTGATCCACCAACACAATCACCACAGCCATGGTCACAATCGCCAGCGCCAGGGCGTGCATATCGCTCGCCGCGATGGCTACCGTGACGTAGGAGCCAATCCCTGGCAGGGTATAATGTTGATTGAGGACGCTGATCGCCTCGCTGGCCGCCACAAAGAACCAACCACCGCCAAAGCTCATCATCGCGTTCCAGATCAGACTGATCATGGCCCAGGGTAGCTCAATCTTGCGGAAATTGAGCCAGGGCGAGAGCTTATAGATGGTAGCGGCTTCGCGCAGATCCTTGGGAACCGTGCGGAGCGATTCATAAAAGGAAAAGGCCATATTCCAAGCTTGTCCTGTGAAAATGGCAAAGATTGAAGTCGCCTCTAGCCCTAGCAAACGGCCAGGGAAGAGCGCCATAAAACCGGTAATTGTGATCGAGAGAAAGCCCAAAACCGGAACCGATTGAAGAATGTCTAGCAACGGGACCAACAGTTGCTCCCAGCGCCGACTGTGCGCTGCGAGATAGCCATAGACCATGGCAAACAAGGTCGAACAGGCCAAGGCAATGAACATGCGGAGCACCGTACGCCCCACATAGTAAGGCAGGTTAACTGGATCTAGGCTAATCTGCGGCACCAACGCCGGCGGCTGAAAACGGACCAGCGCCCCCGCCCCGATCCGAGCAACGAGGCCCAAAAAGGCCAACGTCCCCAGAATAAGCAATAGATCGGCCAGGAGTGAGGAACGGCGGCGCGTGACCGCCGGTAGATCAAAGAACCGATTGAACATAATCCACCTCGCAAAGCATCATTGGGCTAGAAATTACGCCAAGCTAGCGCGGACAGGCTTGCCAAACCTATCAGCGCTGATCCTGCGTAAGTCCTGAATAAAAAAGCCGACTGATTCAGGAGAACCAGTCGGCTAATCGCGTCCAACGCGGCCCATTGCGAGGCGGCCTTCAGCGTTACCTTGGGTTCTCCTTATGGGACTGCCACTGTTGAAGCATGGTGTCAAACGCGCCTTGTACCATCGCGGTCCAAGCCAAAATTTCTTCTAACCGCGCTCGTGCGGGGTGTTGTGCGTCCATCCCGACGAGGCCATCTTCGGCCATTTCGCGCAGGGAATGGATGCCATCCAGCCGCATCTCCAACGATTTCTCCCAGGCATCATCGGCAAAGGTATAGAAATCGCTGCGCTCGCCTGGCAACGAGACCCGATCGGCCAACCCCGTCATCACCAGCGTGCGCAGGTTGGTCGAAACACTGCTCCGGCTCACCTGTAGCAACTCGGCCATCTCTTCGGGCGAGATGGGCCGCGAAGAGGCCAACAACAGCCCTAAGATCCGGCCACCAATGCGCGGCACCCCATACTCTTCAAAGTGTAAGCCCATATTTTCGATAAACTGCAATAACGTACTTTTGTCCCCAGAAAGGGGAGAAAGACTGTCTACGTTATCCGTTTGCGCAGAATCCATTAGAATCATTACTCCTATCAGGTTACACACCTCAACCAAGCCTAACAGCTTTGGAAAACCTGCCAGGTTGCTGGTTGCACCGACCCATTGCCTACTTTTAGCTGGCTTTATCGCTTGCAATATCAGCGATATTTTACATCGTAAAGCGATTATACACCCACTACTTATTTCAGTCAACACTGAAATAAGTAACACAATCATATCAATCAATTTGTTTATGTTTTTATAGAACAGACTAAAATTCCTGAATAAAAAAGCCCACGGGCATCGTCAGGCTACCCATGGGCCGCTCTATTGGATCAGGCTAAGTCTTTACATTACACGAACACTATAGATCGACCTCTTGTTGCCCGCTAATGAGCATAACTTTATTATTACCGTTGACGCGGCTCAACTCCGCCAAAAAGGCTTGGAGATCGGCCTGCGGTTGCATTTCGACGGTATAGACCAGTTCAGTCAAGGTGCCAGCTTGGACGGTCTCCATGGCAATTAGATCCCACTGTTTCAAAAAGCGGTGGAAGACTGTTTCAAAGAGGGTGGCATAAGGCAGGTCGGCGGCCAAGCGCACTTTGAGGAGATGATGAGTGGCCGGTTGGGCAAAAAGATTGAGCTTCAGCATGACCCACAAGAAAAAACAGATCGTGACGGTGGCAATCGCGCCCAACAGATAAAAGCGGGTGCCACAGGCCATGCCAACGACCATGGCAAAAAAGATATAGCCCACGTCGCGCGTATCTTTCACCGCATTGCGAAAACGCACAATCGATAGCGCGCCCACCAAGGTAAACGCGCGCGCAATATTCGAGCCGATAATCAGCATAATAATCGCAACCACCATGCTCATCATCACCAGCGTATGCACATAGGACTGCGTATACGCTGGTGAACGATGGGTCTTTTGATAAGTCCAGCCGACCACCAGCGATAAGAGAAAGCTGAGGACTATGGTAAGCACAATGTCATTGATGGAAAACTCACCCGTTGGTACATTCATGCTTTCCAGTAGATCTATCCAATTTATCATCATTTCTCATTCTATATGTATAGGACGCGGATTAACGCGGATGGCCGCGGATTGATTTCTTATCCGCGGCCATCCGCGTTAATCCGCGTGCAACTCATTTCAACCTACCTCGATAGCCGTAGACAACGAGCAGCAGGGCTATCATCCCGTGCCCAGTGGCCCGGGTGTAGCGACCAGCAGCCGTTGACGGTGATCGATCACAGTACTTTGCTCCAGGGCGAGACAATATTTGCTAATCCGCTGCGCTTGACAGCGCTCTTGGGCTAACAGGCTCGCCAACCAATAGGGCACGTTGCGATTCACCTTGACTTCCATGACACACAGGTGTGGTGGAATAAAGTGGCGACCACTATCCACACCCGCGGTGAGCAGGTTGAGATCATAGGTGCGCCCCCGCAACTGGGTATCGAAAGTGATCCGTAGATCGGCATGCGGCTCCCGCCCATTGAGCGCCAGCCGTTGATAGGTGACGACACAGGCCGGTTCCAGTTGACAAGTTGTGTATAAATAATTGACCTCTTGCAACACGGCCTGTGCCGTGGGAGGAAAATCGGTCAAGTAATCTGGATAGCTGGCCAGCGCGACAGCCTGACGATAGGGCATAGCAACCCGCGCCTTGCTCATCAGTTTATTGCGCCGCGCTTTGATTTCAACATAGGCCAGCGTTTCGGGAGTCACCCTTTGCTTGCCATAGACGCGGACGCGCACCTTGCGCCGGTTACGATGCCCTTCCAGCTTATCCCAGTAGGCTTGGTAGGTTGGGGTGTCAAAGTAGAGACTGGCAATGGTATATTCGTTTTCGCCCTGGTTGTTCGCGTCCGGTATGGTATACGCTTGCAGATGCGCCAACATAGCTGTACGCTGCGCCTGTGTAATGAGATATTTTAATTCATAGCGTAACGATGTCTTCAGCCGCACAGCCACTTACCTTCCTGTCCCTGCTGCGCCCCGCAGCATCGTTTCCGGCACCTGGCCTGGAGTGCCGTCTACTTCCATACTTGCACGCCAATTTTGCGGCTGATTAGGATCACCCCAAGGATTGATCAATTCCAGCGAGTAGCCGCGGCCATCGGCCAACAGCGGCCACGCGCCATTGTCATCGTAGGTCACCGCTGTCAGCACCTGCCCTGTGGCGTTGTAGAGCGTAATGGTCTCTCCCCGATCCGAGAGGCGACCCGCAAAGACCCCTGCGATCTCGGCGGTTGGATAGCGGTCACGGAATTTGGAGAAGTTGCTCACCAAGGTCAGCGAAGCACCGGCGGGCAAGGTTGTGTACTGGGGAAAGCGAAAGGTAATGCCCGCGAAGTAGGCATTCGACAGATCGACGGGCAACGCGCCCAGATTGGTGATCTCCATAAATTCATCACGCTCATCCCCTGCTGGATGGTACATGATCTCCGTGATGCGCAGGAGTGAGTGTTGATCGGCGCGCGGGAAGAAGGCTGCGGCCAAGGCGCTCCACTCATCACCGACCTTGACCCGCGCCTTGAACAGCGTGGAGGTCGTTACCCTAACCGGCGCTTGATAGAGCGTAGCCGTTGCCCCCGGTGCGCCGTTGCCAACCGACCGCGGATCAGAGCCGTCTAGCGTATAGTAGATCGCACCTTGGGTGGCCGTTAGCGCCACGGTCACGGCCCCGGCAAAGCGCCCACCGAATTGGCTCAGGTGCGGCGGATCGAGCGCGGGATAGTACCCTGCTTGGCGGGCCAGTTCGAGTAGCTTTTCACTGTTGCCCACCATCTGTTGGCGAACCGCCTCGCGCGCCCGTTGCCAATCGGCTTGGGTGATGGGCGGTTCATAGCGCGCGTCGCCCCAGCGTGCCGATTCGGCAACGATAGCCAGTTCGAGTTCGTCCGTAATCGCCAACCAGCGCGCCGCTGATTGGGCCGTGGTCAACGCGCCATCATTAAAGAGGTGTTTATAGAGCCGATCGGCAAAGAGTAGGCGGAAATCGGAATTTTCCATAAGCGCCAACAGCACCAACTTGATGACGTTGGGAAAAGGGCGGCCTTCTTCATAGTCCACCCCGAGGTTGATGGCGGCACCTTGATTCCAGGTATCTTCGCCATCCCAGGCCCAGAAGAGATTTTTCCCCGCGGGATAGTGGACGTTGGCATACCAGTTATTGTTGGGCCAGTCGCCATTACCAGCATACCAGTTGACAATCACATAGTCGCTGAATTGGATGGGGTCAATAAATTCCAACATGGTTGCATAGCGGCTGGCATCGGCCAACCCACCGGCCTGCGCCAACTCAATCAGAACGTTGAAACGATCTGCTTGGCCCTCGATCATGCCGCCATGATTAACGGCAAACCATTCCTCTTTGGTGCCACCGAGGTAGGAACTAGCAAAGGCATGATCGGGGCGTTCGACCAAATTATAGAGCCCCCAATAGAGCCCGTTAAGATAGAGATGGACGAAACGGCCATGTATGCCCACGCCAGACATAGCCAACTGGGAAGCGCGCAGCCACTCGTCACGGGCATAGGTCGCTTGGCGATGATCCAGATTACGGTCTGGTGCTGGTGGATGCCCCGCAAAGCTGCGATCTACCCCAGCGCGCAAAATCACCGTATCAAATTCAGCCACAGGTGAGTTGGTGAAGAGTTGATAATTGAGCTGGGCTGCGCCATAGTCGCGCTTAAAGAAGAGGCGAAACGAGTGTTTCGGCATAAATTCATAGCGCCCAGCCCCCCCTTGGAGCCGCAGCCCAGCGTTGATCTGGAAACCAGCAGCCGCATCAGCCGGATCGATCCATTCAACCGACACGGGCCGCTCCATCACGGGGCCGCGGTCGCGCGGCTGGGCATAAATATCCCAGTTAGCGAGCGGCGTCACCAAGGAAAGGGTGGGCAGCGCCAGCAACCCCTCTTCAAGGAGCGGACCAGCGTGCGGATCATTGACAATGGTCGGGTCCATGGCATAGTCAACCACAACGGGATCGCCCGCGTTGTAACCGCCAAAGGAAATAGCATGAGTGCCCAAGGTGACGGGAAAACCGGCTGGCTGCGCTGGTTGTTGCCGGATGGCATCAAGAAAAAGATAGCTTTGGGTGACAAGCGGGGCAGGGCGTGCGCCAGGGACGAAAGCCCCCGCGCGTACGATGGTTGTCGTCGCCACCGGAATGGGCGTTGTATAGAGCAAGCCTGTTGCCAAGGTTGGTTCGCTGCCATCAAGGGTGTAACGGATCACGGCGTCGCGGGTCTTGGTTGCTAGCGCGATGGTTATGGGGGCGGCGTAAAAGCCGTGGGGTAGGCTAAAGGTTACGGGCTCTACCGCGCCCTGCCATAAAGGCGTTGTGCTATTGGCGGTCCCTGGCGTAGGTTGATCAAAAAAGCCGTAGACAACTTCCTGGTTCGTGGATGCCAGCCGCCCATAGGAGACATTACGTAGTTGAGCGGGGTAGGTTATGGCAGAGCCATCCAAATGACGACGCGTGTTCGGCGGCAAGAGCGCCAGAAAGCCACCATCGGCGGCGAGCCCGAAATTGGTGTGCAGATTTTCAACTTCGCCATCGGCAGCTTGAGTTTTAAGGCGACGACGATCCTTATTGGCGGCAAAAATCACCAAGTACGCGCCGCTCTCTAGCTGGAGGGTCGGCAATATCCATTTGTCTGGCTGCGTTTCATCATCGGTGAGCGACCAATGGGTGAGATCAACGGTTCGGTCGGTGGGGTTGTATAGTTCAATCCAATCGCCAAAGTCCCCATCCTCGTCGGCTAGTCCTTGATCCTGCGTCATCATCACTTCATTGATGATGACCTGGGCCGCTACTCCTGAACCGGGCTGGGTCGGATCAGCCAGTAGCTGCCTCAAGTTAAAGAGACAATAGAGGAAGAGCAATGCCCAGAAGTAATATGGAAAGCGCGCTTTACGAGTAGACATTACGATTTATCATGACGATTCTTCAACGGAGCTGACAGCCCTGACCTGAAAGCGGTTTTCGGCTAGCCCTCCTGTCGCTGCTGATTATACCACAGCCTTTGCTAGAATCCCATGTGAAAGTCGCCATAAACACAGTTCTTGATTAGCCAAGCAATAAAAATAAACGCGAAGCACCGCGGCGCCCTGGCGCCGCGGTGCTTCGCGTCGCAAA
This sequence comes from Caldilineaceae bacterium, assembly GCA_019637645.1. The sequence goes on from JAHBVH010000004.1 coordinate 139,091, forward strand.
ATTTCGCGGCCAGTCAGTTAGAGATAGTCAGCAAACCAGGCAAGCGTATCTTCCCAAGCTTGGGTGGCTTGCTCTTCCACATAGCGCGGCCCGGTATCATTATGGAAAGCGTGATTGACACCGGGGTAGATCTTGATCTCATAGGTCTTGCCCGCTTCTGCCAACGCGGCTTCGAGCGGCTCAATGCCCGCATTAATCCGCTCATCTTGTTCGGCATAGACCCCTAGGACCGCGGCATTGATATTGGGTACTTGGTCCAGCTCGGGCGCTGGGCCATAGAAAGGTATAGCTGCCTTCAGGGTGGGCAGGGCTGTTGCCACCCGCCACGTAATGCCCCCGCCAAAGCAGAAGCCGATCATACCCAGGCGCTCACCATCGACATAATCGAGTGTCTGGAGATAATCAGCCGCGGCCAGAAAGTCACCGACATGGCGGTCGGCCCCGGCTTCGGTCAGGAGGGCTGGCACTGCGTCGCGATCATGGGCCGCGGTGCCGCCTTCGCGTGAGAGCAGATCGAGCGCAAAGGCGACATAGCCATGCTTGGCGAAGCGTCGCGCCACATCCCGAATGTGCTCGTTGAGGCCACGGTTTTCATGACAGACCAAAATGGCGGGGTAGATGCCTTCCGCCACAGGTCGCACCAGATAGCCCATGATCTCATCACTCCCACTGGGGAAAGTAACATCACTGCCGGAAACGTCGGGGTCATCGGCGGGAACAGAGAAGGGACTCTGGGGCTCGGTGGGCGGTACACTGGTGGGTGGCGTCTCTGGGGTGGCGGCTGGCGCATCCGTGGGCATAGGCTCGGTGGTGGCAGGCAGTTCAATAGGTCGGCAGCCCACCGCACTCATCGCCGCAATTGTCGCCGCCATACTGCCCGTCAGAAAGGCCACCCGGCGAATAAAGGTCCGCCGACTGATCTCGCCTTCGCGATAATCATCATAGAATTCTTCGATCAAATACTTACGGAAGGTTTGCGTCTCTTTCATGCGATTTCTCCTTTGTCAACCAACGCGCTTGGGGTACACACTACAACAGTACACACCCTATCATTGATGGCGGGGGCAGGCAGTATCGAGAGAAGCCTAGAGATTGGAGCCTAGAAATTGGAGCCTAGAGATTGGAGCCTAGAGATTGGAGATTGAGCTTAGCCTCTCTCCAATCGCGCCCGATCACTTCACATAGGTATCAAAGAACGCGACAGAGCGAGTCAGGGCTGTGCCTAGGTTCGTGGCAAGGTTATGATCATCGCCAGGGTAGACATAGGACTCGACAGTGCCACCAACCGCTCTGATCTGTTCGTTTAGCGTTTCGGAAAATTCCACAGGCACGCTAGTATCTGCCGTACCATGGTGGAGTTGAATGGGGCCGGAGAGATCGGCCAGATAGGAATTCGATGAAATGGCAGCCCAGAAGGCCGGGTTTTCCTCAGGAGTGCCATAGGTCGTGGTCAGCTCATCGCGCCAGCGCCGCGCGGCGGGTGGAATGACTGGCGAAGGTTGTGCTTCGCTGGGTGGGCGACGCCAGCGCGCGAGCAAGTCTGGATAGGACGCCACAACGCCCGCCCAGATCACGCCCGCCTTGATATCGCCACTGACCACCATGGCGCGCAGGGTAATGTAGCCCCCCATGGAGTGCCCCCACATGCCAATCCGATTGGGGTCCGCATCGGCATATTGCTTCACCGACGCTACCGCATTTAAGACATCGACCGTATAGGCTGGGGAGCCATAGCCACCCTCTGCTTCCCCTTCGGAAAAGCCATGGCCGCGATAATCCGAGCGGAAGACCAAATAGCCATTACGCGCAAAGGCATCGACATAGGCCACATACCGTTCGGTGGTACGATAGACTTCGGGTGGAATATAGCCGTGGTTGAAGATGACAACCGGCCAGCCGGTGGCTGGTTTCGGGCCTTGGGGTACGGTCAAGAGCGCAAAGATCTTGTGGCCCTCGGACTGATACGAGGCAAGATAGCGATGATAGTTCACACCGGGGGCCAAGGTCTCTTCGATCACAATCGGGCTGCCTGGGTAACGCTGCTGCCGCATGGCCTCGATCATCAACGGGTGCAACTCATCGGCGGCTAGATCCAGCACAGGCGGTGTCGCCGCGACGATAGGCGTGCGCGTGGGCGTCGGCACAGGTGGCGTGGCTGTGGCACGCAGTTGGGGGGTGGCGTTTGTTTGGGTCGTCAGCGGCCCTGGCAAACAGAGCTTCCAACCAATCTCCAAGGTATTGGCATTAGCAATGGGTGCATAGGAGCTATCACCAGCCGACTGGGCATTCGTTGCCGTGACAATCTGCGGATAGGCGGTAAGGTTGCCATAATAGCGCCCCGCAAGCCCCGACAACGTATCACCGGCTTGGACGACGACATCCAGGGCACAAGGGGCAGTGCTTTGCGCTCGTACAGTAGCCACAGACAAAGCCAATGCGATGAACAGGGCGATACCCGCCAGTGAGAATAGGCGTAACTTAGGCATTTTTTCCTTATTTCTGAGAATCGTCACCTACTGGGCAGTTGCCGTAAAGGCCAGCTCCAGCTTCACTTCCTCAGCAACCCAGGCAACCGAAGGTACGCTGGGAATCGTCAGTTGGTAATCGGCGAGCGAAATCGTCGTTGCACCGCTGCCAACCAGTTCATTCTCCGTATTGGCGGTCACGGTCAGCGGGAAAGATTGACTCAGCGTAATATCCCGAATGGTTAAATCACCCGTCACAGTAAACTGGAATGGTTCACCAAGGGTTACAGTAGCAGGCAACCCCTCAAGGGCAGTTGGGGTAAAGGTAATATACTGATAGGCAGCTTGGGACGATTGTAAAACAAAGCGCTGAATCGCACCGTTACGTCGATCACTATCAGTTTTTAGATCGCTGGCGTCAATCCGGATCGTGCCAATGTGGGCGCTGCTGGGATCAGCCGGATCAACGGTGATCTCGCCTTCGACCAACGAGGTCACGCCGATGACGGTTTTGTCTTGTCCCATCAACACTTCGTCGATATAAAAGCGGGCTTCGGTGCCAGCTTGGCTCAACTGAAACGTTTTGGCACCACTGCTCGGTACAGCGGTTTGGGTGTCATTGGCTTCTGCCGTAGCCGGTTCGGTCTCATCCTCTGCGGTGCTGACGGGGGTATCGGTGGCGGCAGCCGCGGGCTCGGCAGCCGCCGTTGTGGCGACAGTGGTGGGAGCGCTTGGTTCTGCGGTGGGCTGCGTACCACCATTCTGACAGGCAACCAAGGCAGCAACCAGACAAAGCAAGACGACGATCAAACGAATCTGCATACGAAAAACAACCTGAGTCATAAAATATCCTACTGTGGCTTCTAAGAAACTCTTTGAAAACCGATCAGAGCTGGAGGAGACATCGCCCCGTTGCAAAGAGTTTCTAAGGTTAAGTTTGCATTGCTTCAAAGCTCACCCTGATAGCGGGTTTCACACCGTGGTTTTGGGAAAAACTACCGTCACTATAGAGCAAACTTTGTTAATACTTTGTTCTACTCATTCCTTTTATGCGGAATTACGCGCCGGGGCTGGACAAAGCATTCCCTCACAACAGAGCCGAGTATATAGGAAACAACGCAACGGTTCCTGGGTTGCAGCTAAGTTTAAGATTAATTTCTCATTAAAATTTGTTGGCAGCACGGAAGGAACGCAGCAGCAATTGCCGTTTTTTATCGAGAGGAGAATTTATGCGCGAGCAACAAGGTACCCCCAATAGAAAGAGCCGTCTTTGAAACAAAGACGGCTCTTTGATACGCGGAAAGAAGAAATCCGCTAAGGTGGTTCTGTGGCAACCAACTGCCACCTTATCTACCACCTTATCTACCACCTTACCTACCGCAAATAAGCCTCGACTAGGCCACCATCGACATTGACAATTTGTCCAGTGGTTTTGGCAAAGGCATTGCTCAAGAAGAGATAGGCAGCCTCGGCCTGATCTTCGGGCAAGATAGGGAGTTTGGTCAAGGTGCGCTGGGCATAGAATTGAGCGAGGCGGTTGCGCAGCGCTTCGGTATCCTCATCGTCAGTATATGCAATATCGTATTTCGCCAGCGAGCTGATCACCCGATCACGGGGGAACATGGCGCTGCCAGCCACCACCGTGGCCGGGGCGACCCCATTGACCCGTACCAACGGCGCGAGTTCGACGGCTAGTTCGCGCACCAAGTGATTGGCCGCGGCCTTGCTCGTGTCATAGGCCACCGAGCCCTTCTTGGCCACCGCCCCGTTGACACTGGTCGTAATGACCAAGGAACCGGGCAACTGCTGCGCCACCCAGATCGGCCGCGCCTCATCGGCCACCAGATAGGCCCCTTTTACATTAACCGCAAAAGTTGTATCCCAGCGCTCATCGGGAATATGGCCGCTGTTATCGGGCGCAATAAAGATACCCGCGGTGATGACAACATTGTCAATGCCGCCATAGGCCAAGAGCACCTGTTTGAACATGGCCTGAATGCTGGCGCGGTTGGTGACATCGACCGCCACGCCAATCGCGGGGCCACAGGCCGAAATGCCCGTACCGGCGACGCCAATCCCCACCCCATATTTGGCGGTCAGTTCGTCGGCTGTGGCTTGGGCGGCGGCAGCACTCAGATCGGCGCAGACGATGTGTGCGCCTTCTTTCGCCATGCGGTGGGCAACGGCTTTCCCAATGCCGCTGCCGGCGCCAATGACGACGACGACATTGCGGGCAAATTCCTTGTCCGGCGGCATGCGGCGCAGCTTGGCCTCTTCCAAAAGCCAATACTCAATGTCAAAGGCTTCTTGTTTGGGCAGCGCCACATACTCGCTGATCGCCTCGGCCCCCCGCATCACCGCCACTGCGCAGTTATAGAACTCCGCGGTCACGCGGCTTTCGCTCTTGTTCTTGCCCCAGGCGATCATGCCCACACCAGGGATCAAGATCACCGTCGGGTTGGGATCGCGCATGGCTGGCGAATCGGGGTGTTTGCACGCTGCATAATAGGCGGCATAATCTTGGCGATATTGGACCAGCCCGCTTTCCAACTTTTTCAGCAAAGCTTCGACCGTTTCGGCTTGGGGATTCCAATCGACATAGAGCGGCTTGATCTTGGTGCGCAGGAAGTGATCGGGGCAGGAAGTACCCAATTCGGCCAGGCGGGCGGCGTCGTGGCTGTTGACAAATTCCAAAATGGTGGCGTCGGCTTGCACCGTGCCGATAAATTTGCTCTGTTGGCTGACCATGCCGCGCAATTTGGGCAACACTTCAACCAACAATGCTTCTTTGGCATCGTCCGCCAGCGGCGCGTATTTTTGACCGCCAAAGGTCTGTGCGCCTTTATCACGGCTCTCAATGTAACGGGCCGCCTTCTCGATGATCGCCAGGCTAAGATCATAGCAGCTTTTGTCGTCGTCGGCCCAGTTGATCAAGCCATGGCCACCCATCACCAAGCCCTTGAGCTTGGGCTCCGCCGCGGCAATCGCGCCCATGACCAAGCCCAGATCAAAGCCAGGCCGCTGCCAATCCACCCAACCGAGATCATCACCAAAGATCTCGGGCGTCAACTCTTTGCCATCCTTAGATGCAGCAATAGCGATCACCGCATTGGGGTGGGTATGATCCACAATAGGATGGGGAATAAAGGCATGGAGCGGGGTATCAATCGACGAAGCGCGCGGGTTCAGATTGTAGACCGTATGAGGATACTTGCCCACCATCTCATCTTCAATTGGCGTCTTGACGCCCTTCACCGCGGCCATCTCGTAGATCGTGCGCAGGCGGTTGAGCTTTTCCATGTATAGAGAGGCAAAGTTATCGCGCTTGGAGGTACGCAAGTCGCCACCGGACCCTTTGACCCATAGGACTTCGACCTCCTCACCGGTGAGTGGATCGGCCAGCTTGATCTTGGACGAAGTATTGCCACCGCCTGTATTGGTCACGCGTTGGTCGTTGCCTAGCAAATTAGAACGGTAGACCAAGCGCGCGACCGGGTCGAGTTGCGCAGCATGGGCGTCATCCCACTGATAATGAACGTGGGTAAATTCTGCTGCCGAAGATGCCACGATCAGTCTCCTTTTGTGCTTCGCTCATTCAGTCAACCGGGGTGTTGCGTTGCCCCTTTGGGTCGCGCCTACCTGGCACCGATAAGCCCTAATGATATCTGTTCACTGCAATGCTAAATTATCGACCGCTATTGTACCATAGCTCTATCAGTGCCACCGTATTATCCAGGTGATGGCAATTTAATTGACACCCATTAGCCCTTAACCCCGGTAATCACAACGCCTTGGATAAAGAGGCGCTGGGCAAAGAAGAAGACGATTACCAAGGGCAAGAGTGCGATGGTCGCGGCGGCCATCATCAACGCGAAGTTGGCGTATTGTTCACCGCGGAAGGTGGCAATGCCCATGGGCACCGGAAACTTATTTTGGCTTTGCAAATAGATGAGCGGATAGAGTAGATCATTCCAGTGATAGAAAAAGGAGAAGATCGCCACGGTCGCCAGGGCTGGCTTGGAGAGCGGGAGGAAGATCCGCCAGAAGATGCCAAAGGAGGTACAGCCGTCAATGCGCGCCGCGTCTTCCATCTCTACGGGAATACCCAGAAAGAACTGGCGCAGCAAAAAGGTATAGAAGGGGTTGGCAAAAAAGGCGGGTACCAGGATCGGCAAATAGGTGTCCAGCCAGCCCAGCCACTTAAAAAGAATAAAATGGGGAATCATGGTCACCCACGCTGGGACCATCAAGGTGCTTAGCATGACAAAGAAGAGCACATTTTTCCCTGGATAGCGCATGCGCGCAAAGCTAAAGGCCGCCAAAGCACTCCCCAAGAGATTGCCAATGATGGCAAAGACCGAAATATAGACACTATTATAGAGATAGCGGCCAAAGGGAACATGCGTAAAGACATCGACATAGTTGGACCAGACCAGTTGGCTGGGAATCCAAATAATCGGATAGACATACACCTCGTCGAGCGGCTTTAAGCTAGTGCTCAACATCCAGAAAAAAGGGATCATCAACACCGCGGTGCCGGCCAGCAACACCGCGTAGCTGAGCGTTAATTCCAAGAACCGGCTTTGGCTCATCCCCCATAACCGGCGGCGGGCCGGTCGCGCCCGTTGAGTTGGCATTGGTTTTGTTCCAGCAGCAGTCAAATTACTCATCTCTCCTCACCTAAGCTTTGTTTGTACCAAACCTGTCAGAGTCTTTCGTTGGCGGTTGTAGGGACCACAGAGCCAACGGGGTACAAGGTTTTGAAAATCTGGCAGGTTTCCATCCAGAGCGCAGCCAATGGTCGGCAGGTTAGGTTGTTTCTGTCTTCTCACCGGCATAAAAGACCCACCGGCGCGCTGTGGTAAAGACCAGGACGGTTAGAATCAGGATCAGCACAAAGAGCATCCAAGCCAGCGCCGACGCGTACCCGAGGCGCAGCGAACGGAAGGTAGTGTAATAGATATTCAGGCTGAAGAAATAGGTGCCGTAGTTGGGTCCGCCCTGCGTCATAATATAGGCCGTCGTGAAGATCTGAAAGGTGGCAATCAGGCCGGTCACGAGGTTGAAAAAGATGGTTGGTGTCATCATGGGAATGGTGATCGACCAGAAGCGCCGCCAGCGGTTGGCCCCATCGATCGAGGCCGCTTCGTACAGCTCCGTTGGGATCGATTGTAGGCCCGACAAATAGACGATCATGCCGCCGCCGACGCCCCACAGCCCCATGATGATAAAGGCCACCAGCACCCATTGCGAATTGTTCAACCAAGCAATTGGTTCCGCGCCGAAGAGCCGTAGGATGCTGTTCAACACCCCATACTCACGGTGGAAGACAAATTGCCACAAAATTGCCACCGCCACACCCGTCATCACCGAGGGTAGATAGTAGATGGTACGGAAGACGCTAATCCCCCAGACCTTCTGGTTCATCAGCAGCGCAATGCTAAAGCCGATGACCAAACCGAGCGGCAGAAAACCAAGGGCATAGAGTCCCGTCACCTTGAGCGATTGCCAAAAAAGGGGATCGTCGGTGAACATGCGTTGGAAATTTTCCAGCCCAATCCAAGTTGGCGAACCACTGCCGCGGTAGTTGGTAAACCCTAGATAGAGCGAAGCCAAGAGCGGCCCAAAATGAAAGGCCAGAAAACCCACAATCCAGGGCAACAAGAAAATATACCCTTCCAAGGCTTCCCGCCGCGCCAACTTGGTCCGTGGTAGAATCATGGTAACTACTCCTTTTGCGGAGAATGCGGTCAGCGGTCAGAGAGCAGTTCTGTCCTCTGACCGCTGTCTTCTATTCTCTATCTCCCTACGCGCCGGATTGGGCGATAATGCCGTTGACTTCTTCTTGGAAGAGGGCCAAGGTCTCAGCGACGTTGGTCTCGTTTTCACCACCATTGAGCAACGGCACAATGCGGTTAGCCCAGGCGACATCGAAGTCTTTCCAGAAGAGCGGGAAGGGTTGCGCCCAGGCGTCTTGCATCTGCTCGCCAAAGATCTCGACATTTTCCGGCGGCAGATCGTTGCGGCTGGCCGCTTCATTCCAGGCGGCAACCGAAGATTGGCGACCGGGAATGCTGCGTACTGGCTCGGAGATCAGCAGGTTAGTCGATTCGGTGCTAGTCAGGTGGACGTTGAATTGCCACGCTTCCTCGACGTGCGCCGAGTTCGCACCGATGCCCCAGGCACCCCCCGCGGCAGAGACGGCGCGGCGGCCCGTTGAGCCCTTGGGGAAATAGGTGACATCAAAGACAAACTTGTCGCCGATACTTTCGCGGCGGCCTTGTGTGGCCCACGAGCCTTCAAAGGCCATGGCAATGAGCCCACTGGCGAAGGCATCGACGCCTTGGGGCAGCGCGCCAGCTTCTGGGTAGATCCCGGCTTCGCGTTGAGCGACAAAGAACTCGAAGGTCTCGCGGTTCTCGGGGGAGTCAATAATACAAGATTTGTTATCGTCGGCAAAGAGCTTGCCGCCGTTGGCAAAGAGGATGCCAATCCAGACCCACGACCAGGGATAGACCGCCATGCCCCAGCGGTTGGTAATGTCGCCATCTTTTTGCACCAACTGGCTGGCAATGCCAAAGAGATCTTGCCAAGTCCAGTCACCGTCCGTGGGGACGCTAACACCAGCTTCGTCGAGAATGTCTTTGTTGTAGACAATGGCAATGTTGGAGAAGTCATAGGGCAAGGCATAGAGGTTGCCTTCGTAGGTCATCTGCTCCACTTCGGCAGGCCAGAAATCCTCGACATTGACCAGATCTTTGTCCCGGTCGATCAGCGGCTGCAAGTTAACGGTCCAGCCTTTGCTGGCAAAGGGTACAACATCAAAGGTGCGGGTGTAGAGGATGTCGGGCAGGCTGCCACCAATCCCTTGGGTGTTGATCGAGTTGTAATACTCATCGCCACCGGGGATATTCAACAACTCGACTGTAACATTAGGGTGGCTATCCATAAAGCTCTGGGCCACCTTCTCGAAATTGGGAATCTCGATCGAGGCATGATTGGCCACCCACCGCAACGTCACCCCTTCAGCCGAAGGCGCGGCGGCCTCTCCGCCACTGGCCGCGGGCGTTTGGCTAGGGGCCGCTGTACTACAAGCAGCTAACCCCAACGTGAGCCCAGTCAACCCACTGATCCGCAAAAAATCGCGCCGACTATAGTGCGCTTGTGACATAGCATTGTGCATTTGATCTCTCCTTTGGTATCGCAAATAAAGAATGTACTTCAACCATCCGCCAAGCTAAGCCGGTGATGCCGACCAGGGCGTAGTGATGAAGGGCGATGCGCTCAAACAAGGGTACGCAGTCGATAGACCGGTTGGGTTTGGAAAGCCCGATAGGTCGCTTAGCAGGGAGCGATTTGCGTAACCACTCGGCTAGGTTTTAGATACAGTTGACATTGGTTACAGGTTAGAACTTGCGCAAGCAGTCCGCTTCGCCTACACGTCCAGAATATAGCGGGCCGCGGGGGATAGGCGTGCGGCCGTTTCTGAGCGGAGATACTCCCGCTGGTTGGTCTGTTGGGGATGTTCGCGCGCAATAAACGCACAGTGATAGACCCGGCGTGTCCGCTGGCTGCGATTGGTCGTGCTGCCGTGCCACGCGTGGCTATTAAAGACCAAGACCGACCCAGCGGGTGCAGAGACAAAGATCTCCTGCGGATGGGGCGCTTTGAGATCGCTCATCTGGTCGCGCGGGTGGGCTGTCCAACGATGGCTGCCAGGCACAAGCCGGGTGGCACCATTATCGGGGCCAAAATCGTCGAGAATCCAGAGCGAATTCATCACATGGAAAACGGTCGGATCGGGGCGTACCCCACCCCAATCGGGATGCATAGCCTGCTGACCGTACCCTGGCAGGGGATCATGGCCGTTGATCGAATGCAGTTTGAAGGGGCGGCCAATGACATGGTATGCGGCGGCCAACACCAAGGGATGGGTATAGAGGCGGTCGAAGAGATCGCTTTTGTTCACCAGATCCGCCAGACGCCGGACTCCCTCCATTTTGCTCACTTCGGCCCCTGCCGCATCGCCTTCCTCGGCAGTGATCCGCTCGAAGGTTTCGCGTAAGGCCGCCAGCCACGCCGGGTCGATCACATTCGGAAAGACGGTAAAGCCCTGCTCGTCTAAAGATGCGCGGTGCTCAGCCGGTAATGTATTGGCTGTAACGCCCACCGCTTGGAGCGTATCCGCCATGGCCTGGATTGCTTCCGCCGAGTTGACAGCGGTGGCGGTTGGACTTTCTGCATAGATCATCTTGTCTAACTCCTCTAGCTACTCTTATCAGATTTCATCAACTTTATAGATCGGGCAACGACCCCAGTGGTGCTGGCCCGGTGGACTGGCGGATCAGCAGGCGCGTCGGCAGGTAACAGACTTGCACGGGGCGCATTGGCTCATCGAGCCGTTGTAAAATCAACTTGACCGCCGCGCGGCCAACGGCGATGGCATCGTATTGAACCGTGGTCAGGGGGGGATTGAGATAGGCGGCCATCTCGATATCGTCAAAGCCCGTCAAAGAAACGTCAGTCGGCACGCGCAGTCCACATTCCACGATAGCTCGTAGCGCGCCAATGGCTAATAAATCATTGATCGCAACGATGGCAGTTGGCCGGGGCTGTTGTTGTAATAGCCGCTGGGTTGCTTGATAGCCATCGGCCAAGGTAATGCCACAGCGGGCAATCAAACGATCCTCGACCGCAATGCCCATCGCTTGTAAAGCTTCTTGATAAGCCAGCAACCGACCACTATCAATCGCTGGGGTGGCGACGCCATAGAGAAAGCCAATCCGCCGGTGCCCAAGGCTGAAAAGATGATGCATCAGTTGGTGCGCGCTTTCGCGATAGCTTGGTTTGAGCACCACTGTGTCTAGCTTCGCTAGGGCAGCCTGAAAATCTGGCAACAACTCGTGCAAGATCACCACCGGATTGCCCCGTTGGGTAAAGGCTTCCAGCAAGGTGCGCGCTGACTGGGGAAAGGTCAGGTGCAAAATCAAGCCATCAATGCGCCGCTGCAAGAGTGCCTGTAGGGTATGCGCCTCGCGTTCGGCATTGAGCGCCGTACTATACAACGCCAGATCAAACCCCGCTTGTTGGGCTTCCCGCTCGACCCCAGCCGCCACTTTCCAATAGTATGGATTATGCAGATCGGGCAGCAAGAGCCCAATGGTCTTGGCTATGCCACCGGAGCGCAAGGCCTGGGCGCGCGCATCGGGTTGATAGCCAAGTTGCTGAATCGCAGCCAAGACGCGCTGGCGCGTCTCCGCGGTGAGCGTCACCCGTCCGGTATCCACACCATTGACAACATAGGAGACCGTCGCGCGGGAAACGCCAGCCAGGCGCGCCACATCGGCTTGCGTTGGGCGCTTTTGTGTCAAAACGTTGTGATCCTTTATGAAAGCCGTTGGACAAGCGCAGACAGATTTTTCAAACTTTCCGCTGGTTGGCGCGGTGGCCCCACAACGACCAACGAAGATCGGTCAGCGCTACCTTTGCGTAAGTCCTAGCAGGATCTTCTCTATTGATTTATCGTTTATTTATATCGTTTGCAAAGCATTGGGAGCTTGGTCTACACATTGGGTCGATCCGTGTTGCATCACTTACACGTGTAAACACTATAATCGAGATTCGCCCGTGTGTCAAACAACAAAAATTCCCAGAAGTGCCGGGGACGGGGCGAAGTGCCGGGGACAGGCGAAATAGGCTGCCGCGCTTCAGCATACGCCCCGCCTGTCCCCGGCACTTCCAGGCGGCACTTCCAGGCTTGCTCCGTTTTGATCAAGAAGGCTGTTGGGCTAACCAGTGGTTGAGCCATCCTGCCAGAAAAGCTCCTTGTTGGGCGCGGATCGACTCATGAAAATGGACGTGATCACAGTAGAGGTCGGGGCCAAGATTACGGGTGAAGGTGTGGAGATCGATCACCGGCACACCGGCTTCGGCCATGATGGCATCAGCCGTGGCGTTATAGGCATCACAGTCGGCGGCAAAGCGATGGAAACTCATCTGTAGACGATTGTGGACTTGTTCATCACAGGGGGTCGTGCGCATCCAGACCAAGGTTGGTTGCAGGGTTGCAACGATGGCAACAATGGCACGCAGATTTTCGGCATAACGGGCCAGCGGCACTTGTCGTTCACCGCTTTGGGGATGGGTCTTTATATCATGGAGGCCACAGTTAAGCAGGAGCAGATCGGCGTTAATCCCGCCCTGTTGCTGCAAGCCGCGCAAAAAAGCCAAGACCATCGACGAGTCGCCCCCGTTGGCACCTTGGGGGTTGTCCAGATTGAGAAGCGCCTCGGCCTCGCCTTCCTTGCGTGCATAGCCCATCACACCCTGGAGGGCCTGCTGCAAATAGGGACCATATTGGATTGAAATACTATCACCGATCACATAGAGTTTTTTCATGGCAAAATGCTTTGCTCTCTCAGTTGCGTTAACGATAGCGCACCGTCTTCAGGACGGTGCTAAAGAACAACGCCCGCTCAAGCGGGCTTTAGCCTGCGACGCCAACAACGCTCTTCCGCGCGGTCGCCGATGAAACCTGATCGCTACTCTTCTACATCCGGCAAGGTTTGGAAAGCGGCTACCTCCACCTGGTAGAGATTGCCATAGCCCGAGACATCGCTGGTAAAGACGACATAGCGACCATCTGGGCTAAACCGCGGGTGGACATGGGTCTGTTGAATGTGCATGCTGCTGCGGTGCTGACAGAGCGCTTTGGGGCCAGCAAAGCCATTACCCGTCCACTGCCAAAGCCGCACGACCTTGCCCCCATCGCCCACAATCAACTGGAAATCATTGGAATGAATATGCCCCGTGGTGTGGGGGAAGGCATACTCCTGCTGCTCGGTGTTGTCATAGCGCACCTTGCCAAAGAATTTATCGCCATTGATCTTCTGCCCATGATAGCTGATGTAGATCCCATCGGCATGCCAATATTCGTGGCCGACCCGCTCTTCGGGTTCCTCGCGCGGGCGAATGGGCCAAGCTTGGCCGGTGTTCATATCCAGACCCCAAATGCGGTTATCGACCAATTGCCACGGCCCTTCGTGACAGAAGGTCAGGAGATGCGTTTGCGTTGGCGAGGTGTTCACATGCCCCACCCAATAGTTCTCTTCCCAAACCACATCGGCGCGGCTGCCATCGACCGCCACCCGCATAATCCGGCTCAGTGGCTTAGCCGCCCACGTCTCGCGAAAGCCTACATAGCCGCGGAGCAGATCCACCGGAAAGCGATCGGACATGTCCTCGGAAATGCTGGCACAGACATAGTTGCCGTCGGCGGTGACATTGATCATAGAGACATCGAACTTGGGGGGCATGGTGTAGAGGGTTCGCTCTTCCAATGTCGTCAGATCGAGCGCGATCAGGTCGTATTCATGCCAGAAATAGGCCGCATTGTTTTGGGGGCTGACACAAGCGCGTAAAAACTCTACTTCGCGCGGCAGCGGTACGGGTGCGAGGTCGGTCAATTGGGTGATGAGGCCGCTGGCAAGCTCCAGGCTATAGAGGTTGGTCCGGTTATTGCGATCAGAGGCAAAGAGCAGTTTTTGATCCTGATCATACCAACCGGGGTTGGTAAAATAGAAATGGTGGCTGTGGCCTTTGTAGTTGGTCAGTTGCCGCACGGGCACGCCACTGATGGGATCGGGGAAGGTCCGCCACTCGGCAGGAAATTGGGAGCCTTTAGACATGCTGGTCCTCTCTTATCGCTGTCATCGGTCGCTGTCATCTGGGGAGAGCGTCATAGCGTTTGTTAGTTCAAGCAAAGTAGGCCGTGGTCGCCGCTGGCAGGCGCTCAATCGTAATCGGCTGTCCGCCATTGCGCAAGGATTCGGTGGCAGCACAACCCGCAGCAACACTGTAACGGGCAGCCACCGGCGAGGTGCTGGGCTTGGCCTTGCCGCGCACCACGTCGAGAAATTCGTTGACAATTTTGGGATCAGCGCCGCCGTGGCTGCCCGTTTCTTGGACAATAGGAACAATCTCATCCGCTTCGGCATAGCCCTTATGACGTTTGTTCCACACCTTGATTACCGTGCCCTCTTCGCCGTTGCCCACATTCTCAAGGCGGCCTTCGGTGCCAATAAAGGTATAGTTGCGCCAGTAGTCGGGCGTGTAATGACACTGTTGGTAGGCCACATAGACGCCGTTATCGAGCAACATATTCATCATACTAATATCTTCCACATCGACCGTATGAAACAGATTTTTATGGGTGAGCGGGGGCCAATGTTCCAGGCGGGCCCCCGGGTTGCGCCCCTTTTCCGCCGGGCCAATGCGATCGGTGATCTGCCCAAAGAGGGTCAGCCCGCCCAAGGCATTGACCAAGGTGCTATAGCCACCACAGAGCCAATGGAGCACGTCAAGATCATGGGTGGTTTTTTGCAGCAATAGCCCTGTGCTATAGCGCCGGTCGGCATGCCAGTCCTTATAGTAAAAGTCACCACCATGGCCCACAAAGTGACGACACCACGCAGTTTTGACTTCGCCAATCGCGCCGCTGTCGATGAGTTCTTTCATCTTGAGCACAAAGGCCATGTGGCGCATGTTATGGCCGACATAGAGCGTACCCTGTGTCCGCACTGCGGTTGCCAAAATGCGGTCGCAGCCGGGAATGGTGATGGCGAGTGGTTTTTCCAGATAAACGGCTTTGCCAGCTTCCAGCGCAGCAATGCCATGTTCCTCGTGCCAAAAGTCGGGCGTGGCAACGAAAACAGCGTCCAGATCCTGTTCTAACAGGGTGCGATACTCGTGCGTCGTCAAAATGTCGTTGCCATAGCGTTCTCGGCAGCGGGCCAAAACAGCATCGTCCATATCACAACAAGCCACAATGCGCGCCCCAGCCTCTGGCTGGTGAGCATAGGCCGCCAGACCACCTCGTCCACCTGCACCAATCACCCCAATGCGTAAATCGGTCATCTCTGTCTACCTATCTGTGCTTATTACGAATGAGAATTTGGGGACGCGGATGAACGCGGATTATATCTAGTTTATCCGCGTCAATCCGCGTTCATCCGCGTCCTAGTGTACAGCGTTATGCTCTACAGGGGAAAAGTTACTCGGCGGCCTTCTTTGGCCGATAGGTAGGCACCCAAGACCATTTCCACCGAAACGCGCCCATCCGCCGCGGTGACATCAGGAGCGGTGTCGTTCTTGAGGCAGTCGATAAAGGCGCGCGGGACACCCGCGATCCGCTCACCGTGGCTGGGGGGAATGGGAATGCCGAGATCTTCCCAAGCGGGATTGCTCTTTTGCCAGAGCTTGAGATTGATCGCGCCAGGGGGCAGCGGCGGTGTCGTAGAAGGTGAATCATCATGGTTTTGGATCAAGACGCCTTGATCGCCATAAATTTCGGTGGTATTTTCGCCCGCCAACGTGACGGACGAGTTCACCAATACCGCCATGGCCCCGCTGGCAAAGCGGTAGATCGCCACGCCGGTATCATCGGGCGAGAAATCGGTTACGGTATTTTGGATCTCCGCCATGACGCTGATCGGCTTGCCCATCATCCAGTGAATGAGATCGGTGGCATGCGAAGCGTCGTCCATAAACATGCCCATATTCTGCTCGGGGTCAAAATGCCAACGGGTCAAACCATTGACAAAGCCGGGGTTCAGCAAAACGGGGATTGCGTGGCGGCGACGGAAGAGGCTGACGCGCCCCAAGGTGCCGCGCTCCAGAATCTCTTTCATTTTGATGTTCGACGGATCGCGGCGCATCTGATAGGCCATCATCAAGCGCACACCGGCTTGATCCACCGCGGCGGCCATGCGATCACAATCAGCCAGGGTCAACGCCATGGGCTTCTGGCAGAGAATATCCTTGCCCGCCGCGGCCGCGGCCAACACCATGGCCGCATGGCGATTGGTTTCGCAGGTGACGATCACCCCTTGAATGGTCGGATCCTGGAGCAGATCTTCGACGTGGGGTGTATAGCGCATGCCATATTTGGCCGCGGCGGCTTGCCCGCGTTCTTCGTTGTCATCCCAACAGGCCACCAACGTCACATCATCATAGGTCAACATACGCTGACAGTAGGCATTGGCATGCCCGTGGGCAAAACTAATGACGCCAATCCCGATTTTTGTGGACATAAACCAGATCCTCAAGTTTGTCGGTTTGTCACCAAAGACTTGTCATCTGGTTGGCGCTGTGGTCCTCACAACCGCCAACCTAAGACCTATCAGGTTTTTCAAACCTGACAGGTCTAGTCTCTACTCGCGCGACTTCGCTTGAAGGCGGGCGGCTTGGGCAGGATCGCCGATGTGGAGGGTGTCATAGGCTTGCTGCGAACTTTTGAAGGGACCCAGGCCCTCATGACCATGCCAGTCGCCTTGATGGTGCATGGGATTGGGGAAGCCCGTCTCCGATTCCCGTTTGGCAATCCAGGCGTTCATGCGGTCGCGCAGCATGGCGACGACACCGGGTTCGCTGGCAGCCAGGTTGTTATTCTCTGCGGGATCTTCGACCAAGTTATAGAGCTCAATTTCTGGCTTGAAATGGAAATCGGGCTCCAGGGCAATCATCAACTTCCATTGGGGCGTGCGCCACCCATGTTTGCGCATCCAGGTGCATTCGGTGATGTAAAATTCACTTTCATGCGAGGCGACTTCCCCCTTCATCAAGGGCAGCAGGTTACGTCCTTCAAAGGTGAGGTCGGGGCGTTGAATATCGGCGAGATCTAGGATCGTCGGCACGAGATCCTTGTGTTGGGTATAGCCTTGCACCCGCGCTCCGGCGGGCACTTTGCTGGGATAGCGGATGATCAGCGGCACATGAAGCACGTTGTCATACATGCCGTGATGATCAAACCAACATTCGTGATCATACAAGGTCTCGCCGTGGTCGCCATTGATGACCACAATGGTCTCGTCCAAAATATCATGACTGGCCAGCGCCGTAAAGAGGCTCTGAATACAGGCGTCCATATAGGCAATCGCCCCATCGTATTGGGCGATGACATAGTCCTTGTCGGTAATGCCTGGCGGCATCCAGCTGGCAAAGAAGTCGCGGAAAGGTTTAAAGTTCATCACCGGTTCCATCGACGTGTTGCGCTTATCGGTCTCATTGCCGTGGTAGAAGGCACGCTCATAGGGCGCTGGTGGCAAATAGGGAGCGTGGGGATCCATATGGCGCAGGAAAAGGAAGAAAGGTTTGCGCCCTTTGACCAAGCGATCCAGCTCGGGGATGGTCACATCATTCAGATTTTGCGCCTTGGGACTGCGTCCTTCGTTCCAACTGCCCCAGCCCGGGAAGGTTAGATAGGTGTCGAAGCCACGGGAGGAAGGGTTGCCACTAAAACCCACACAGGTGGTGTCATACCCTTCTTCGCGCAGGATTTCTGGCAGGGTGGGCACTTCGGCGCGCAAGGGGCCTTTGTGGCGCAGCGCGACGACTTGGGTGCCAAAGCAGTCGCGGCCCGTCAACATCGAAGCATAGGCCGGTGTGGTGGGAATGCTCGGGCTAAAGTTGTTCTCGAAGAGCGTACCACCCTGGGCGAAACGATCCATAAAAGGGGTCGTCAGGTGCCGATAGCCATAGCTGCTCATGTGGTCGGCGCGCAGGGAGTCGATGCCTAATAAAACAATATTGGGACGCCGATTGCGGCTACGGCTCCCTTTGCGTGTGCTAGACGCCATAGTACTTTTTTCTCCTTTGGTTGGTTCTGGGGTGATTGGTTGTGTAGTTGCTGGGGCAGCCGGTGCGACAATGGTAGCGGGCACAGATGCAGCCGTGGTGGGAATTTCATAGCCATAGGCGCGCATCCCTTCATCCAGAAAATCAAAATAGCTAACACCATCGCTTGCTGTATAACGACCAACCGACTCGGCCCGCACGGGAATTGCTTCCATGGGCAAGCCCAGATAGGCGGTCAGGCGCGCAAGGGTCGCGGCTTGGTTTTGGATAAAATCCTCGAAACGCACGGTGATCCAGTTGGCTGGCTTGGGTGTCGCTTTGACAATCTCATATTGATATTGCCAGGAGATTGCCCGCTTGAGCCGATCATCATCGGTGGCCGGATAATCAATGCCAAAGTCACGCAGGTCATCGGTCATGTGACGGGCAAGAATGTTATCGCGCGGGTTGCGCACCCAGTGAATGTATTTGGCATCGGGAAACAGGCGAATAATCCAGGGAAAGACCAGCGTGGTTTCGGGGATTTTCCAGCCTTTGTGGGGGGCTGGGGCGTGGAGGACGTTGGCTAAGTAGCGCTGAATTAGGTCGGTAAATTCTGGGGGGATGGGCATGGTGTGGAGCGCGCTAAAATCCCATTGCAAGCCGCCTTGCCACTTCACATAACGGGCCATCACGCGGCAGGCATCGTACATATCGCCCGGCGGCAGTAGATCACCCGAGACATTCAGCGGATGGCCCATATAGACGCCACTCGCTTGGAGGGTGTGTGACATGGCACGCGTACCACCATGACCGCGCCCAATAATCGTGATCAGAGTCATAAACGCTGTCGCTCCCAAAGCTGCTCAATTGAATAAGGGGTTGATGTTGTTTCTAGCAAAGCATTTATTTCATACTATACCTGATACAGGGCATTGGCGCAAAGATCCCGAATAGGTTCATCGGCGTTATCGTGTCGCTCCCTAGAAACGGTTTGCAAAGGCCGACTTTACACCTGACCAGTTTGGGAGAACCGGCCAGGGCTGGCTGCCCCGAACGCCTTTGCAAATCGTCTCGTAGATTCAGTCTCGTAGATTCAGTCTCGTAGATTCAGGGCGAGGCTAATCAGCGAGCGCGCAGAGATCTAGGTGAGGGGAGCTAGGGGAGGGGAGTTAAGTAAAGCGAGCTAGGTGAGGAGGCGATCAATCGTGGTATTAGCGAGCATCAGTTGTTCACCGGCCACTTCGGCAATAAAGCGGAAGAAGATCACGGCCAAAGCGGGTTGTTCCGTAACCATACGCTGGAGCGCGGTGTTGGTCAGGCTGTAAACTTGGCTGCGTTGGTTCACGGTGGCATACCCATTGGCTGGCATTTGCCATTCGGCCAAGATGGCGCCCGAGCCCAGCGTTGCCACGCGGCGCGTCTGTCCATTGGGGAGCCGTGCCGCAATCGTCACCTGGCCGTGCTCGATGAGATAGATGCCGCTGACTTTCTCGCCCTCGGCGATCAAGGTCTCATCGGCCTGCAAGCGGCGGGCCTCCAAATAATCCATAAAGGTCGTCACTTGATCCGTATCGGGGAAAAGCTCGTCCAGTTGTAGCGCCAATGGCATAAAGCGCTGACGTTGCAATTTGCCGATTTGGAGTAGTTGCTCCTCGCACCACTCCAGGCCATGATCTAGATCGACAAAGACGGTTTGGTCATGGTCGCTGGCCCTGATGATCTTTTCTTTCTCAAATTGCGCCAACAGATTATGATGCAGCCCCGTATAGATCAAGGTCACTTCCTGTTCGCGCGCCAACCGCTGCAATTTGGTAAAACTGAGCAGGGCCGAGGCATCCATGCCACTGCTGTAGTGAAAGTCGAGCGCAAGGAAAAGGGGTTTCTTGGTTTCATCTTCCACCAACTTGGTAATATATTCCACCAACTGCATCGTCGTGCCAAAGAAGAGATACCCTTGGAGGCGTAAAATGCGGATCTCTTGTGCATGACGGGTGAGATAGCGCTGCTGCTGGAAGGTACGCGTGCGGGTGCTGGGATAGTCGGCACCGACGAGATCATGCTTCAAAATGGGGATCTGGCTATAGGTGACGGTGAAAATAATGCTAGCGATCACAATGCCAACGCCAATTCCTTGGAGGAGCCCAATCGCGCCAATCGCCAACAAAATGATCCAGATGAGCGCGTAATCGGCACGATGCAATTTATACCAAGATTCGTAGAGCCACTGGACCAGCAAGGACAGCCCCAAATAGATCAAGAGCCCGCCTAAGACCGCTTTGGGTACATAGGCCACAATGGGATCGCCAAAGAGCAACATGAGAAAGCCAACCGCGGCTACCACCAAACCGGAAAGACGCCCGGTGGCCCCCGCTTTCTGTGCCAACAGGGTTCGGCTTGTGGAAAGGCAGGAGACGAAGCCACCAAAGAAACCCGTCGCGGCATTGGCTAGCCCTGTCACGCGCAGTTCGCGATTGAGATCCAAATTGCGTTGCAAGGCAAGTTCTAGGCCCGAAGCAACCAAAAGCAGATCAATAATGGTAATGAGGAAGAGGGCAAAGAAAGTGCCTGTCTGCGGTAACAACACCGACCAACTGACCTGCGACAACACCTCACCAGTCAAGGGAAAGCGATAGACAGTTTCGGCAAAGGGGGTAAAAAACCAGCCAATGGCGGCGGCCTCGGCCAAGCTCGTGCCGGTGATGGCAAGGACGAGATAAAAGAGCGCCGTAGCCGCGAGGACAAAGATAGGGATCAGCAGAAAATGTTTGTAAAACCGACTCAGCAACAAGAGCGCCAAGCCAAAGAAAAGCCCTGGCCCCCACAGGACAAGGGCATCCCAGGCCAATAAACGGTCTAGCTCATGCCATTCCAGTGGAACAGCGGTCATCACCTTAATGCCACCACGAGTGACCAACCAACCGGTGCCAGCCAAAAAACCACCAATGACCGGATAGGGGATATAGCGCACCCAGTGCCCTAATTGAAAACGCCCAGCGAGCCAGAGTACCACTCCCGTCGAGGTGGTCGCAAAGACAAAGGTCAACAGAATGGTTGGAAAAAGCGCTGCGGTTTGGCCGCTCGCCACCAAAGCCGCAGCGGCATTTGCCGTAATCAGAGCCACGACGGCAGCCGTCAGTGAATCCGGCCCCGCACACAAAATGGGCAAGGAGCTAAATAACGGCACCACAATCGCCGAAATGGAGAGGGCGAGGAGCGAGGCCGTAATGCCAAAGGGTAGATACTCGGCAAGGGGCCCGGTAAAGATCAAGGCAGCATAGGAAATATTGAAGATGATCGCAACCAAACTCACCACAAGACCAGCCAATACATCCCCAAAAATTTTCTCTGGGTCTTTTCCTAAGGTGCCAAGTAGGTTCTTGGCCGCTACCCGCGTGGAAGTATCATCAGCCATGATTCACCATTAACTTAGTATCTATCCTGAAATTTCTGTAGCCGCCTTACGCTACAGCAGGCTTGACGGGAACCACAACCAATTTCAGGATAAGTTCTTCGTTTATACGTACAGAGACCGTTGCGGCAGCTAGCGCAAGGCTACCCCACCAATTGCGCCACTAACTCTTGATAAATACTCGTCATCGGATGGGTTGGATATTGCATAGAAAAGATGCCCGAACTAGCCAGCGCCATCAATTCATCGCTGTGGGGGAAGACTGCTGCCACCTCACATTGATAGGTGGCGGCGATCTTGCGTTTGACATCTTCTAGGCCAAAGGAGAGGGGAACCTTATTAACCACCAAGAGCAACTTGGCCGTGCGCAATTTGCGGGCCACTTCGACCGTGACCCCCGTGCCTTGATAGTCCTGCGAATCTGGCCGCATGATAATGACGAGCACATCCGAAATGGCAATGGATAACAAAGTCTCTTCATTGAGGCCAGGGTGGGTATCAATAATCAGATAGTCCAGTTTTAGCGCCTCAAGCAGATCGGTATAGCCATCACTCAACGCCGCCGGATCATACCCTTCGCGCAAGATGCGCGCGATCTCATTGGTCTTGATGCTGGAAGGGATTAAATAGAGTTTGCCATTCTTAGGATTACTGGTCAAAACCCTGGTAACATCATAGGCAGCCTGATCAATGGGACACTTACCCCAGAGATAATCATTCAGTGAGTGCTGAATTTGGCTCTCATCCAAGCCAAAAAGCACATGAATCCCAGGGGATTGAATATCCGTATCGATAACGCCGACGCGGTAGCCGCGCTGCGCCATCAAGGCAGACACATTGGCCGTTGTATTCGACTTTCCCGTGCCGCCACGAAAGGAGTGAATGGAAATAATCATAAGACGGTAACTTTCTATTCTTGACTAGAAGACCTTGGTCGCCGGGAACGTCCCCGCAGCTGGTTAACCTTTTGTTGCAAATCCTGAAAATACTCGGTATCGGTAATTTCACTCACGGCTTGCTCCTGACGAACCCGATCAATTTCGATCCGCAGTTCCTGCACCTGCTTCTGTAACTTCCGCTCACGAGCAATGACCTCGGCCGCCATCCGGGCAAAGACATGGCCCAACTGGGTCACTTCGTCGTTCCCTTGCATGGCTTGAATGGCTTCAATATGTTCAGGCCTCAACTGTTCGGCTTCCATAAGCCGCGCCGCCTCGGCCAACCGCAGCAGCGGTGCCGAGACGGTCTGCGCCACCAACAGCGCATTTACCACCGTAAAGAGAAGCGTAAAGAGGACGGTGATCGCGAGCTTGATGAGCAAGCCGCTTGGGCTAGCTGCCGCTCCGGTCGTTTGCTGAAACAAGAAGAGCCCCAGCAACCCCACCGGCAGAGCACCCGAGATCAAAAGGGTGATCAGCAGACGACGCATCAACCCGGAACGGATCGAAGGCAGGGCGCGGTAGTTTAGGTGGGTATAATTAAAGAGAATGATCGGCGTCAAAATCAGCGCATTAATGAGATTAACAATACTAATGGGAATGAGTTCTTGTTGAATCGCAAAATTGAGGTCTACATAGTCAAACAAGAGAATATCGATCAAAGCCGCGAAGGCCACGCCGGCCACAATCGCGACCGTGGTCACACCCAAAGCAGCCAGCAGATCGCGCGTCCGATCATAGCGCGGCTGCCAACGCGACCAAAGCCCTGGAATCAACCCAAAAATACCATTGCCGATTTGCCAGTTGAGAAAATAGCCAGCCACCACATCGCGCAGCAAATTCCCCGTGGCTGGGTCGGGCGGGTAACTGAGAAAGCCCGAACTATAGTCGAGCCCTAGATTGCCAAGAAAGCCCACCATGAAGCCAACAAAGGGACCATAAATAAAGCCAAAGACAATGGGAATAGCTACACCCGGACGAAGATTCCCGTCAAAGGCCCCGCTGACCGCCGAGAAATTGGTGACCCACGAAAGCCCGCCATAGAGCAAACTGCCCAGTACAATCGCCAACCAAGGACGCCAGTGCCGGAGTGAAGACACCGTCACCTGGCGCACAGGTTGCTTATTGGCTTGGTTGATGGTCATTCTGACTCTCCCTGGGACCGACTGCCCAAAAGCATTGTACCATAGTAGCGGTAGCCTACGGCATAGGCGACACGCAAGGATGGCAAGTTAGAGATTTCCGCATCATACTGCGGTAACCACGGGGTTTCGCGCAGCATCCAATCCGTGAGATAGGCAGTCAAACGCTTGGCATAGCCACGGCCGCGATAGGAGGGTAAGGTATCCACAAAAATCTCGCCGATCCGTTCTTCCCACAGCCGCACGGCCCCCACCGCCACCACCTGTTCCCCTTGCAGAATCCCCAAAAGCCGCGGCCACCATTGGGGTTGGTTCATTTGCCACGCCACAGTACCCATTGCCTGTTGGAATTGTGCCACCATGGCTGGGGGTAGATCCGCAAGTGCGTGGATTGCCACACGATCATCCAGGGGCAGCGCCATCTGCGTACAATAGAGCAGATAGGCTGGCCCATACAGCTCGTGATCCCAAGGGCTCAGCAGGCGCCCGCCCATCGACCATGCCGCCAGTTGCGGCCACAGTTGGCGCGTAGCCCAGGGCCAGTAGCGCTGCCCCGCCCGTTGGAGCGCCAACAAGGGAAGCACGCGCCGCACCCACCGTTGCGCAGCCTGGTACGACACCGCAGGCGCAACGGCAAAAGACCACGGCCCACTCGTTTGTAGCCCAAAGAAGCCAGGTGATCGTGCCGAATAGACAATCCGTGGGCGTTTGCGGGGGGGATGCGCCCATTGTTCACCAAAGAGCGCGGCCCAATAGGCATCAATGCGCGGGCGGATCGCAGCGGAGACGGGCAAAAAGGGCGGGATGGGTTGTCGTGCCTTATCCATTAAAACTCAAGCTGATCCAATTGGCTCGAACGGCGCTTTCGCTGCAAACGCCAGTTGAGCATACTGGCATCATAGCTGTGGTACATCTTACGCATGGCATAGAGTGCCCCACTGACACAAAGGATGCCCACGCTAAGATAGATGCCTTGCGCCACCCCCGGAGAAAACCAATTTGCCCCAGCCAGGCTAAAGACAACCAGTAGCAACGCGCAGCTCAAAATCGCGCCGATAGGATAGAGATAGCCATCCATGACAGCACTTACCCGCCCCCGCCGTTCATCAGGGACCAACCCTTGAAAGGCATGACGCGCAGGCTCATCAATCCCCAGCAAAACAGTACGCGTCAACAGATTGCCCACCGTAATCCCGACGATGCCCGGCCAAGCGAGCGCGAGCAGCAACGCGCTCAACATGGTCGCTGGCATACAGGCAAAGATCCGTTGAAAACCCAGCCGCTCGATCAATTTAGTGGCAACCCACCCCTGGAGAATCGTCAGCAGAACCAAGGAGACGATTTTGAACATCCCATAAAAGAATTCGAGATCAGCAAGCACGGTGAACTGCGCAGCCACCCGCAAAATAAAGTGGAATTCCACCAGATTCAGACCAAAGCCCAGCAGGATCATCGCCATGGCAAGAAAGCGATAAGCGGGCACCGCATAGACAAACTCAATCCCCTCGCGCAGATCGGCCAGGGGACTCGCAGTTGTGGCCCGCCGCGCATTGATCTGAATCCACCGTGAGCTAAACGCATAGAGCGCGGCTAACGCGAACAAAAGGACGGCGTTCAATAGCAGCAACGGAATAGTCCCAAGCGCATTGCCAGCCAAGAACGAAGCCGCCCCTGCGACCATACTGTTGCCCAAAATACGCCCGACCAAGACAGCAATGCCCAACAATGGGATCAGCCGCTTGGCTGCATTGGTCGAAAAGGCATCGTTCACCAAGGCCCACACGAGCAGCGGCACCAGTAGCCACTGTTGGTCAGTCAGAATAGTGAAGACCGAATAGGTGAACCACGCGGGCGCACCCCCGGCAAACGCGCCATAGAGCAACGTATAGGCCAGCGCCAAGCCAGCCAGGATCACCACCGTAAGTCGGTTGCGATCCACCCGATCCACCTGAAGCGAATAGAGCGCTGAAGTCAGCATCACAATCAGCATATCTATTCCCCAGAGCCAGGGCAAAAAAGGCACCCCCACCTGATTGGCAAAACCACCCGTTGCCATCACTTCATTGGATTCCAGCACCAACGAATTAAAGAGCAAGAGCGTCGCCAAGATGCCAAAGCGGGCGCGTTCTTCCGCCCGAATCCGTGTAGCCAGAAAAGGGATTTGCATGGTTACTGCTCGATTAGCCCCCGGCGGACCTCGATAAAGGTGTGCGAAGTAGCTTCCAGTTCCTTCACAAAAATGTGGAGGAGGTCTTTGAGCTTAAAATTATCGACACAGACCATAACATCCACACTGGCATAGCCATGCTCGGGCCAAGAATGAACGGCGAGATGGGACGCACCGATAATCATCACCGTACTAATCCCCTGCGGCTGGAACTGATAGGAAGTTGTCTTGAGGATTTCTGTCGCTAATAGGTCCACAATTCGCGCTAACGTATATTCGATTCGGCTGATATCATTCAAAACATGGGGTGGACACCCATTCAATTCAACTAAAATATGGCGAGCTAGATAGGGCATGCAGACCTCGATCACTAAGCATGATGGTTAGCTTGACACGAGAGCCGTACGGTTGTAAAGACGCGGCAGCTCATAGCGCAAGGTAGGCCGTTGGCGTAGAGTGCAATGGCAAGTGGGCCGGGCAAGCTAGTGTCGATGACTGGAGCGATATCGCCACCCACAGAGTATCATTTAACAGCAAAGATAACTGTAAACAAGAAGAGTATAGCAGAATTCTGGTGCGCATTCAATCTTCCTTTTTGCGTAAAAATGGGCAGAAAACGTCTTAATCACCCCAAAGTTTAATGATAGCTCCTATTTCTGTAAGCCAGAACAGCGAATATCGCCACAGCAAACAAAGTTAAATTACACCAAAGAAAGGCAATCTGCCCATCTACACGAGATAGTTTAGTCCATTTACAGTCCCCAACCGTATGCCAGCAAGGAGGACAACCTGAGCCGCGAGCAGAACAAGGTCGCCCTTTACCGCTACCCTTTCGATTAAAATATCTCATATAAATGACATAAACTTTAACATTTTAATACGACACATGAACTACTTAGACAATCGTCATTTACACATGTTATACTAAATTTAACAGCATCCATTGAAACCCTTTGTTAGCATACCGATTCCCACAGGCACCCCCCGCCGCGAAGATCACCTATGCTGGCAGCGCAGGCTCGCTGTTGTCTCCTGGTTTAACGTAGCTTTTATACATCCAATTTTGTAACCGGTGGTCTCCTTACGCGAGACACAACCACCCAACCCTAGGCCGTTTACCATAGTTACAGCGTTCCTCGCCACATGTGCAGATGTCTAGCAACCTGGCGCAACTCGGCAACACCTCGCACAAGTGACAATGCAATGCCACATTTGGTTGCCTCCCCAATGCGGCACCAAGAGAGCGGGTAACCGTAGCAACGGCTCGCATCTAGCCTTCATCCTAATTCAGTTCCAGCCTTTATTGCCTTTGGAAAGGAGAATTGTATGACAAAGAGACCCATTTGGCTCTCCTTATGTCTCATCCTGTCCCTCCTCCTGCCTACGCCTATTGCTCTAGCCCAAGATGGCGGCACCGCTAGTCCAACCGACGGGACCAATGCCACCAAAGTCTTTATTCCTTTTGTTAGCAATACGAACCGAGCCACCAATACAGCCGAAGCAGGGACAGAAGAAGAGGAAAGTGCCGAAGAACTTGCGGCGGAAGATGAAATACCCGCCGTCACCGCCTTGACCGTGCCGACAACGCTCACCGAAGTTACCGCCGCTGGTAGCCATTGGCGTGTGCTGTCCGATCAAGCGGGCCTCACCCCCATCTCAGGTGCTCCAACCATTGAAAATGCCCTGGCACTACGCAAGGTGAATCCAGCGCTGCGCTTGGTCAATGGCAAACAACAAGTTGTCGTCCGCCTCCAAGAGCCATCCGTCACGGAACAGATGGCACAAAGTGTGACGGCGAGCGCCGTCGATGCGCAACTAGCCCAATTGGCGCGCGTTGCCACCCAACAGAGCAGCGTCGTCCAACTAGCGCTGCGCTGGGATGCTAATGCCCGCGTCTTGGCCCAAGTGCAAAAGGCCCTCAACGCCGTCATTCTCGAAGTGGATGGGACAGCGTTGGCCAGTCTGGCTGCCGATCCGGCTGTCCTATCGATCAATCCGGTGATCAACTACGAAAAGGCGTTAACCGAAACCGTTCCCTATATCGGCGGCACCGCAGCGCAACAAGCGGGCTATGATGGCACAGGCGTCAAAGTGGCGGTGCTCGACAGTGGCATTGACTATACGCATGCCAACCTAGGTGGCCCCGGTACGCGCGAAGCCTATGAACTAGCCTATGGCGCCACGATCACCGACTCCCGGAACACCACGCGTGATGGGCTCTTCCCCACGGCCAATGTGGTGGAGGGCTATGATTTCGTTGGCGAACTGTGGCCCAATGGCCCGCTTGCGCCCGATGATGATCCCATCGATGCCGAAGGTCATGGGACCCATGTCGCCGATATCATTGGCGGTAATGGCGGCGTTGCGCCTGGGGTTGAGCTCTACGCCGTCAAAGTTTGTGCAACGCTGTCTAGTTCCTGTAGCGGGGTTGCCCTCCTCCAAGCAATGGACTATATTGTCGATCCCAACGATGATGGGGATCTCAGCGACCACGTAGATATTGTTAACTTGTCCCTGGGCAGCAATTATGGCTTGCCCTATGACGACGATCTAGCCTTTGCGATTGAAAACACCAGTAGCATCGGTGTGCTAACGGTGGCCTCCGCAGGCAATGGCGGCGACCGCCCCTACATCACCGGGACACCCGCGGCGGCCCCTTCTGCGCTCTCGGTGGCCCAAACGCAAGTACCTTCGGCGATCGGACTTGCCCTCGAAGTGGTCGCACCAGCTAGCGCGGTCGCCCTCTATGAAGCGGTCTACCAACCGTGGTCCGCGCCCCTCACCGCCGTGATTGAAGCCCCACTCCAATACGGTGATGGCGCAGGCGGCAATTTGAATGGTTGTAGCCCCTTTGCCGCCGGTACCTTAACCGGCAAGATTGTCTTGGTTGACCGCGGCACTTGTAATATCAGCCTCAAAATCTCGAATGTAGCCGAGGGGGGTGGGCTGGTTGGGATCATCGGGCTAGTGGCACCAGGCGATCCCTCTGTCTTTAGCTTTGGCGGCGGTGTACCTAGCATCCCTGGCTATAACATTAGCCAAAGCGCCTCCCAAGCCCTCAAACGGGCGTTGGCTACCGGGGAAAGTGTCATTGTTCGCTTTGACCCAGCGGGTGGTGTATCGCTGATCGGACAAATGGTTGGTTCCTCGTCGCGCGGCCCCTCTATGACCTTTAATGAGATCAAGCCCGAAATTGGGGCACCGGGGGCGGCGGTCTCGGCGATTGCCGGCACCGGCACCGGCGTGGAGCCCTTTGGCGGCACCTCGGGCGCGGCCCCCGTTGTCAGTGGGGCCGCCGCATTGGTGATCCAGAAATATCCCGAACGGACCCCGGCTGAGATCAAAGCCTTGTTGATGAACAGTGCCGAAACCAACATTCTCGTCAAACCGACCCTCTTTGGTGGCACCCTGGCCGAGATCAGCCGCATTGGCGGTGGTGAAGTGCGCGTGGACAAAGCGCTTACCCTGCCCGCAGCAGCCTGGAATGCAGCATCACCGACGGCAGCCCTCTCCTTTACCTTCCACGATATTACGCGGGAGAAAAAGGTCCTCAAACAAGTAGTGACGATCCGCAACTATAGCGATCGCAACATCCGTTATGAGCTGACCCCGGCCTTCCGCTTTGCTGAAGATGCCGCGAGCGGGGCCATTGAGATCAATACGCCCGATGATCTGATGGTGCGTGCCCACAGTGATCGCCAATTCGAAGTCACCATGATTATCCGCGGCGAGAAGCTGCCTGCTTGGCGGCTCAATTCGGGGAGCGCAGGAGCAAGTGCCGCCACCCTCACCGCCATGGAATTTGACGGCTATCTTCTGTTGACCGAAGAAGGTAACCCCAGCAATCAACTCCATCTGCCCTGGCAGATCTTGCCACGCAAGGCAGGCGATGTCACGCTCAAGAGCAAGTCGCGATATGTTCAAGTCCGCAATCGCGGGGTAGGCACAAGCTTGGTGGAAAGCTATTCGCTCATCGGCGTTAGCGACAATCTGCCAGAAGGTGGACCGGGCGAGAACAATCCAACACCAGACATTCGTTATGTGGGTTACACGACGATCGGCGTGCCAGCCGGTTTCTGTTCGGAGCAAAATTCGTTCTTGTTTGGCTTTGCCTTTAACTCTTGGGAACGCCAAACCCACGCCAATCTACCCGCAGGCTTTGAGATTGATTTCGATATCGATCAGGATGGTGAGTTTGACTTTGCCATCTTCACGCTTGATCTGGCTGGTAACTGGAGTGATGGCCGCAATGCCGTGTGGGTCCAGAACTTGGCGACTGGCGCAAGCTATCCGTCCTTCTATACCGACCACGAGACCAATAGCGCGAATACCGTGTTATATACCTGCGCCGAAGACATTGGCTTGAGTTGGGCGGATGTGGGTCGGCCCATTGATGTTTGGGCCGGGGTCTATGACTATTGGTCTGGCACCTATACAGATTGGGTCGAAGGCATGACCATTGCCCCTGGGGGAGAACGCTATGTCGCGCTCTTTGAAGAAGGTGGGGTTGGTGCAACCGAGTTAGGCTACAAGACCAACGACAAATTGCGCATCCTAGATACTGGATCGACCACTAACAATACCGAACTAGGGCTACTTCTCCTCTATCGTGGTGGCACACCCGAAGGCGCTGAAGCAGGTGTGATTAGCATCAAATAGCCCCATACCATGCCCCGCATCCGAGCATTTCGCTCGATCTAGGGGCGAAGGGGGACCGTTACGCGCCATGCGCATTATAGCCGTGAAGGCCGTGGCTCTCCCTTGATCAAGAACTGAATCACCCCATTCCCCACGAGCCGAGCGCGCCAAATCTGTTCCCCAACGGAGGATCCAGTGGATCCTCCGTTTGGCTTTCTGGCCCTCGGTGGTTTATACAGGTGGTTTATCTAGTTGGTTTATCTAGCACGAGCAACCATAGCCACGATCTAGCTGATAACAGGAGCCGCTTATGAACACTACCAATCTGGCCCCCCTCTTTGCCCATATCGACCAAGCACGTCCCGCCTTTATCCAGCGCCTGCTTGCCTATGTCCGCCAACCCAGTATCAGCGCCCACGGGGTGGGCATGGACGTAGTAGCCACCTTTCTAGAGCAAACCCTCACTACGCTAGGCATGGATGTGCAACGCCTACCCACCGCGGGCTGGCCCATGGTCTTGGGGCGACGCTTTGATGCCCCCGGCAAGCCCACCGTGTTGCTCTACGGTCACTACGATGTCCAGCCGCCCGATCCGCTCGATCAATGGCTCTCCCCGCCCTTTGAACCGACCATTCGCGATGGGCGCATCTATGCCCGTGGGGTGGGAGATAACAAGGGGCAGCACTTTGCCCAGCTTCTTGCCATCGAGTCACTCCTCGCCACGCAGGATCAGCTACCCTGTAATGTCCTGGTCCTCCTCGAAGGGGAAGAAGAGATCGGTAGCCCCCATATTGCCGATTTTATTCGCCAGCATCGCGAGCTGCTCCAGTGTGATCTCGTCGTCACGGCGGACGGGCCGGTGCACGAAAGCGGCCAGTCCTGCATCATGTTTGGCGTGCGGGGCGTACTTTCCTTTGAATTACGTGCGCGGGGGGCCAACACCGATCTGCACTCGGGCAACTGGGGTGGCGTTGTGCCCAACCCCATTTGGACACTCACCCAACTGCTCGCCACCATGAAAAACGCCCAAGGCGCGATCACCATCGAGGGCTTCTATGATCCAGTCCTGCCCCCGACGCCCCTGGAAATGCAAGCCATGGCTGCGCTGCCGCTCGATCAGGCCCGAATCCGCCAGGAGTTGGCATTACAACAGTGGGATGCACCTGCCGACCGCGGCTTCTTTGAACGGCTAATGTTCTACCCCACCTTTACGATTAATGGCTTTCATGGCGGCTATGGCGGGCCTGGTTCCAAGACTGTGTTGCCCCACGAAGCCTTTGTCAAGTGTGACATTCGGCTGGTCGAAGCGATGACCGTCGCCGATACCCTAGCCAAGGTCGAGGCCCATGTGGCGCGCCACGCACCCACGGTCGAAGTCATCTACCAAGGCGGGATGGACCCTTCCAAAACCGCGCTGGCTTCGCCCTACACCGAACCGATCCGCCAAGCCCTGCGTGCTGGTCAAGGCGAAGAGCCCCTCCTCATTCCCAGCGCTGGCGGCAGCCTCCCCGACTATGTCTTTACCAAAATCCTCGGCGTCCCCGCCTTTGGCACCCCCTACGCCAACCCCGATGAACGCAATCACGCGCCCAATGAAAACCTGGAAGTCGAACGCTTCATCAAAGGGATCAAGACCGGCGCGGCGTTGTTAGTGGCGCTAGGGGAAGTGGCAAAATAAAAGGAGGCCGGCACTTTGGAAGGGCCGGCCTCCTCATGATAAAGACTATTTTTAGAGCCTCTCTATCTTTTTGCCGCTCAGCTTGTCGTATGGATGAGTTTTTCCTGCAGCCACAGGTTGATCAACGTTTGCGTTGAAATGCCTTGCTGTTGGGCAACGTCGTGCAATGCCGTCGCAAGATCTTTGGCAACAGCAAAATAATAGGTCGGCTTTCTGGTCAGATCTATCTCAAAAGCGACATCTTCCATCATATCTTCATAATCTGCCGTGCTATGGGTATCCCAAAAGGCCCCTGCTTCGGCAAGCGAACTAAACTCCTCAGGTAATTCATCACACTCGGTTAGTAATTGTTTATCCATGATGGCTTTTTCGTTCCTTATAATCCATGTCTCTAGCACTAATCACCAGTACACTACGTGTAGCAGGTTTGTAGACAAAAATTACAACCAAATAGCGTCCACTCGCTGTTTGTCCCAAAGCCCGATAGAGATTTTCACCACTTACTCTGCCCTTTTCAATTTTGCGGATGACGGGCTGATTGGCGAAGACCTCCTCTACTTCATCTGGGTAGACTCCGTGTTTCGCCTCCAGTTTTTCAGTAAACTCGTCTACCCAGATGAAATCACCAATGTTCATAGAAAATTCTGCTTACAGAGAAGATAGTACTCAAGCCCGCGACTGGGTTTTGACCAGGCAACGCTAGCTATAGATGTTTCAATCCCGCGGCTGGGTTTTGCGAAACATCATGTCACCGCAAAATAGGACACAATTCCTGCGTAAAGCCTAGCATCTCTACTATACTTTAGTTTTTATTCAAAATACAAATGCGCAAGCTCACTAAGTAGAACTTGCGAAGCAATAAATTGCATGATATTCTCTTCCAAGAATTTCATGGTTATCTATAGCTAACGTATTTAATTATTAAGGAGGCAGTTAGTGATTTGTCACACTTTTGATATACCACATGCAAACATCGCTGCTTCTCCGCTCAATGATCATACTTCCATTCAAGGCCAGCTTGACTCAATCCCCATTGATGTCATTTTACCACTCATTGAAGAGGAATGGAAAGACGAAGAATATGCTTACGGTGAACATTACGATAAAATATACAGTAAGTTTTCTGCACATGCCGCAAATCTACGCAAACAATTATCTAGACACAGTGATCTCTGCCAATATCAACAGATCGAAAAAGAACTAGCTGAAGTAGAAGCAGAACTCTGTGCAATTGCGCTCAAATTTGATGAATCAACCGAATACCCGCTTTAGAGTTTGAGGTGCATCATGACCCCACACCAGCAACGTCTGGCCCGCAGTTTGAGTATTCTACGTCGTCTCCAGGTTGGCGCCGCTGATCGCCAGGCACTAATTGATCATGTACAGACCGAATATGGTCCGTTGGTATATGAAGCGGATAGCGCACGCGCAATCGAAAGCTTATTAGCGCGTGACATCAAATTTTTACGCGATAACCTTTTTGTCAATATTCCCAACGCCGATCGTAGTAACAACACCTATGAAATTATAGATTTCGGTGATTTCCGGCCCCTCTGCCTAACCGATGCCGAACTGGATGCTTTAATCACTTTACAGCAAAGCTTTCAACCCGGCGCTCCCCACGCTGAAGAGATTACAGGTTTCCTGAAACGCATTGCCAACCTCCTACCCACGCCACAACAAAAAGCGCTCAAGACCAAGCAAGCCCGGCTTCGGTTGGACCTACGCCGCCGTGACGGTGAGACTATTGCACCCTTCGTCCAACGTACAGTAGACAAAGCCATTCGTGAGAAACGCCATTTGCAATTCGCCTACCGTACGGCTGGCCAAGGCGATGGTCAGCCGCGCATTCATGAAGTACAACCCGATCATCAATTCTTTGATCCCAGCCGTGGCCATTTGTATTTGGAGGCTTACTGGCTGACTTCGGATGGACCGGCTGGCAAGTATAAACAGGGCCGTTGGCAAGCATTCCGCATAGACCGCATCTTGGCCGACGATAATTTACGGGTACTGTCACAAAAATTACCGCCTACTTTACCCCGCCGTCCGCGCCATCAACTCGAATATTGGCTCTCGCCGCAGATAGCCCGCTTGGGCCAGGTGACGCGCCATTTTGAGGAAATGGCTGTCCATGAGACCGATGCCAATGATTGGGTACGGGTGACGGGCACAACGGACAATCTATTTCAGGCCACCCGCCTGCTCTTGGGCTACGGCCCCAATTGTCGGGTCACTGGTGGCACAGAGGCCAAACGTGAGATGGAAAAGGTAATTCATGATATGGCAACTGTATATGGATTTTTGACCAAGGAATGAAGAGCTTCCGCGGAAAACAGCGGAAGCTGTGTGCGAGAATAAAATTATGGAAAGTTGAGCAAATGAAAGGAGTGTGCATATGGCATTAGACTTAAAAAACATTGTACTCAAATTCAGCGGCTCCCCAGACGATGTACTCGGCGATTATATTAGCCACATTGCCAACGGTGGCTTAACGCGCTACCGGCGGATTGTACAGTGGGGCAACAAGGATGGTCAGCCATTATATGCGCATGTGATTGATCTAGTTTTTACTTTTGCGCGGCTGGCCGATCTACTCGATCTACCTGCAATTGAGCAACGGGTGATGATGCTGGCGTTGAGCGCGCATGATATCAACAAAGTGGCTGAGGGTGAGCTAAAGAGATTGCGCTTTCCCGATCTCGCCTCAAATGATATTGTCGCCGACGAATTGGTGAAATTGGGCGCAGATGACTTTTTCCCGGATTGGCGCGTCTATCTTGCTGACATTGTTGCCCTGATCCGCGCCCACAGCGATCACTTCCATCATAGCGGGGAGTTGTTGCTAGCTCGCTCGGTTCAGGCGCAACGGTATGCGCTGGGTGAACGGGTGGCAGAGTTGACCCATTTGATCAAAGGGTTAGATGCCCTAGACCTTTCCCATGATCTGGCCGAACGTCACCATAAAGCGACCTTTTTGAGCCATCTGAACGCTTTCAGTACGACTCAATATGAATTGATTTATCATGTGGTGGCCGAGCAGCGGGGAATCTTGACCAATGTGATCCACAATCGGATTGCTGAATATCTGACACGGTATAAGGATGCGCAGCCATTACTCTATTATCCCGATGGCGTAGCCTATCTTGTCGCGCGGGGGACCATCCCGGTTATCGGCGACGCTGATTTACAGCGGATAGCCGGTAAAGTTACTGACTTTATCGAAGGGCTCACGCGCGGCAACTTTGAAAACTTTATCAAAGCAGGAAACCAAGGAATCAAAGTTGACGAGAAGTGTTTAGAACTAAATATTCCTTTCTCCCAACTCTGGCAACGGGTTGATGCCATTATTCAAGGGAAGAATTACGCAGCCCTGACCGATATGGAGCAGAAGGCGCGGCAACGAGCTAGCGTAAAACTGGCCAGCGATACCTCCGCGCCAGCGCAAGCGGTACAACAACGGCTAGAAGCGGATCGCCTATTGCCTGTGGCCCGCGAGCGCTTACGGTTGGGAGAGTTGCTCCGCAGCTATTATATCTTTCTGGGCAAGCATTTTAAGAAGCAATTCAAAGAGCCCTGGAGCCTACTCTATCAAATGCTGGAGATTCCCACCGAAGCGCAAGCCAGCTATGCCTATTTTGATCCCAATTATGATCGCGCCTATGTCGTAGCCAGCGATTTAACCATGAGCTACGACGAGGTGATGGCACGCATTCAAATACACGGGGAAGCCTTATTGGGAGGCGAACAGAACGAAAGCCCATGGTCGGAGGTCTTTTCCGCTTACATTAATCAACAACTCTGTTTTTCCTTTCAGCCACCGACACAGACAGACTTCGCAACTTATCTCCGGCAGTATGTGACCAACAATCATAAACAATCTGCTTTTGGTAGTACTCCTTTTTCTAACGAGCTTTGGCGTGCTGGGGATGTAACCAAAACCATCAAGGTACAGCAGTTCAGCAACCGGTTAGCCGCAGGGCCAGGAGATCCGGTAAAAAATATCGATCCCATCACCAAAGCACAATTTTTGTTAGAAAAGCTCAATTACCCACCTGGCTATGATGTCACCACCTACTATTTGCACATCTATCCCTATGCCTTCTATACCGACGCCTATTTACGGATGTGGCGGGCTACTGTGCGTGAGTTGGCCGAACAAGAAGTGGGGGCGCTTTTCCTAAAGACCGATGACATACTGCGTAGTATCTTTGATCGAAGCCGCGCCATTGAACTCTCGGCTTCCGGGGTAAAAAGCAATGGCCTACCCTTGCCAGGTGCGGGGGAAGTCTTTGGCAATCTGTTACTCTGGCCCCTCAACGCACCGGGGAGCAATGACACCGAACGCTTCTGGTATGCCTTTACTTGCGCCTTCGCTATGCAACGCTTTATCGGTGGCCGCGTGGTGCTTACCCGCTCAGCAATGCCCATCCTGAGTGCCAAAGAAGTGCAGGGACTTGACTTATACACAGATGAAATTCCAGCCGCGCTCGTTGGCTTACTGCGCCAGAATGGCTACAGCTACACCGAATTGAGTGAGTTACAGGAGTTGTTGGCCGCCATCTATGGCATACAACGTCAGGTTGGCGGCACCAGTGATGAACTTATGCCCTTACTGCGCAGCCTCAACGATGGTCCACTGGGCATCTATTTCGCGGCCGAACGGCTGTTGGTAAAACGGATAAAAAATGATAAAAAGGCCAAAGCACCAGAGTGGTTACTCATTCGGGCAGCGCATACCTTGGCCACTTCCCTACAAGTCATTGCGAAAACGCAAGGAGGCGAGATGATGAACGACACAGTCCGGCGCTTGGCCCAAGTAGCGTGGGACGGCAAACTCAAAGGTCAGTCATTAGAGAAGAATTCCTTAATGATGCCGCTTGACCACTGTTTTGAAAAGCTTCAGCTTTGGCAGGAGCCCCTAGACAAAGAGACCATTCGCGCCATTACCGTGACCGACATCTATTCCTATCTGGAGCGGATTCGCGAGAAAAATATGGTTGGCCGCGAGACGCAGCTAAAGGCGAAAGCCTTTGTCGATGCCTTTTTGGACGAGCTATTTAGCACCGTTTATAAAGACAATCGCTCGCGCCTGCTCACGGATGAAAAGCATATTCGCGCCGCTTTCCTCTTCCACATTCGCGAATTGGTTGCCAACGCCAGTGATGCAAAAAAAGAAGAGAACAAAAAGCCATAACGTATTTATCAATCCATTGATCAACCGAAAGGAATTCATACCATGCCAGTGTTAGAGAAATACGCCAACTATCTGCCCGCGCAATATAGCAACTATCCACGTGGGTACTATGTCAGCTTGATCCTGTTACGCAAAGTGGAAGGTGAAGCGATCTTCCGTACCGAAGGCAGTGGTGAACCCTTAAATCGCGAATTTGTTCACGCCGGGGCAACCGCCGCAACGCCGGTTATTCCACGCGTGGTGATTAGTAAACGTAAACAGACGGCTGTTGAGCGGCGCACCGGGCGTGAACTGTTGCGCCGCTTAGAGTTATTGGCCGCAGACGCGGGGCTAAACGAAGGCAATCCTGAACCAGATAGCATTGATTCGATGCTCTATGGTTATGCCGTGGGCGGTGGCGGTGCGCAAAAGTCGCGGGTGATCACCGACGACGCCTTTACGATCTTGCCAGCTACCCAAGTGGTGGGCAAGCGCCAGTTTAATGCGCCCTTCGAAGATGGCACCATGCGCCATCCCGTTACCAAAGACCCATCTAGCAGCATCGGCACCGATGAATATGTCCGCCCAGAAACTCATTTTATTGATATTGAGACGCTGAAAGATGTGACTCCCGGCGAGTTCCTTTACGTGTTAGGCAACATTTTACGCAGCAGCCGCTATGGCGCCATCTCCAGTCGTGTCGGCAAGATTCATAATGAAGTGCTCGCCTGTATCTTTAGTGACTGTGAACTCTTTAGCAATCTCGAACTGACCCAACAGACCTGGGATCTACTCTGCATAAATGGGAACGAACCTGATTTCCCCCTCGCCGATGAGGCAGTTGCCAAGGCCATCCAACAGGCAGTTGCGACGCTGCAAACGCAGGTCTACGGTCGTGTTACACCATTGCCGGCAACCGATCTGCAAGCCCTACTGACCGAAGTGCAGCAGATCTACAGCGAGGAAACACAAATTAAAGCGCTATTGACGAGCGTGCAGGCGATGTACAAAAAGTAATCAAGCAAACAAGGAGAGGCAATGCAAATCCTTCAGTGTGATTTGACGCTGCTCGAAAACACCTTTTTCTCCAGCCGCGAGGTGGGCAATTTCTATCAAACCGAACCGGCCATCGGGAACTATGCCCTGTGTTATGCCTTGGGCTTGGCGGTTGCACCTTACTTCAACCGCGGAACGATTCACTATGCCGAACATTTAGCAGCCCTCAATACTGCCGGTATCTATGTCACACCTGCCGTTTTGGTCGGTGAGCCACGCTTTGCTATCGAACAATTCAATGCTCAGCCGGATAGCTACTGGTTTGCCATGGGCAATAATGCGCTGATTGTAAAACCCGACGGTTGGGATGCAGAACCAGGTTCAGCTTGGTACTTGGTCAATCGTGCAACAGGACAACGGCGTAAGGTCGGCACGAGTAACCGGCCCCAAATTGGGCGCATCAAATTGTTGGGCATCGGCAATCAGGCGCGCTTCTATCTTTTGACGCAAGAGAAAACGCCAGCACTCCCACGCTATATTCGCTTGGGCAAGTGGATGAGCAAAGCGCGTATTGACGTGCAAACCGTCGCGTTTCAATCTATGACAGGCAATCACCGCCGTATAGAACATCTGCTGAATCCAGTTGATTTTGCGCAGAGTACGCAACTGCATACCTTCGATCTGCTAAATATTCATCCCGTACCTTTGGTGCGAAACGCTTGGCTCAGTGGCGAGTTTTATCAGCTCCAGGATGAGAACAAAACCTTGCTGCCGAGTGGACTTCGTTTTGGGGTGGAGGCAATGACCAATGACCGTTGAAATCACCCTCTTACCGCACTTTGAAAAACTGGCATCCCCCAACCAGTATCAAGAAAAATTGCTCTATCATCAATGGCGAACGGTGGAGGCACTACAGCGTTCGCCATTAGTGATGAATACCTACAACACCGGCACTGGCAAGACTCGCGCCAGTCTGTTGCAGTTGTTTCATCTGCCGCATGATCGTGACGCTCATGTGCTTTTCATTGCGCCAACGAATGAGTTGCTGCATCAGCATGTCAACGACATTGCTGACTTTGTCAAGGCCCATGACTTACCCTTCCGTGTGATTGAGGTAAATGCCAAGTTACTACGTCAGCTGGCCGATCCGGATGTGGTTGACCGCCAAGGCGAACGACTAACGCGACTCTTACGCAATCCTTTAGAGTTTCAGCAACAGTTAGGTATTGATCTGGCCGATCAACGCAAAGTGAACCTGATTTTGGTAACAAACCCAGACTTGTTCTATTATGCATTCTACTGGCAATTCAGTGCAGCGGACCAACGCAATCTTTTCCAGACTTTTGTCACCCATTTTCGCTACATTGTCATTGATGAATTTCACTACTACAACAGCAAACAGTTGGGCAACTTTCTGCTCTTTATGATCCTCTCCCGTCAATTCG
>JAHBVH010000040.1 GCA_019637645.1 Caldilineaceae bacterium
TGGATATAAAGTGATATGAGTGATCGATTATCGTGGCGTAATTTTGATTGGTCCCTTTTTGGCGCAGTCCTGATCCTCTGTGGCATTGGGGTCGGGATGATCTATAGCGCCACCGTCAATACGGATTTAAGTGATTATTGGTTGCGCCAGAGCATCTTTGCCACCGCTGGGATTGTCGCGCTTCTGGTGGCAACGCTGATTGACTACCGGCAGCTAGAGATCTTGGCCCTCCCCGCCTTTATCCTCTTTGTGCTTTCACTCGTCGCGGTTGATCTCTTTGGCGAGTCCCAAGGCACGGGCTCGCAACGCTGGATCAACATTGGAGGCACGTTGGTGCAACCAACAGAATCCGGCAAATTCTTGCTGATCATTTTTATGGCGTGGTATCTTAGCTGGTATCGCGAATATATGGACCGCTTGCCCTATTTGATCATTGCCTTGATCGTGCTCTTTGCGCCGTTGGTCTTTGTCTATCGCCAACCCAACTTAGGGATGACTATCACCTATGCTTTTTTGGGGGGCACCCTGATTATGGTGAGCGGAGTCCGCTTCTGGCAATTGGGCTTGTTAGGTGCTGGGGCCTTGGCAGGCATTCCCATCTTAGCGTCTTCGCTCAAAGATTATATGTTGGAGCGCCTCTGTATTTTTCTCGATGCCGACGGGATTGAACTCCTCAAGCTTTATTATCGAGAGTTGCCGCCTGCCTGTATTAGTGCCGAAGCGATCAAGGATGCGTCCTATAATGTGGAACAGGCGTTGATTGCCGTCGGTTCAGGCCATTGGTTGGGCCAAGGCTGGGCCCATGGTAGCCAAAACCAGCTCCACTTTTTGCGGGTGCGACATACCGATTTTATCTTTAGTGTCATCGCCGAAGAATTAGGGTGGCTTGGCTCCGCCCTGATCCTATTGTTGCTCTTCTTCGTCGCTTGGCGGCTGCTCAAAATTGCCGACTTGGCCCAAGATCACTTTGGCCGACTCATTGCGACAGGGGTAGCGGCGATTATCTTTTTTCAAACCTTGAGCAATGTCGGCATGAATATTGGCTTGCTGCCAGTGACCGGTTTAACGCTTCCCTTCATCAGCTATGGCGGCAGCAGTTTGATCTCCATGATGTTTGCCATTGGCCTTGCCGAAAGTGTGATCATGCGTCATCGCAAGATCGAATTCTTGTAGTTTGCCCCATCACTCCCCGCGGGAACAGCAGAACTTGCCCGCTGCCCAGCCCAGAATACAATAGAAGTTACGCACTTGAACAGCGTGACTAGAGACCTGACAGGTTTGGCAAACCTGTCAGGTTTGGCCCAACTGCATAACTCCTATACAATTAATAATTGCATTCTAGATCAGCTAGCCGCTTGCATTAATTGTTATCCTCTGTCATAATGGGCTAGGTATCCTCTTGATCATCGTAAACGTGATCATCATAAAAGTTGATGTGCTATATGATAGAAGACCTCTCACTGATTCAAGATTATTTGCGCGCCGAAGGCGTTGATGGCTGGCTGCTCTACGGTTTTCGCGATCAAAATCCAATTGCCCTCGCCGTCGCGGGGTTACACTCCGCCGGAAGCCGCCGTTGGTTCCTCTGGATTCCCGTCGAAGGGCGACCAGCTTGGATTGTTCAGGCCATTGAACGCACCACCTTTCTCGATCTACCCCCAGCCCTAGCAGGCGATGTCCATCTCTATGTGACTTGGCAACAGCTCAATGAACGATTGGCCCAAGTTGTCCGGGTGCAAGGGCAACCCGTCAAGCGGATCTTGATGGAATATAGCCCCGACAGCGCCATTCCCTATGTCAGCCGTGTAGACGCGGGCATCATGGAAGTGGTGACGAAACAGACCGGCGCCGAAATCTACAGCAGTGCGGACGCCGTTCAATTAGCCATTGCACGGATTAGCCCAGCGCACCTAGCCGGCCATCGCCGCGCCGCAGAGATTTGCTTGGCCGTGAAAGATGCGGCTTTCGCCTGGATTGCCCAGCGGCTACGCAATCAGGAGTCAGTCACTGAATATACCGCGCAACAGTATATTGCCGAGCAATTTGCGGCCGCGGGCCTAGAACCGCTGCCATCCATTGTCGCCATCAATGGCAATGCAGCTGATCCCCATTACTTTCCTAGCGTCAAAAAGCACAGCCCGATTCAGATTGGGGATGTTGTCCTCATTGACTTATGGAACCGCGAAAAAGGGGACCCCGATGCCTGCTTTGCCGACTGTACCTGGACAGCCTATTGTGGCCCCCAAACCCCGGCCAAAGTCACCGCGGTCTTTGAGATTGTCCGCCGCGGTCGCGACC
Source organism: Caldilineaceae bacterium (assembly GCA_019637645.1). The sequence goes on from JAHBVH010000040.1 coordinate 2,299, forward strand.
AGGCCGTTGCCTTTATTCAAGAGCGGATGCGGGCAGGCCAACCGGTGCATGGCTATGAGGTTGATGACGCGTGCCGCACGGTGATCGAAGCCGCCGGTTATGCCCACGGGATCCTCCATCGCACAGGTCACAGCTTGGGCTCAACGGGCCACTTTATTGGCGTTAACATCGACAATATCGAAACCCAGGATCGCCGTCGCCTGTTACCAGGGGTTATGTTTACCATCGAGCCAGGTATCTACCTACCCACCTTTAACTTTGACGATAGCCCCCACGCCAAAGGATTGGGCATTCGTAGTGAAATCAACTGCTTTGTCCATGCTGATCATGTTGAAGTAACAACGTTGCCACTGCAAAGCGCAGTGACCGCGTTGTTGGCCTAATGATTGGAAGCAGTAACCAGTCCACTTCACCGAGCCTACAGCGCCTCACGCTCCACTTGATTAGGTTCTGTTGACATTGACAGTGCGGCCAGCGGTGGCCTATGAAATGTCAACGATAGCGAGTCTTGCCGTATCCGCTGCCCACCCTGTGAACACCTGGTTATGATACTTCTGCCATTTACAATTTAAGGAGCAATTTATGCGAAAAAGTTGGCTTTTGACAACGATCTTGATCATTGCCAGCCTGATCATCACGGCCTGCCCAGCCCCGGCTGCCCCCAGCGGGGAGACCGCCGCGCCAGCCGCCGGTGAAGAAACGGCCACCACCGAAGAAACCGCAGCGGAAGGCACCGGCGGCACGCTCATCGTTGGCCGTGGCGGCGACTCCGTTGCGTTGGACAGCGGCACCGTCACCGACGGCGAATCGGCCCGCGTGATCGGCACCATCGTCGACGGCTTGGTCGAATTGGCCGGCACCTCCACCGAGCCGATTCCGTGGTTGGCCGAATCTTGGGAAACCGAAGACAGCCAAACCTGGATCTTCCACCTGCGCCAAGGGGTTACCTTCCATGATGGCACCCCCTTTAATGCCGAGGCAGTCAAGTGGAACATCGACCGCTGGCGCGATCCCGAGAATGAATGGCGCTTTGGCCGCACCTTCGAGTACTATGACATTGAATTTGGAACCGATCTGGCTATCGAAGAAGTCAATATCATCGACGAGTACACCATCGAGCTCAAACTGGCCGCGCCCAGTGGTGTATTGCTCTCCAAATTGGCTATGGACTTTGTCTTTGGCATGAACAGCCCCACCGCCGTGCAAGAACAGGGTGACAAGTATGGCACACCTGCTGGCACTGCCGTTGGTACCGGTCGCTTTAAATTTGTCGAATGGGTACCGGATGATCATATCACGGTCGAACGCAATGACGATTGGTGGGGTGACAAGCCCAAGCTAGACCGGATCATCTTCCGCTCCATTCCCGATAACTCGGCCCGCTTTGCGGAACTCCAGGCTGGCACCATTCACCAAGCCGACCTTGCTCAAACCGACCTGCCCTTAGCAGCCGAAGATCCCAACCTTGTGCTCCACGAACGCCCTTCGACGAGCACTGGCTATATTGCCTTCCAACAATGTACAGAACCCTTCGACAAGTTGGAAGTGCGCCAAGCCATTGCTTATGCGGTCAACTGGGCGGCTTTGATCCCGGCCTTCTATGGCGACTATGGTCAGCTGGCCGGTTCCTTCCAACCGCCAGCCATTCTTGGCTCCAACCCCGCGGTTCAGCCCTATGAATACAACCCCGAAAAGGCCAAAGAACTCTTAGCCGCGGCGGGGCTGCCCGATGGCTTTGAGACCGATTTCTGGTATATTCCGGTCATTCGCGGCTATTTCCCCGATTCCAAGGCGATTGGCGAAGCGATTGCCGCCGATCTCGCCAAGGTTGGCATTCGAGTCAATTTACAGACCGAGGACTGGGGTGCCTATTTGGATGACCGTCTCCAGGGTAAATTCCCCATGTGGATGTTGGGCTGGGGCTCGGATAATGGCGACCCGGACAATTACATTGGCTATCACTTTGCCCACCCGCTTGGTGAACCCAAGGCCGAAGATTGCTATGCCAATGACGAACTGGCCCAGTTGTTGATCGACGGGCGGATCGAAGCCGACCCAGCCGTACGCGAAACGATCTATCAACAGGCCGAAGTGCTTGTGCATGAGGACGTTGCCCGTATCCCCGTGGTGTGGGCCACCACCCCCACGGTCTTCCGCAAGGAAGTTCAGGGCTACGAGCCAGTCGTCTTCCGCGATTGGTATGAATACCTCTGGATCGAGTCGCAATAGTCATACCTTTATGACCAGCCGACCAGCAGGATGAGGGTCTGCCCCATCTTTGCTGGTTGGCCGGTTGGCTTGAGAAACGCTTTGAAAAGGTGCCTGACACCTGATAGATTTTGAAAGCCTGTCAGGTCTGGTCCTAACCCCTTTTCAAACGATCTCTGAGAGATCTTGCTGCGACTGCCGGAGTGGAACGATTCTAACCGGCAGTCGCCGTTTTTATGGGGAGTGCTTGCTTTGATCCAATATATTCTCCGCCGTTTACTTTCCTTGATCCCAGTCATGCTCGGCGTTTCGATTGTGGTCTTTGCCTTGATCCGGATGATCCCAGGCGATCCGGTCATTGTCATGTTAGGTGAGCGCGCCCGCGCTGCCGATGTCGAACGGGTGCGCGAGGAGATGGGCTTTAATCGCCCGATCTATATACAATACTTTGAATGGATGGGGCGGGTGCTGCAGGGCGATCTCGGTACTTCGATCATCAACCGCACGGCTGTAGCCGACGAATTAAAATATCGCCTCAGCGCGACTGTTGAAATGATTATTGTCGGGATGATCATTGGTCTCATCATTGGGATCAGTATTGGCATCATCTCTGCCCTCAAACGCAATACGTGGATTGACCTCGTTGCGACCGCCGGTGCGTTGATTGGTGTTTCCATGCCCATCTACTGGCTAGCCCTGATCTTGATCTACGCGCTAGCCGTCAATCGCCAAATCTTTCCACCGAGCGCCCGCCTTGATGCAGGGCTCGATGTGACACGGACAACGGGCTTTATGTTGATCGACACGGCGTTGATGGGTAATATGCGACTCTTTCTCAACGCGCTTTGGCACTTGATCTTGCCCAGCTTTGTGTTAAGCACCGTGGTCATGCCGATTTTGGCGCGCCTAACCCGCGCCAGCATGTTAGAAGTGATGCGCCAAGATTATGTCCGCACCGCCCATGCCAAGGGGTTACAACAGCGGGTGGTGATCGCCCGCCATGCCCTTAAAAATGCGCTGCTGCCCATTGTCACGGTCGTTGGTCTCCAACTAGGGGGGCTATTAGGCGGCGCGTTGTTAACGGAAACGATCTTTTCCTGGCCGGGCATGGGGCTATGGACCTATCGTGCCATCCTCAGCCGCGATTACCCGATTGTTCAGGGCGCGGTGCTGGTCAGTGCCACCATTTATGTCGTCGTGAATCTATTGGTGGATATTTCCTATGCATATCTCGACCCACGCATTCGCTATAGCGACTGAGGATCAGCATTTTGGCCCTGTTTCATTTGAAATTGACGAGCAAATTTTATGAGTGCAACGGCTTCTCTTCCATCCAATCTACCCAGTAGCCTGGCCGAACGTGCGCCGCGCAGTCTCGCGCGGGATGCTTGGCGTCGCCTCTTTCGCAGCTGGAATGGGCGGGTTGGTCTATTTATTATTGGGCTGACCATCATCGTTGGGGCCTTGGCACCGGTGGTTAATCCCTATGACCCTACGATTGATTCTAACCTAGCGGAGGCACGTTTTGCGCCTTCGCTCGACCATCCCTTTGGCACCGACCGCTTGGGACGCGATGTCTTTCGGCGTGTGGTCCACGGGACGCGCATTTCTTTGACCATTGGCTTTGTGGTGGTCATTTTTACGAGCGTCACCGGCACCATTTTGGGGTTAATTGCCGGTTACTTTGGCAAAACGCTCGATACCGTGATTATGCGGTTAATGGATATTTTACTGGCCTTCCCCTCCATTCTATTAGCGATTTCCATTGTTGCCGTGCGCGGACCTGGGGTCTTTAATACGATTTTGGCAGTTGCCATTGTCGGCGTACCTGGCTATGCTCGGGTCGTGCGCGCCATGGTTCTTTCGCTCCGCGAGCGGGACTATGTGGATGCGGCCCGCATGATCGGCGTAAGCAATTTGCGTATTATGTTTGTCCACATCCTGCCCAATAGTCTCTCACCCATCATTGTACAGATGACCTTGGGTGTCGGCGGTGCAATTCTCTTTGCGGCAGCGCTGGGCTTTTTGGGCTTAGGCGTACAACCCCCCGCTCCTGAATGGGGGGCGATGATCAGCGACGGGATTCCCTTCTTGCGCCAATCACCACACCTCGTTTTCTTCCCCGGCACCGCCATTATGCTCACGGTGTTAGGCTTTAACTTGCTGGGTGATGGTCTGCGCGACGCGTTGGACCCCCAATTGCGTGACTAGGTTAGACGCAAAGCCGCGCACAAAAAGTGTCAACCCAAACCTGACAGGTTTTGAAAACCTGTCAGGTTTGGGTCTGTATCCATCCTAGCTCTCGGTAGTTTCTCGTCGCATGCAGCGCCTCTTTCACCGCTCTAGTCTCCGTACTTCGCTTGCCCTGCTACGTCTGATCTGCCTATTGATCATCACTGGCTTTGGTGGCTTGGCCATTGTCCTGATGCTGCGCCAAGCCCAAGCAGAGAGCCCAACACTAGCCACGCCACTGCCCACATTAGCCACTACAGCTCCACCCTTTTTAGGGATCACCGTTGCCCTCCAACAGGACACGCCCCATGAACGCCAGCAGGCGCTTGCCCGCTTACGCGAAGCAGGCTTTGGTTGGGTTCGGCAGCGGATTGATTGGGGAGCAGTCGAACCCCAGCCCGGTCAATACCATTGGCAACCCACGGATGACCTGCTCGCCGATATTATTGCGGCCAGCCTTGTGCCGGTCGTGGTCCTCGACGGCAGCCCAGCTTGGGCACGTGCACCACAAGATCGCGGTCCGCACGACAACCCCTTGGCCCCCCCCGCCGATCCCGCAACCTTTGCCCACTTTGCCGCTACGGTCGCGGCGCGGTACCAGACACACCTACGTTTCTACCAACTTTGGGATGAGCCCAACATTGCGCCCCATTGGGGCAACCGGCTGATCGAACCAGTGGCCTATGTGCAACTACTGAAGGCGGCAAGCCCAGCCATTCGCCAAGCGGATCCCGACGCGGTTATTATCACCGCGGCCCTGGCTCCCACGCGTGATCGCGGGCATTTAGCCATGGATGAACCCTATTTTCTCCAACGGCTCTATGCGGCTGGTGCGGCTCCGTACTTTGATGTGGTAGCTGCCCAGCCCTTTGGCTTTGGGCATGGGCCGGCTGATCCGCGCAGCCAAGTGAATGTACTCAATTTTCAACGGATCAAGCTGATTCGGCAGACCATGCTCGCGGCGCAAGATGGCACAACACCGATTTGGATCGTGCGCTATGGCTGGAATACGCGGGGCGATTCCCCTTGGCGCACGGTCACGCCAGCCGATCAAGCCGCGTATGCCAGCGCCGCGCTACGCTACGCGCACCAAACATGGCCGTGGGTCATTGCCATGGGCTGGGCGATTGACCAACCGACACAGCCCGTCACCGATCCACTTTGGGGCTTTGCCCTGACCGACGACCTAGCCCATACCTTTCAACAATGGCAAGCCACAGCTAGCGTACGCGATAGGCCGAGTCGTCCAGCGGCTACCCATCTGGCTGGCCGCTGGCTGCTCATCGGGATAGGTGGGCTCTTGGTCCTCTGGCGTCTCCGGGCAGCAGCCAGCAGCCTCCCTTGGCGGCGATGGCAAGAGTACTATCGTGCCTGGCCGCCACGCTCTCGCCTTTTGCTTTGGTTGCTTCTTGCCCTGCTCTACTATTTCACTACGTGGCCGCCGCTCTTGATGGTGTGGTGGCTCCTTGCCCTGTTCTTCATCTCCGCCGACCCGCGCAGTGGTTTAGGTGGGGTTGCGCTCCTCTTGCCCTTCTACTTTCAACATAAAGAGATTGCGGTGGCCGGTTATAGGACAACCCTGCCACCAGCCCATGCGATGCTCTTTTGCTTAGGTGCCGCGCTCTGGCTGCGCCAGGATCGGTCGCTCACCGCATGGCGTTGGAAGACGCTTTGGCCCTGGCGCCACCGCCTTCACCCCTTTGATTGGTTGGCCCTGCTTTGGTTGCTGATCAGTTTGTTGCCCGGCCTCTACAGTTGGCCGCGATCGGCCTATGCGCAAGGGCTACTCAATCTAGTCCTGTTGCCCCTCTTGGCCTATGCGGCGACGCGGTATTTAGCGCGGACGCCTCGCCAGCAAACTGAGGTGATTGGTGCGCTCTTTGTGGGTGGCGTAGCGGTTGCCATGATTGGGATCAGGCTGTGGTGGCAAGGGCAAGGGACCGCGGCGGACGGGGTTCTCCGGCTGGTCGGGCCTTATTTCTCGCCCAATCATACAGCCCTATATCTAGAACGGACGGCTTGGCTTGGGGTCGGGTTGGCGTTCCACCAGTCAAACCGATGGCGTCGCTGGCTTTTCCTCGCGGTTGGTCTGATTGGCGTGGCACTCTTCCTCACCGCTAGCCGTGGCGCTTGGCTATTAGGCATGCCTGCGGGTGCATTGACGTGTGGCTGGCTCCTCAGTCGCTACCACCGCGCCGAAGGAGGATGGTACTGGTGGCCGCTACGGCGCTGGCACCGCGTCGGTTTGGGCCTTGGCACAATTGCGGTTCTGCTCATGGGAGTAACCTTTTCGTACCTAAGTTGGGAGCGTCTCACCAATAGCGCAACCATCACAGAGCGGCTGTTGATCTGGCAGACAACTTGGCAACTATGGCGCGAGCATTGGCTCGTGGGCGTGGGGCCAGGGGGCTTTTTTTGGTACTACCCGCGCTACCTACCCTGGTCGGCCACGGCTGATCCCAATTTACTACACCCGCATAATCTCTGGTTGGAGTTGCTCGCAGGTTGGGGGATACTTGGGCTTAGCTGGGTACTATGCGCGGGTTGGCAAATAGGCCGCATCTACGCGCGCATTCAGCGCCATGCTCGGCACAACGGGCCACAGGCGATCCCGTGGCCGCTGCTTGGCCTCTTGGCAGCGTTAGCGGCTGGCTTGGTCCACGGCCAAGTTGATACCTTTGCGGCCCTACCTGATCTAGCTGTTTGGCATTGGATCGCGTTGGGATTGGTGGTCAATACGTTAGAAATAAGGCGTGAAGCGTGACATGATAGCTGTCATTGAGGACGGCAAGGAATAAACAGGGCGTGTAAAGCAAGCTTTACACGCCCTGTTTACAGCGTTATCAAAATGCGCATCACACCACGCCTACCGCAAGTGGCTAGGGATGTAACGGGCAATGGCTGGTTACTGGAGGGCGACCTTGATATCCAAATCGGCAGCCGGTACTAGCGGCAGGATTTGATCTTGCAACAGGGCAAGAATGGCTGGGTTTTCGAGCGGCGTTCCGCCCAAGAAAGGACCAGCCAGGGTTAAGACGCTTTTCAGCGAAGCATCGTCATAGTTGAGCGTTAGCGCCGTGGCACCGTCTAGCAAGAGGTTCAATTTGCCCGGGTCGCTGTCAAGCTGGAGTTCGCTGGCATTGAGCCCACCCAAAATTTGCGCAACATTCGGCGGCAATACCAAGGGCAACATTGGCAGATCAGCCAAACCACCGAGCGATTCAATGGAGCCATCACTATAGGCGGCATTCAGGTGCAAGACGGGGATGGGCTGGTCAGCAACATCCGGGGTAGTCAGGGTTTTGTTGATCTCGCCACCAGTCGCCGGTTCAGCACCCGGGAGGGCAACGGCGGCCTTGATCGCACCGGTTTCTTGGATCAAAGCCAAGCCACTGCTGATCATCTCTGGCGAGACACCCGCGAGCGGAGCGACGATGCCGGCCAAGGTTTGCATCGACTCGGGCGTCCAGGTGATGGTTGGCAAGGTTTGACCATCGGCGGCCAAGAAAACCCCTTCTTGGCTAATTTCAACATTTAACTGTTGAACACCGGCCTGCTGCAATTTCTGGAGCAGATCAGCAGGCAAAGCATTGGGCGCAACGGCCATGCCAAAGACCGAGAGCGAACCATCTTCGCTAATTGCCACGGGCACTTCGGCCAAGCTCAGTTCGCCAACGGGTTCGCCGGTGAAGGAAACCGCCACATCGACGGCAGTGCTCTGCAAAACGGGCAGCACACTGCTAAGCGTGGGGGCCAATGCCGGAGCAAAGGCGGCGACAAGCGGCTCAACTCGCGGAAGCGATTGGCTGTCATAGGCAATGCTCGGCAAGGGCTTGCCGTTGGTCGAGAGTTGAATGCCATTGGGCGTGGTGGCTACTTGAATATTTTCAATGCCAAAGGAAGAGAGCAAATTCAAGGTTTCGGGCGGTAATAGCGGGCCACCGACACCAAGCGCGGCTGCCGAAAGACCACCAATGGCCAGGCCACCTTGTTCATCAAAGGCGATCCCACCTAATTGGAAAGGCCCAACCGTCGGCGCAATTTCTTCGGCTATCGCAACCGTCTCGCCATGCCAAGCCATTGTAGCTGGCGCAGGCGTGCCGACATTGACCGCGACCCCCAAACCAATTTGGCGGAGCACCGGAAGCGCACTGGCAATCAGAGCTGCATTCGGGATATTGGGGGCCTTTTGAATTAGTTCTTGGAGGGTCGCCACAGAGGTAGCATCCCACGAAATATAGGGAAGGGCCTCACCATTCGCATAGAGTAAGATGCCATGATAACCAGGTCGGATTTCGAGCTTTTGCAGGCTGGCGGACTGCAACTGTTGTACTAGCCCAGGATCTATATAGGTAACCGTTTGACCAAAGATGCTGACACCACCATCTGTCGCAAGGGTGACTGGCAGCGAAGGCAAGTTGAACCAGGTTGCACCGGTTGTTCCCCCACCACAGGCAGTCAATACTAGACTGACAACAAGTATCATTGCACAGAGTCTCATAAACCTTAGGTTTGCCTGCATTTGCAGTCTCCTTTGTGCTACTGGGCGTATTCGGTCATACGGACAGATCGTATGGCTTCTCAGGTGAAGGCTAAAATTTATATAAGATTCGACGACCTTTGATTGACGACTGAGATACGGCCTGTTATTGGATAGAAGTAGTGATTGTGATGAAAAATTGCTCGGGACTTACTTTTGAAAAAATGATACACCAATTCGGACGAAGACACAAGCGCTCTTCAAGCTGTTGTTCAGTTAGTTACCACCGGAAAAAGAGATTACCAGGTCTGGTTGGCTCTGGGGCCTAGCTTGGGAAGCGGCGGGTAAGAGCGGTGCGCATGGCGTCTTGATCGCTCCAGGGGTATTCGGTTTCGCCAAAGCACATACTGCGTTCATGGCCCTTGCCAAAAGCCGCAACAACATCGCCTGGTTGCGCCATATCCACCGCCGCTTGAATCGCGGCGGCGCGGTCAGGAACGATCAGAAAAGTGGTCGCCGGAGCAAATTCTTGAACCCCGGCGGCAATTTCGGCGTTAATCGCGGCCAGATCTTCGGTGCGGGGATCTTCGGCAGTGACCACGGTAAAATCGGCAAGACGCCCACTGACACGGCCCATGAGCCGCCGCTTGGCGACATCGCGTAGGCCCGCGCTGCCAAAGACGGCAATCAGACGGCCTGGTTGCCCTTGTGCATTCTGCCCCACCAATTTGCGCAGGGTCAAGAGCGCACGTTCGAGGCTCACGGGCGAATGGGCAAAATCCACCACAGCCAGAAACGGTTGGCCTTCATCGATCGGTTCCATGCGCCCTAGCACGCCAGGGAAATCGAGAATACCTTGCTGGATCACGGCTGGCTCTAGCCCAAGGGCCAAGGCAACCGTCGCCGCGCACAACACATTGGCCACATTAAATTCACCGATCAGCTTGGTAGTAACGGGGAATTCACCGGCCCACCAGCGCAAGCGGAAATGGGTGCCATCAGGCGCATAATCGATAGCCTCGGCGGCGACATCTAAGTCTGGTGTCGCCATGGTCCCCGCCTTGGCGATGCCATAGGTACGCACCGGCACCGTAAAGCCTTGCGCGGCAGCTTCTTCGGCCAGTGCCGTCTGGAGGGCCGCAAAACTGCCCTCATCATCAGCATTGAGAATCGCGCAGCGGGGTACACCGGCTTTGGCTGGGGAATGGTAGAGCGCACGAAACAAGAGCGCTTTGGCGGCGACATAGGCTTCCCGGCTCCCATGTTCGTCGAGATGCTCATGGGTAATGTTCGTCACCGCCGCAATATCAAAATCGACCGCCGCTACCCGTGCTTGATTCAAGCCATGGCTAGTGCTCTCGACAATGGCATAGCGACAGTGGGCATCGCGCATATGGGCCAGAAAGCGCTGAACATCGGGGGCATCAGGCGTGGTAACATGAAAGCCCGTATCGATCTCCGTGCCCGCAATCCGGGCCGCGACGGTTGTGATCACCCCCACTTGTCCATGCGGGTTCGCCGCCGTTATCGTGGCGGCCTTGCCAATGGATTCGAGCAGGGAACAGGTGGTCGTCTTGCCATCGGTGCCGGTGACGCCGATGACTGTCATGGCGCGGCTGGGGAAATCGTGCAAAGCCGCGGCACAAATCGCCAAGGCCAACCGACTATCTTCGACTTGGATATAGGGAAGCGTGGCGGGCAAAGCATAGCCTAGTTGCGCCAGTTCCGTTGGGGCATGCGTGCCCAAGAGTGCCGCTGCGCCCTGCGCCGCCGCTTGGGCCAGAAACCGATGGGAGTCGGTGGTACGCCCCTGCCAAGCGACAAAAAGGGTATGCGGGCCAACTTTACGGCTATCAAAGAGCACTTGATCGATGAGAAGCAGCGCCGGATCGCCGCGCATATGAAGTTGAAAGGCTGGCAGGTAGGTCAGTAAATCGGCTAGTGAGCGCATCCCTTATTCCTTTGTCCCGGCTCATCAAATATCCCGTGGGCCACGAACGATCGAAAGACCAGCTAGTAAAATCACAGCGACCAGAAAGACGCTTACCGAGAGCAAGACGGGTGGCATACTCGCGGAAACAATCGCCGCGACATCGATTGGGGTTGGCGTGTTGGTGGGGGTTGCGGTTTCGGTTGGTGTTGCCAATGGCGTCGGCGTCTCGGTAATGGTGGGCGTTGCGGTGACAGTAGGCGTGGGCAGCGCTGGCGTTGCGGTTGCGGTGGGTGTCTCTGTTGGCGTCGGTGGCACTTCAGGAATATCAACTGTAATGACACTGCCATCGGTCAAAACGTCACTACCCGTAAGCGTGGCTGTCTCCGTCACGCCGGATGAGCTATCCGTAATCGGTGCGGTATCCGTGAGCGGCAGCGTGGGTGTCGGTGTCGCCGTCGAAACCAACGTTAGCGCGGTCGTCGTCGGCAGCGTCACCGTGATCACGGCGTCTGCCGCCACGGTTGGCGTCTCGGTGATGGTCGTTGGCGTCGAAAAGATAGCCGGTATGGGCGTTTCCGTTGGGGTCGGCGTCTCCGTCACCGTTGGCGTTGGTGGTGGCGTTTCCGTTGGGGTGGGCGTCGCCGTGGGTACCGGGGTTTCGGTCGGTGTCACGGTCGGCGTCGCCGTTGGCGTTTCGGTGGGTGTATTCGTCGGTGTTGGTGTGTCGGTGGGCGTTCGGGTGGGGGTAAAGGTTGGCGTGGCCGTTGCCAACGCAGCCCGCACATTGAGCGCGGGCATGGCCGCGATCGACTGGAAGGTAATACCCTCGTCATCACTCCGTAGAACCCAGTTGGTCACCGTACCAGCATAGATCGTACGCGGTGCCTTGGGCGTGTTGGCCACGGCATAGACAACCCCATCATAAGGGACACCATTGAGGGTTGCCAATTGCCAACTTTCACCACTCCCGGTCCATAAACCATTTTCCGTAGCAGCCACCACCAATCGGCCCGTGGTGACGACATCATAGACAACCGTGTTAGGAAAACCGTTGATCCGCGCCCAGGTTAGGCCGTCGATACTTTGGTAGAGCCCATTCCCCGTGCCAGCATAGATGATGCTCTGTTCAACGGTGAGGCTAAAGACAATAATATTATTCGGGAAACCCGCCACCGCCTCCCATTGGGTGGCACCGGCAGGCAGACGATAGATACCAAGATGGGTACCCGCATAGAGCACATCGCCCACTTGGACTAGTTCGCGCACACGCCGCGCCTCGCCAACCAAGCCGCCATCTAGCTTTTCCCAGGTGTCGCCACTATCGGTGCTCCGAAAAACGCCATCAAACCGGGTACAGACGTAGAAAACGCTCTTGCCATTTTCCACATCGGCATACAATTCGCCCACGGCACTGTTTTCTGAAAGGAGCGGGCGAAAGTTAGCTAGCTCTTCCCAAGTGTCGCCCCCATCGCGGCTACGGAAGAGATTACCAAAGCCACCATCACCCGCGAGCACCAGCCGTGGATTCTGGGGATCAAAGGCTAGGCCAGCAATACTAATATTTTCTAACAGACCACTCGTCGCTGGCAACCAGTCCATCCCACCATTTGCCGTGCGATAGACACTGGGCGGATCGGGTGCATTCAACGTGCCGGCAAGCACCTTGTCGGGCGCGCCAGGCATCACCGCGACACTCACCACGGCATTGCGCGTGGGAATTGTGCCACCCTGTGCCCAAACCCAAGTTGGCAGGAGAAATAATAGGAAGAGCAGGAGTAAGCCAACAAAAGGCGTCCACCGGCTTTGCGTGAGGGCAGCACCATAGCGCGATAGAACGCGTTGGCAGAGAAGCAACATATCGTTCACAGGTGACAATTATACCTTATGCATGGTTACTTCAACAACGTTAGGCATGCCAATCATAGGTAAGTAGCAGCTCGCTAGGACAAAAATAAACGTCAAGGTCTATGATGGAGCACGACCTTGACGTTGTGAGCGTTGTTACGCAATTTTACAACTAACAAAATAGGGGGTGACCTGACACAGATCGCTGCTTATCTTTATCCGAAGAGGCGACGAAGCGTAGCAGCGATCCTGCAAGTTAGGTCAGCAGAGGTTAGAAAACAAGCGCCAACAACTGACGTGAAGCATTGTCAGCCCAATCGATGACATTGGGTGGATAGACACCGATCCAGAAGGTGGCAACAACACAAATCGTCAGCGCCAATTGCACCGGAATACTAATCGACAGTGGCTTCTGGCCTTCACTCGTGGTGAAGAACATGGCACGTACCACATTCAAATAGTAGTAGGCGGCAATTGCGGCGTTAATGGTCGCAACCGCGGCTAACCAGAAATATTGGTGTTGGATGGCCGCGCCAAAGACATAGAATTTACCGATAAAGCCACCGGTCAGCGGAATACCGGTGAGGCTCAGCATAAAGAAGAGCATCGACAAAGCCAATGACGGCGAGCGTTGGAAGAGATTGTCAAACTTGTCGATCTCCGTGCTGCCCGCATCTTCCTCAACCGCCATCACCACCATGAAGGCACCTACATTGGTGAAGAGATAGGCGAAGAGATAGATCAAGACGCCGTTGAGCCCGTTATTGGTCAGCGTTGCCAAATCCCCTTGGGTGCTCGAAACAACCGCGACCAAGCCCATGAGAATATAGCCAGCCTGTGCAACGGAGCTATAGGCCAACATACGTTTCACATTGGTTTGGCGCAGTGCGATCAGGTTACCCACACTCATGGTGAAGATACTCAGACCAGCCAAAATCGGCACCCAGTCGGCCCGATTCGCGGCAAACCCGACAATAAAGACGCGGGCCAATACAGCAAAACCCACCGCTTTGGAAGCCGTTGACAAATAGGCCGTAATCGGCGTCGGCGCGCCATCGTAGGTATCTGGTGCCCATTGATAGAAAGGGGCAAGACTGGTTTTGAACCCAAGCCCCACCAAGACTAACAAGGTCGAAACCAATGCCACTGGTTCCAATGCTTCATTGGCCGCAAACGCTTGACCAATCGCCTGTAGATTCAAGGAGCCAGAAGCGCCATACAAGAGGCTTAGGCCGTAGAGCATAATGGAGGAAGCCACCGAGCCATAGAGAAAATACTTCACCCCGGCTTCGGTACTTCGCTTATCGGTGCGTACAATGCCTACCAATATATAACTGATAATGGAAAGGGCTTCGATGGCCAAAAAGATCAACAGCAAATTATTGGCACTAACAGCAAAGCTCATTGCCATGGTCACAAACAGGAAAAGTGACCAAAATTCGCCCTTCCCGGCAATCCGCTGATTCATGAAACCGCCGCCCGATACAGCGACAATCAACATAGCGGTATAAATGGTAATTTTGACAAAAAGGCCAAATGGATCGACATCGATCACAGTCAGTGCTGTGAAGGGCTCTGGCGTAAACCCGGTGGCAGAAAAGCGGCCAAACTGGGAGATTACCCCCACAAGGCCAACAAACAGAAACAGCACCGTAATCGCCATGTAGCCACGGCCTGAATCATTCTTATTGTTTAAGGTGGTGTCCAGGACTAAAATGAGCAATCCACCGATGAGTAGAATGATTTCCGGCAATATCGACCCAAGTGAACCAACGGTTACTTCGCTCAAGGTCGCCCCCCTTGTTTTCGTGAAAGTAGGCGGTAAATAGGCATGAGTTCGCTTGCCTTCGCTACCTATTTACCCAGCTACTAAATTACAGAATACCGTGAATAAACTCGATCAACTGCACGGCTGCGCCGTTGAAATAGTTTAAAACGAGCGTCGGGTAGATGCCCAGGATGAACATACCGATGATCAACGGCCATAGGGTGAGCTTTTCAAAAGCTACCATATCGGTTGGGCCATCAGCATCTTCCCCTTGGGCAGTTGTCCAGTGATGCACCTTGTGGGCATCATACTCGCCCAAGAAGACATTCTGGATAATACGCCACAAGATATAGACCGCCGTCATCACAATGCCGATGGTACCAAAGGCGGCCCAATAGGGCACAATCGCGAAGGCACCGCGGAAGGTGAAGAATTCGGCCCAGAAGCCCGCTAACCCTGGGAGGCCCAAGCTCGCAAAGCCTGCAACCAACATCAGTGCATAGAAGTATGGAGTCTTGGAGCTGAGACCGCCAAATTTTGCCAGTTCACGGGTGTGGGCACGTTCATAAATGACACCCACCAAAAGGAAGAGCGCCCCCGTGATAATCCCATGGTTAAACATTTGCAAGGTCGCGCCATTGATCGCCATCGCCGCGCTATCGCGCAAGGCTTCTTCGGAAAGGTGGAACACTTCCGCGGCCTGGCGCATGCCTTCTGGCGTAATGACTTGAGCCGCCGCACCAATGCCCAACATTACATAGCCCATGTGCGAAACCGAGCTATAGGCAATTAAACGCTTGAGATCGGTTTGGGCAACACAGATAAACGCGCCATAGACAATCGCGATTGCCCCCAAGGCAACAATCCACATGGCCCAGTATTGGCTAGCCGTTGGATAGGTGGGCAAGATAATGCGCAAGAAGCCATAGGCCCCCAGCTTCAGCAATACACCGGCCAGAATCACGCTACCGGCCGTTGGCGCTTCGGTATGGGCATCAGGTAGCCAAGTGTGAAAGGGGAAGCTTGGCACTTTGAAGGCAAAGCCCAAGAAAAAGCCCCAGAAGGCTAAGCTAGTAAAGAGCAGGGCATCAGAAGCTGGCAGATCCTGGAAGGGACGCAAGGCAGCCGCTTCGAGAATATTGAAGGTGCCCGTCGCAAAGTAGGTGCCTAGAATCGCCAACAACATGGCGACAGAGCCGATCAACGTGTAGATAAAGAATTTGATCGAAGCATAACTGCGATTTGCACCGCCCCAAATGCCAATCAACAGATACATTGGCACTAGGCTGATTTCCCAGAAGACATAGAAAAGCACATAATCTAACGCCATAAAGACGCCGAACATGCTCAATTCCAGCAAATGGAACATGATAAAATACTCTTTGACACGAGTGCGGATTGTTCCTGCGCTGTAGTAGATGCTCAACGTTGAGAGCAAAGCGGTTAGGAAAATCAGGGGCACACTCAAGCCATCCACGCCTAAGTGGAAGCTAGCATTGAGCGCTTCGATCCACGGGAAGCGCACCTCGAACTGCATCCCTGTTGCCGAAAAATCAAAGGCAAAGAGCATGTAAATGCTCAGGCCCAGGGGAAGCAGACTAGCAAAGATCGAGCCCCATTTGATAGCCCGTTCATTGTTGCTCGTCAGGACCAGCAGAGCAGCAACCCCAGGCCAAAACAGAATCAGTATCAACAACCATGAATTTAGGAATTCCATGAATTTTCCCTCCGCAGAGCCTTACTTTTGGAATTCAGTCTGAAAAGTAAATTTTTACAAAAAGTTTTGCATGCCGAAAGTAGTAAGCAAAGAGAAAGTGTGTTCCGTTTGCCTCACTACCAATCTACCGTTTTATCTTTTAGAAGTTACCTAACGGATAGACGCTACTCGAGACCTGCCTGGTTTTGGAGACCAGACAGGTTTTATCCAAAAGCGTAACTCCCACAACAGTCCACCAGACGCCATTAGACCAAGGTCAAGAAGATGGGTAGCGCCTTGAGCAACAGCCAAACTGTCACCGAAACCGCCAAGACCATTAAATAGACCTGAATCTGACCATCTTGGGTATTGCGCAAGATACGACCAGCACCATCCGAGATAGAACCCAACAAGTTTACCAACCCATCGACGACGATCCGGTCAAAAGCGGCCAAGAAATAGGAGATACGTACACCAATGGTCCCGATCGCATTCACAATGGGGTCAATCACCCATAGGTCATCGAACCAGTAGAGGAACTTGGAGAGGCCATTGGAAAAAGCCACGATCGTATTCTTATACAATTCGTCAATGTAATACTTATTATGCAACACCAACCAGAGTGGCCCCAACACGTTGCGGAGCGGATCGACTTGGCCTTCCTTGAGCCCTTTCCCGTAGACCACATAACCGACCAAGAGGCCACCTAAGGCAACCACAACAGATACCGCCAACGGGACCAGATTGAATTGGGGATGTAGCGAATAAAATTCCAAATACTCGACATAAGGCTCGAGGAAGTGCTCAATCCAGTTGGTAATCCCAAACCAGCCAGGGATACCGAACCAGCCAAGGACAATCGCAAAGGGCGAAATCAGGATAAGGGGAATGGTCATAGCCGGCACGCTCTCTGGGGCATGAGCAGCCATTTCGGTGCGCGGTGTACCCAAGAAAGAAAGGGCAATTTGCCGCATGGTATAGAAAGCGGTCAAGAAAGCCGCAATGGCTAAGGTCCAGAAGACCACCGTGTTGCCACCATACCAAGCACTGGCTAAGATTTCATCCTTGGACCAGAAACCTGCCGTAATCAATGGGAAACCACTCAAGGCCAAGCCACCGATAATAAAGGTATAGGCCGTACGCGGCATGCGGGTCAACAAGCCACCCATATTGCGCATATCTTGGGGATCTTCGGGATCCAACGCGCCATCGGGGCGCGGGATCAACGTGCGCTTGCTGTGGGCATCCTCCCCATGGTGGTCGTCCCCATGCGCGTCGTGCCCATGGGCATCATGACCGTGACCAGCCTTTTCATGCACATGGTGCAGACCATGTTCTACCCCATGAATCACACTACCAGAACCCAAGAAGAGCAGTGCCTTGAAGAAGGCATGGGTAATCAGATGGAAAATCGCCGCAACATATGCCCCAATCCCAATCGCGGCGACCATAAAGCCCAACTGGCTAATGGTGGAGTAGGCCAACACCCGCTTAATATCCCACTGCGCCACAGCAATGGTTGAGGCAAAGATCGCGGTAAAGGCCCCAATAAAGGCGACAAAAGTCATCGTCCCTGGGGAAGCCTCACCCGCTACATAGAAGAGGGGGAACATCCGTACCAACAAGAAGACACCCGCCGAAACCATCGTCGCGGCATGAATCATGGCGCTGACAGGGGTTGGGCCTTCCATGGCATCGGGCAACCACACATGCAACGGAAACTGAGCACTCTTACCAACCGTCCCAAAGAAAATCAGGAGAGCAATCGCGGCAACCCACGGCATGGTCTGATTGATCAGCGGAACCGTAACGGTTAACTCGGCTAAGCGACGAAGGTTCTCTGGATTGAGGATGTCACGGAACATCAAGCTACTGGGTTCACTATGAATATAGAGGAACATAATGCCCAATAACATAATGACATCACCGATACGGGTGGTCATAAAGGCCTTAATTGAGGCTCCCTGCGCAGACTTCTTTTCATACCAGAAACCAATGAGCAGATAGCTACAGAGGCCCATCACTTCCCAGAAGATGAAGAAGGTTAGCAACGAATTGGAGACCACCAACCCCAGCATCCCCGTGGCAAAGAGGCTAATGTAGGCCATAAAGCGGCTATAGCGTGGATCTTTACCTTGGCGATAGGCCTCTGGGTAGTCAGCCGGCTTTAAGTGATGCGGGAAAGTCATGTAGCCACTGGCATACACGAAAATCATCACCAACAAAAAGGATGACATAAACAACATCAGTGCATTAGCCGGATCGACCTGATAGCCCACCGAAATAGCGCTTGTTCCTGTTGGAATGGAAAAGAGCTGGTTTTCAACCGGATGTTCACCAAAATTCTCTGCAAAAAAAGCAGTGAAGGCAATCGGCCAGCTCAGTAACAAGCTGGTAATAACGCCACTAATCGCAACCATGGCGCTGACCGTCTTGTTCGGATTGAGAAAAAGCACAATGGCTAAAAACGCTAAAAAGGGTGGAACAGGAACCAGCCAGGCTAAATTAAGAAATCCATCCATGAGCAAACCTCATTTGTCATGACCTAATCACCCTCTGGTGACTTAGATAAGTATATGTAGCCCAAAATCTTTTCGGTCGGCTGCCATGCAACCGATGGTCTAACAGCTTTTGAAAAACGATGCGTAACTTTTAACGGCGTTTTCGTATTTCAAATAGATTGGTAATCCCATACCCGAGCAAGGCACCGATCACGGCAAAGAGCAAAAAAAGCCAGTCATTGCCTAATTGCAACACGGTACCGACACCGACAAAAACTGCTGCTCCGGCCAGCGCCCCTAGCAACAAACGCTGATGTTCGGCTTTCTTTTGCTTTGTTTCTGCAAGTAAAGCCTTTGCATCGCGAAAATCAGGCGCATACTTCACAATCTCTTGGAGCGCATGCACGGCACCAGTATAGTTGCCTTGACTCATTTTGTCTTGCGCAAGTTGGTAGAGAAATTCACATTGCTCCTCCAACGTGCCTGTCAACGTCTGTTTTGGCATTCTCCAATCAAACTACCTTGTCCATTGCTGCAGTTGCACCACAGTAGCCGAGATTAGCCCTTTAACAGATTCAATTCGTCCAAATTCACCGTCTTGCGGCTGCGATAGACGGAGATAATGAGCGCCAAACCAACCGCGGCTTCGGCAGCGGCAATCGCGATGACGAACAGGGCAAAAAGCAACCCTTCTAGCTGGGCCGCCGTCTCACCATAGCGCCAAAAAGCCGCTAAGTTGATGTTAACTGCATTCAACATTAACTCGATACCCATCAGCACAGCAACTGCATTGCGGCGCGAAAGTGCCGCTAGCAGACCGCAACAGAAAATAAAGGCGGCTAGTATAAGATACCAACTCAGAGGAACCATATCGTCTTAATCCCCACTCTCCCTGATGAAAGCCTGAATCATATTGATACGTGAACCTTATTCCCGGTCACGTGCTAACAAGATGGCGCCGGCCAGAGCCACCAGCAAGAGAACCGCCATCAATTCAAAGGGCACCAAATAGGTGGTCACAAACATTTGGCCCAAAGAAGCAATCATAGCTTCTCCGGTACCGCGATCCGAAAAAACACCCCAGGAGAGGGTACTTAGATCAACAGCGGCATTGGGCCAGGGCATCGAGGCCACCAAACCAGCCAAAACCACAAAGAGCAAGGAGATAATCATGGTCGCTGTGCCAGCTTGCCGGTTTAGGGGCGAGGTGCTGCCAAACATCATGCCACGTGTCAACATAATCGCAAAGGTGATCAACGTGGAAATTGCGCCGACATAAACCAGCACTTGGCTAACGGCCAAAAATTCCGCCTCGAGCATGGCATAAATACCAGCCACAGCAAAGAGCGTGCCGACCAAGGCCAATGCACTGTGGAAGAGGTTGCGTGCTAACACAACCATCAGCGCACAGAGCGCAGCAGACAAGGCCAAGCCCACAAAGACTACCTGCTGAATTGTAGGTATGGTTGGCGCAGTCTGTGCCATTAATTGTTCAATTAACTGAGTTAACTGTTCTACCATGGATCCACTTGCTTTCCAGATCTGATAAAAAGGCTGTCTACACGTACAGCCGCTGGTTACTTACCCTACAAGTTAGTCCCCAGACGCCGGTTGCATGGTGCCAATGAGAGACTTCGGTGCAAAGGCACGCTTGGTGCGCATCTGTTCTTGTTTGAAATAGTTGGTGAGAATATTCACAACCACACCAATCACGACCAAATTACCCACCAAAACCGCCACATATTGCAGCCACACAGGGCCAAAGAGCTTCATGGCCAACATCTGCCAGAGAATCAGTGCTAAGACCAACGGCACCAACACCTTCCAGGCAAAGGACATCATTTGGTCCACCCGCACGCGGGGAAAGGTTCCCTTGATCCACATAACAAGGGTATAGAAAGCAAAGGCTTTAATCAGGAAGTAAACCACGCCCAGCGCTGGCACTTGATCAACAAAGGGACCTTGCCAACCGCCAAAGAAAAGCATCACCGCAATCGCCCCGAGGAAAAAGGTATTTAGAAATTGGGCGAGGAAGAACATGGCAAACTTCATGCCAGAATACTCAATATGAAAACCAGCAATCAACTCAGATTCAGCTTCTAAGAGGTCAAAAGGAGTCTGTTCGCTCTCGGCCAGTGCGCTAATTAAATAAATGAGCGCCATCCCCGGCATCAAAATGACGAACCAACCGACCCCCAAATTAAACCCGAAGATATTGAGCGATTGCGCCTCGGTGATCAGACCGAGCCGCATACTGCCAACCCATAGCACAGGCGCCAACATAGCCAATACCATAGGGATTTCATAGCTTAATAATTGCGCAACCACGCGGAAGCCAGCCAACAAGGCATATTTGTTATTGCTACTCCAGCCAGCCATGAGGGCCGCCATGATCCCAATCGAACCCAAGGCCACCAAATAGAGCACGCCAATATTGAGGTCTACCCCAATCCAACCAGGCGCAATTGCCACGACGGCCAAGGTCAAAACTACGCCAAAGACCGACAGAAGAGGCGCCAAAACATAGGCGAGAAAGTCGGCATTAGCCGGGCGAATATCTTCTTTTGTCAACAACTTCGCAGCATCCGCTACGGTTTGGAATAGACCATAAGGGCCGACACGATTAGGGCCAATGCGATCTTGGAGTCGACTAATGACTTTGCGGGTAATCCAGATCAAAAGTAAGGCTAAGACCGGCCCGACGCTTGCCAGCACGAGGGCACCCACGGCGAGCGCAATAATGACCGCCGCGGCTTCGGGTAAACCCAATCCACTCAAAAGGTTGGATAGGCCTTCACTCCATTGCTCCATGGTTATCGTCTCCACCAAATGTATTTACTGAGTTCCAATCATGGCCGAACAGCCAGATTTTGTTAGACAATCGAATTAAGTAAGCTTTGAAATGCGGAGAAGGCTACGTGCCACACGGCCCCTTAGTCCCACTCCAATGCACCCTTGCGCCATTCTAAGAATAAACCGAGCAAAAGAATCAGGACAAAGGTGATGGTCGCGACCACCGCAAAGAGCGATAGTTGGCTATAAGCAAGGGCAATGGGGAAGAGGAAGATGACCTCAACGTCGAAGATCAAGAAGATCAACCCAATCAAATAATATTGAGCACGAAACTGTACCCAAGTATCACCAATCGTCTCGACACCGCTTTCATAGGTGGCTGTTTTGATGGGATCGGGCCGTTTGGGGCCCAAGATCCAACCGAGCGCAACCGCGACGCCAGGGAGAATAAAGGCAAAGACGCTAAGGATGAGAATAAAGCCATACTGAGTGAGCATTACCAGACTCCTAAGGCAGTACACATAGATAGAATACAGAACCGCTGTTGTTCAAACGCAGCTTTAGGCGTACGCTTTATTGGTGCTTGTGTTACGGCAAATGTACAAGCTCAGCTTACCCATTAGGTGCGCGCGCTCTGGAACCAAGGGCTCATGCATACGATTGGTTGATCAACATTTCCATTTGTGTAGAATTGAACAAATGCTAATGTATGGTAGCATACGACCTGGGCAATGGAAAAATTCGCGCGGCAACAGATCATAAAATACAAACTCAATTTTGTTACTAGCTGCCAATGATACCAAGAGAAAGTACAGCTTGCCAATCGCTGAGAAAGGCGAGGAAAACGGCAATGTTCGATTTTTCACAATGTTATAAGCAAAGTTGACACGCCTACTTGCCCGTGTTAGAATCAACCCACATTTGTGCGTAGTTGCAAAAAATATAGTTGTTTCTATAAAGGCTGACTCAACCGGTTAACAGAATATGTTAGCGCTGTTGAGTCAATGTTTTGTTGGCCTTTTGCATTACTTCTTTCCCGTTCATCCAGCTGGTTTTTGAACGCCAACAAACATAGCGCCATGAATAGCATTTATCTTGGCATTCAGATGCAAAGCCCCAACCTATGCGCCAACAGCACCGACAACGTAGTTCCGGGTAGGCGCTCCATGGTTCTGTCGATCTAGCGTTGTTTCTAGCATAGTAGGTCAAAGTGGTTTTAACCCGCACAGTGTAGAGGCCATTGTCAACGCAACAGGTTGGTCATAGCACACACTGTACAGCCTCAATCGGAGGAAGCGTCTGTGGCGATTGAATATTTTCCATTACTCATTTTAATTTTGATTGCAACCTTTGTCGGGGCGGTTGCCGTACTCGTGCCTGCCCTTTTGGGCCCCCGCCGCGACAACCCCCAAAAGTTACAGCCCTATGAGTCCGGTATCATCCCTTTTATGGATGCACGCCGGCGGTTTCCCATTAAGTATTATTTGGTTGCCATGCTCTTCATTTTGTTCGACATTGAAGTCATCTTTCTCTACCCTTGGGCAGCCGTTATGCGCACACTGCGCGACAATTATTCCATGGCTTTTGTTCTATTGCCCATGGGCTTTTTCCTCTTTGTTCTCATTATCGGCTTGCTATACGAATGGCGAAAAGGTGCCTTGGATTGGGACTAACGCGAGCTTTCGTAGGCAACCAAGCATAAGTAGATCCATCACTAGGGGCGACCCTAGTCTTTACAATTGAGTGCAGATTCAGTAGATGTGAGTATATAAGGTGAGCTGATGGGCCTTGAAGAACGATTACCTGAAGGAATTTTGACTACCCAACTAGAGAAGTTGGTGAACTGGGGTCGGCAAAATAGCACTTGGCCATTACTCTTTGGTCTAGCTTGCTGCGCGATCGAAATGATTGCAACGGGTACAGCGCGTCATGATATTGCCCGGTTTGGCTCTGAACTCTTTCGGGCCAGTCCACGCCAGGCCGATTTAATGATTGTTTCTGGACGGGTCAGCAACAAAATGGCCCCCGTCATCAAGCGGCTACACGACCAAATGACGGAGCCCAAATGGGTGATTGCCATGGGCATTTGTGCAAGCGCAGGTGGCCCGTTTAACAATTATGCCATTATCCAAGGCGTCGACAAGATTATTCCAGTCGATGTCTACGTCCCTGGCTGCCCGCCCCGCCCCGAAGCACTCCTGTATGCGCTTGACAAGTTGCGTGAAAAGCAGGGCAAAGAGACCTTTGCCAAATACCGACAAATTGAGGTCATCACAGCACCCGGCCAGATTGATTCTCTGGAAGTGCGGCATCGAGCGTAACGGACCCAATGCTAGGCTGGCGATTGTGGACACCACAAAGCCACGATAAAGCCACGATGAGCTTCAAGTCTCTTCTACATTTCCTGTTGGACAGCGATGCTCGTCCAGCATACGCAACACGTAACACGAATGATGTAATCAATAGGCGAATAGTTTGGAGCGCGCCATGTTAAATGTTTCTCCAGTTCATCGACCATATGAAACCTTGCCTGGTCTCAATGATCCTTCCATCCCTGCGGTTGCACCCCTCCCGAGCGGAGAGACCGAGGATACCAAGCGTCTTGTAGAACGCTTTGGGGAAGATATTTTGGCAGCCGGTGAACATAATGGACAACAGATTGTTTATGTCAGCGCCAATCGATTGGTAGAGGTCGCCAATTTTATCAAGACCGACCCGGCTCTGGCTTATGAAGCACTACTCGATGTAACCGCGGTTGACCGGTCAAAACTACCCATTGCCGCGGGTACAGAGCGTTTTCACACATTCTATCAACTGCGCTCGTACAAGCAGAAGAAACATCTGATGCTGGTTTGTCCCGCCCCTGGGGGTAACAACCCAGCCGTCCCCAGCCTAACTCCCCTTTTCCAAGGAGCCAACTGGCCCGAGCGGGAAGCCAACGATCTCCTCGGGGTTACCTTTAAAGGCCATCCCGATCCACGCCGGATTCTCATGCCCGAACACTGGACCTACCATCCCCTGCGCAAAGAGATTCCGATTGGGGGCGAAGAAGTTCCCTTTACCATGACTTGGGGCGATCCAGAATTTGCCACGCTCGGCAAACAAATTTTGCCTGCCGAAAGTATTGCCCCCAAGCTGCCGCCAGGGATGAACCGGGAAAACATGATCATCAACATGGGGCCTCATCACCCCAGCACCCACGGCGTTTTGCGCTTAGTGGTTGAGTTGGATGGTGAAACGGTCGTCAATGTCGATCCCGATCTTGGCTATCTCCATAGCGGTTTTGAAAAGACCGGGGAAAGCAAGCGCTACAAAGATTTTGTCTATTACACCGATCGCATGGACTACCTGTCCGGCATGAACAATAACCTTGGTTATGTGCTGGCGGTAGAGAAAATGCTGGGCCTCGAGATTCCCCAGCGGGCGCAGGTGATCCGGGTGATCATGAGCGAATTACAGCGGATCTCGTCCCATCTCTTCTGGCTCTCGACACACGTACTCGACGTTTCAGGGACGGGCATGAGTTTGCTCATGTACGCCACGCGCGAACGCGAGCGGATTTTGGATCTCTTTGAGATTGTCTGTGGCGCACGTCTAACGGTTAGCTATATTCGGGTTGGTGGGGTCTGGAAAGATCTACCGCCCGCTTTCCTGGATAACTTGAAAGATCTCGTCAAATTATTGCCCAAACAGTTTGACGAATACGAAGCGATGCTCACCAGCGGTCCCCTCTGGCGCGAACGGCTTGAAGGCATCGGCTATATCAGCCGCGAAGATGCCATCAACATGGGGCTGACCGGCCCGATGCTGCGTGGGAGCGGCGTCGATTGGGATCTACGCCGCGATGCACCCTACAGCGGTTATGAAAATTACGACTTCAAAGTTCCTGTGACCAATGCCGGTGATAGCTATGGTCGCTATCTGCTCCGCATGGAAGAATTACGCCAGAGCGTCCGCATTCTCGAACAGGCCATCGCGAATCTACCCGACGGCGACTATAAGAGTGATGAGCGCAAAGTCAGCTTGCCACCGCGAGCCGAATTAGATGTGAGCATGGAAGCGCTGATCCATCACTTTAAACTCGTGACCGAAGGCTTCCGCGTCGCACCGGGGATGTTCTATCACGGCATTGAAGCCAGCAAAGGTGAGTTGGGCTTCTTCCTCTATAGCGATGGTTCTGGCATACCCTATCGGCTCCATGTACATGGCCCCAGCTTCAACAATCTCTATGCAGTTAGCCACATGAGCAAAGGGCACATGTTATCGGATATTGTGACAAATATCGGCTCGATTGATATCGTGCTGGGTGAAGTAGACAGATAAGCGCATAGAACGCGGATCAGGCTGATAAAGCAGATTTTCGCAAATTTTTTAGGACTCCCCCGGTGAGCTTAGAACATAAAGCGCTGACTGAACTTATCATTGGCGCTTTCTACACAGTATATAATAGTCTCGGTTATGGTTTCCTAGAGAAAGTCTACGAAAACGCCTTTGTCTACGAGCTACAGAAAAGCCGGTTACACGTCGAACAACAAGTGCGCATTTAAGTTTACTACGACGACCTGTGAAGTTGGCTTTGTCTTCAATTTTGGACCTGAACCGAAATTTGAGCGGCGGTACGACAGCAACAGTAATAAGAAGAACTTAAAGAAGAATTCGTAAAGATCAGCCCAATCCGCCAGATCAGCGTTCTATCTTGGGGAATAGAAATTATGATGCTATCAGACTCTGTACGTACTGAAATCAAAAAGTGGATGGATCTTTATCCTGCCGGGCGGCAGCGCTCAGCGGTTTTGCCCGCGCTTTATGTCATTCAACGCGAGTTTGGCTATTGCCCGGTTGACGCGCAGAACGAACTAGCCGTTATGCTCGATATCGAGCCAGCCGAAGTCGGCGCGGTGGTTGGCTTTTACAACATGTTCCACGAAGAGCCCAAGGGTGAATACCACGTTGAGGTCTGTACCAATGTACCCTGTATGTTGCGGGGTGCCAATAAGTGCATGCATCATCTCGAAGAGAAATTGGGGATCCACCACGGCCACACGACGGAAGATGGTAAATTTACCCTCGACCACATGGAGTGTCTTGGTTCCTGCGGGACAGCGCCCATGGTCTCTGTCACCGAGCGCAAGAGCGGCCAAGCCCGCTACTTTGAAGAAATGAGCAGCGAAAGTGACGTTGATCTCTTCCTCAAAGTCATTAAGAGTGGCAAAGGCTTCACCACCCTCGAACGCTGGACCGCCAAAGGTGATCCCAAAGGCGAAGGCAAGGCCGCTGGTCCTTATACCGTTGGTGGCATGGCCGAGCGCTTCCTCACGGGGCGTGTGGGCAAGGAAAATAGCCACACTATCGAAAGCTATATGGCCGATGGCGGCTACGAGACGGCCCGGCGCGTCCTCACTACCATGCAACCGGCAGAAGTGATCGACCAAGTCAAAAACAGCGGTCTTCGTGGCCGCGGTGGTGCGGGTTTCCCCACAGGCACCAAGTGGGGCTTTTTGGCCCCAGCCATGCCCCACTATCTGGTCGTCAATGCCGATGAGTCGGAGCCGGGCACCTTCAAAGATCGTATCATTATGGAATACGATCCCCATCAGTTGATCGAAGGGATTGTGATTAGCGCCTTTGCCATTCAAGCCGAGCGCGCTTTTGTCTATATTCGCGGCGAATACTACTTCGGCTACACCCGCTTGGTGGGTGCCCTTAAAGAGGCCAAAGCCAAGGGCTTTTTAGGCGACAATATTTTTGGCACGGGGAAGAAGCTAGAGCTAGTCATTCACCGCGGCGCGGGTGCCTATGAATGTGGCGAAGAGACTGCCCTGCTCAGCAGCTTGGAAGGCTACCGCGGTCACCCCCGCATGAAGCCGCCCTTCCCTGCCGTGGAAGGGCTTTACGCCAAGCCGACCATTGTGAACAATGCCGAGTCGATTAGCAATATTCCCCACATTATGCGTAACGGCGTTGAGTGGTACAAGAAGCTTGGCACCGAACAGAGCGCGGGCATGCGCATTTTCTGCCTGAGCGGTAATGTCAAACGCCCTGGACTCTATGAATTGCCCCACGGGACAACGCTGCAAGAGTTGATCTACCAATATGGCGGCGGCCCGCAAGATGATCAAACGCCGATCAAGGCGATCTGCCCGGGTGGGATCTCGATGAAGCTCCTGACGCCCGACAAGTTAGACACCAAGCTCTCCTTTGAAGATGTCCAAGCCGCGGGTTCACTACTCGGTTCGGCAGGGATCTTTGTCATCGATGAGCGGGCCTCCATGGTCGAGGTGGCGCGCCGCACCCTGGCCTTCTATCGCGAAGAGAGCTGTGGTAAATGTACACCTTGCCGCGAGGGAACGGGCTGGTTGGAAACCATTCTCGAACGCATTGAAGCCGGTGAAGGGCGCCAGCAAGATTTGGAATTGATGGAGCACATCACCAAATTCATCGAACGCAAGACCTTCTGCGTCTTTGGGGACGCGGCGGTTTGGGGCCTACAGAGCAACTTGGCAAAGTTCCGGGGCGAATTTATCAATTTGATCGAGAAAACCAATCCTGATAGTGAAGGCCCTGTGCTGCCGATCCGCCCGATCTATCGACCGGATGTAGGCCAGCCCAGCAAATTGACCAGCAGTACTTTGAAACCAGTTGGTGAGTCGCCGCTCAATCGCGATACTATGGTGGCAGCAGACGATTAAGCCGCTAACCCGCAAGGGACGGAGTGCTTTTTTCGCTAGGCGAAACCAAGGCCGCCCCGCCCCTTGCGGAGCAAAGATGAAGTCCCGTAAAACCGATCGCGTGACGAAGTTATTTCGCCACAGGCATTTCCAAACTGCCCAACGACTTGAACGAAGTTTTACCGAGAGGTAGTTGATTCATGACTGAATTAGTTAATCTGACGATCAATGATCGTCCCGTCTCTGTGCCCAAGGGGACATTGGTAGTTGATGCTGCGGAAAAGCTGAATATTGAGATTCCGGTTTTTTGTAGTCATCCTAAATTAGACCCAGTGGCATGCTGTCGCATGTGTTTGGTCGAAATCAGTGGTCCGCGGGGCCCCATGTTGCAGACGGCCTGCTCGGTGCCTGTTGCAGAGGGCATGGTGGTGCGCACCGACACACCCCAAGTCAAGGCGACGCAAGAAGCCAACTTGGCCTTCATCCTGCTCAATCACCCATTGGATTGCCCCATCTGCGATAAAGGTGGCGAATGTCCACTCCAAGACCAGACCATGCGCTATGGGCCTGGCATTAGCCAGTTGGTGGAAGCCAAACGCCACAAGCAGAAGCAACATATGATCTCGGATACGATTGTCCTGGATCAGGAACGCTGTGTCGTCTGCTGGCGCTGTATTCGCTACTTGGAAGAATGGGAAGACAAGCCCCAGTTGGCGCTCTTCGAACGGGGCGGCAGCACCATCATCGACATCCAAGAAGGCCAGCCTGTTGACGCCAAGACCGGCGGCAACATTATTGATATCTGTCCTGTGGGCGCACTGACCAATCGGGTTTCCCGCTTTAGCTATCGCCCCTGGGAAATTGAACGCACACCCAGCGTTTGTAATCACTGCTCGGTTGGGTGTAACTTGCGCCTTGACAGCCGTACCCACCAACTGCGTCGTGTCGTTGGCCGCGAAAACATGGCCGTGAACGATCAGTGGCTTTGTGATAAGGGCCGCTTTGCCCACGCTTGGGTAAACCATGCCGATCGGTTGACTATGCCGCTGATCCGTAAAGATGGTGAATTGGTTGGCGCGACCTGGTCCGAAGCGCTGCAACTTGTCGCCGAAAAGTTAGGTGCGATCAAGAGTGCCCACGGAGCGAATGCAATTGGCGGTATCGGCAGCGCCAAACTCGCCAACGAGAGCAACTACCTGTTGCAACGCTTTATGCGCGAAGTCATTGGCACCAATAACATTGACCACCGCGACGGTGCCGATGTGGCGGCGCTGCCCACAGGGTTGCCAGCGTTGACGGAAGTGATGAAACCCCAATATGGGCCGAATCCCAAAGTAGATACCATTTTCCTCTTTGGCGTGGACCCCAGCGAAGAGCTACCGGTTTTGGATCTGCACCTCAAGCGTGCCGTGCGCCGAGGCAAAGCCAAACTGATCATTGCTCACCCGCGTAAGATTGAATTGACACGCTACAATGGGCCTTACTTGAGCTATAAGCCCGGCACCGAAGTCACCCTGTTGAATGGACTTACCAAGGCCGCCTTGGCGCTCAGCAGTGAAAAACCAGCCGATTTGCAACAGTGGGTCGCCGAGGCGAATGCCGAGGCGCTGACCAACTTCTGTGGCACGGATGTAGCGGCAGTCGATGCCGCGGCCAAACTTTTGGTGGAAAGCCAGAACGCCCTGATTATTTACGGGCCGATGGCCGCACGCGGGGAGAGTGGCGAACAGGTGCTGAATGCCCTAACCAATCTAGCGCTGCTTACCGATCACTACGAGCGCCTCGCTTATGTTGGCCTGGAAGCCAATAGCCAGGGCTGCCGCGACATGGGGGTCTTGCCCCATCGCTTACCCGGCTACCAATCGGTGGAAAGCGTTGATGCGCGCCAGCGGTTGGAACGCCAGTGGAGTGCCACCTTGCCCAAGCAAGCAGGCAAGAGCTACAAGCAAATGCTTAACAGCGCGGGCAAAGAGATCAAGGCCCTCTATATCATGGGTGCCAATCCGGCAACCGAACGCCCCACTTGGGCCGAGAATCTAGAGAAGCTCGATTTCTTGGTCGTACAGGATCTCTTCCTGAGCGAAACTGCTCAAAAGGCTGATGTCGTGTTACCGGCTGTGGGTTGGGCCGAAACCGATGGCACCTTTACGAACTTGGAGCGCCGTGTACAACGCGCGCCCAAAGCCGTGCGCGACCCCAACAGCAAGGCGGCCCCGGATTGGATGATCTTGGATCACCTAGCCCACCGCTTTGGCACGGATTGGTCCTATGGGAATGAGCGGGCTATCACAGCCGAAATTGCCAAGGTAACGCCCATTTACCAAGGGTTGACTTGGGACGCCATTGGCGATCAAGGGTTGCAGTGGGATGCTGCCAAGGTACGCGCGAAGGCAACCTATCGGGAGGCAGCGCAGCGCTTGGTCACCTCCGACAACCAGCCCTTCACGCTGGTCAGCGGAACCGTCTTATTCGACGGTGGCGATCTCTTCCAACTCACCCAACAGATGCATAACCTTGCTTTCGGAGCTAAGGTTGGGATCAACCCAGCCGATGCCCAAAAGCTGGGTGTCGTCGAAGGTGCCTTAGTCAAGGTAACCAACCGCTATGGTGAGTTACGGCTGGCCGCAAAGGTCGATGGTCAGGTCAAGGCTGGCACCTTGTGGATTCCAGAAAGTCTCCCGAATGCACCGGTCGGCGCTTTGCTCAATGGCCGTGCCGTCGAGTACGTGCGGGTTGAGGCCGTCAAGTAGGTATAGAACAGCTAAGCACATCATCCTATCTTCACACGGGGGTAGGATGATGCATGATTTGATAGCAGTCAATTATTCACAGCTCATCGGCATAGCAGGTGGTTTATACCGCGGCGACTGATGGGCGATATTCATGACGGGGCTTTTCATGGACTGGCTAAATCTCGTTGTTTTTCCACTCATTCGTTCGCTGATCCTGGTCTTTGCAGTCTTGACCGGTGCAGCCTACCTAACCTGGATGGAACGCAAACTTCTCAGCCGTTTTCAGGTTCGTTACGGCCCAAACCGTGCGGGCCCCTTTGGGCTATTGCAGCCAGCAGCCGATGCGATTAAAGCGTTCTTTAAAGAAGAGATCATTCCCAATCATGTGGACAAATGGGTCTATCTGATGGGGCCAGCGTTGGCATTGGTGCCAGCCTTGCTCATTTGGGCCGTGATCCCAGTTGCCAATGGGACGCCTGTGATTGCCGATGTCAATATTGGCTTTTTGTGGATTCTGGCGATTGCTGGGGTGGAAAGCTATGGCTTGATCCTCGCTGGCTGGAGCAGCAACAATAACTACTCACTGCTGGGGGCTTTGCGTTCTTCGGCCCAGATGATCTCCTACGAATTGCCGTTAGGACTCTTTTTGGTTAGCATTTTGATGTTGGCAGGGGGCTTTAGTCTGGTCGAGTTGGTCAGTACACCCCGGGCTTGGTGGGAATGGCTCTGGCTTTGGCTCATGTTCCCCTTCTTCTTTATCTGCATCCTAGCCGAAACCAACCGCAGCCCTTTCGATCTGCCAGAAACCGAAAACGAGCTGATCGCCGGGTATCAGACGGAATATGGTGGCATGAAGTTCTCCTTATTCATGATCGCCGAATATATCAACATGATTACCACCAGCGCGATCATGGCGACCCTCTTCTTTGGCGGTTGGCGCTTGCCCTTTGGCCTCCTCGAGGATTTCATCTGGATTGGGCCTTTTGTCCTTTTGGCCAAAGTCATCGTCCTGCTCTTTGTCTTTATCTGGGTACGTGCCAGCATTGGCCGTCCGCGTTATGATCAGCTCATGGGTTTCACCTGGAAGTTCCTCTTGCCAGGAGCGTTGGTGTATATGATCATTACCGCCCTGCTGACACTGTTTTTTAAATAAGTAGAACTTGCGCAAAGCTAGAGCTGACAGCTTTTGAAAAGCTGTCAGCTCTTTGGTGACAGAGCAACCAGCGAACAAGGATATGTAATCATGGCTGCAAATGATTTTTTGAAGGGCGCGATCGAAATCGGGAAAGCACTCGGGGTAACGCTAAAACACCTGGCACGCAAACCGATTACGGTGCAATATCCAGATGAGCCAGTTCCCCTCTACCCACGGTTTCGTGGCAAACATGAATTGCGCCGCTATGAGAACGGACTCGAGCGCTGCATTGGCTGTATGCTGTGCGAAGCGGCTTGCCCCACTGGTGCGATTTATGTTGAGGCAACGGAAAATAATCCAGAAAGCCCCACTTCGCCCGGCGAACGCTACGCGAAAATTTATGAAGTCAATCTACTACGTTGTGTCTTCTGCGGTGATTGTGAAGAGGCGTGCCCAACGGAAGCGATTGTGCTTGGACATGATTTTGCCATGGCCAACTATAATCGGCGTGACTTTATCTTAACCAAAGAGCAGTTGCTCAATCCTGGTGATGCCCATGTGGTGATCCGGCCTGAGTAAATGGTAGAAAAAAGTGACAGAGTAGGAGAGCAGCAAGGCGCGCTCTCTGCTGATCCCTTTTAGATAGATATCTCTTTTGAATAGATTAGGCGTTACGCCGTTGGTTAACCCTAGCCGGTTTTCCAAGCTTGTCAGCGCTTGTCCAAAGGCGTACCTTCTATAGATATAAGATATAAGGACACGATTTATGTCGTTTTCATTGATCTTCTTCATCGTCATTGGTGCCATCAGCCTTGCGGCTGCCTATGGCGTGGTGGCTAGCCGTCTTCCGGTCCACAGCGCGCTCTTTCTATTGGCCCACTTTGCCACGTTGGCAGTGCTCTATATTACGCTGGATGCCCAATTCTTGGCGGCAACGCAAGTTATTGTATATGCGGGCGGGATTGTGATCCTCATCCTGTTTGTGATTATGTTGATTGGGAGCGAACAGATCGAGAATCAAGGCGAATACCGCTCGTGGACCCCCTATGTCGCCATGCTCTTAGGGATCATCTTGGTGGCAACCCTGGCGTATAGCATGATCAGTGGCAACCAGATTATCCAACCCACAACAGCCATTCCCGAAGGCGGTGCGCCCCCGGTGGTTGGCCTAGAGCTTTTCACACAGTACATTCTACCATTTGAATTAGCAGCCGTCTTATTACTTGTAGCTTTGCTTGGTGCGCTATTGTTAGCACGCCGCCCAAAGCTCGAGACAAAGTAAGGTGAGGTCTCCGTGGTCCCAACAAATTTTTATCTGATTCTAAGCGCCTTGATCTTTTTCATCGGCGCGGTGGGCGTCTTGACCCGCCGCAGCGCGCTCATCATTTTAATGTGTGTTGAAATGATGTTAAATAGCGTCAACCTGACCTTGATTGCGTTAAGCCACCAGTGGGGCAATCTCAACGGACAGGTCTTTGTCTTTATGATCATGGCGGTGGCGGCTGCTGAAGTAGCCGTTGGGTTGGCGATTATTATTGCCCATTCACGCCATACACAGACCACCAATATTGACGAAATCAATCTCTTGAAGTGGTAAAGGACCCATTCATGTTGAACCTTGCCTGGCTACTCTTTACCCTGCCGGCGGTGGGTGCGCTCATCAATTTGTTGATTGGCCATCGCCTCAACCGGCAAACCATTGGTATCATTGCCTCCGGTGCCGTCATTCTATCATTTCTCGTCGCGGTGGGTGTTTGGATTAGCCTCCTCACCCGCGGCGCAGAAGAGCGCGTGGTCACGATCCACCTTTGGGATTGGATCACTATCGGCAGCTTTCAAGCCAATGCGGCGCTGCTGCTCGATCCGTTGAGCACCACCATGGCGTTGATCATTACGGGTGTTGGCTCTTTGATCCATCTCTATTCCATGAGCTATATGGATCATGAAGAGCGCTTCCAACGCTTCTTTATCTACCTCAACTTCTTCATCTTCGCCATGCTGATCTTGGTCCTGAGCGACAACTTTGTCGGCATGTTTGTTGGGTGGGAAGGGGTAGGTCTTGCCTCCTATCTGTTGATTGGCTTCTGGTTTGACCGCCGCGACGACAGCTATGGTTACTATGCTGACGCGGGTAAAAAAGCCTTCTTGGTCAACCGCATCGGTGACTTTGGCATGATCTTGGCTATTGTGGCCCTGTGGTCCACCTTGGGCACAGTTACCTTCTTGGAAGTCTTTGAGAATGCCGAAACTGGCTTGGCGGTTGGCGTTGCCAATGTGGTTTGTCTGTTGCTCCTCTTGGGTGCAAGTGGGAAAAGCGCACAGATTCCCCTCTATGTCTGGTTACCCGACGCTATGGCTGGCCCAACGCCGGTCTCGGCGTTGATCCACGCGGCGACGATGGTGACCGCGGGTATCTACATGATTGCCCGCACCAACACGCTTTGGCACATTGCCGAAGGCGCAGCCACCACCGCGGCCTGGATCGGGGCCTTAACCGCCTTCTTTGCCGCGACAATTGCCTTGGTACAGACGGACCTCAAGAAAATTCTTGCTTATTCGACCATCTCTCAGCTCGGCTATATGATGCTCGGTGTTGGAGTGGGTGCGTATGGGGCGGCGGTCTTCCATCTTTTGACCCACGCTTTCTTCAAAGCGCTGCTCTTCTTGGCGGCGGGGAGTGTCATGCATGGGCTCCACGGCGAATTGGATATCCGCAAGATGGGCGGCCTGCGTAACAAGATGCCAGCCACCTTCCGCACCTTTTTGATCGGTGCGGCGGCTTTGGCGGGTACACCACTCTTGTCTGGCTTTTTCTCCAAGGATGCCATTCTGGCTGCGACCTTGGCGCATCAGCCCATTCTCTACATCATCGGTATTATTACCGCGCTGCTTACGGCTTTCTATAGTGCCCGCGCCGTCATTGTGCCCTTCTTTGGCAAACCGCGCGACAAACATCTCTATGATCATGCCCACGAGAGCCCGCCGTTGATGACGACACCACTCTGGATTTTGGCGGCGCTTTCGGTGGTCGCAGGGTTGATTAACCTGCCCTATGTCTTAACCTTGGAATACTGGCTTGAACCGGCGCTAGGCCACCATGAAGCCCCATCGCTGATGGTGGAACTCACAGCCTTCTTGCTCAGTACCTTGGCTTGGGCGGCTGGTTTGGTCCTTGCCTATGGGCTCTATCAGGCCAACGAAGCCTGGGCCAAACGGCTGGTTGAGCCCTTTAAGCCCCTCCAACCTTTGGTTGAAAACAAATGGTATGTGGATGAGTTTTATATGACGGTGATTGTCAACCCGTTGCGTGAAGTTGCCAATTGGTTTGCGAAGACGGTTGACAAGTTAGGGATCGACGGCATTGTGAATGGCATCGGCAAAGGGAGTTTGCAACTGGGTGAACAGGCTCGCTATTTACAAAATGGCGCTGTGCCAACCTATGCACTCAGCATTTTTATCGGTGTTGCTGTCGTGATTGCTTACTTTGTCTTTGGCGCTTAAGGCTCCACACATAGGTACAGGATAGCTCTTATGACGTTTCCGTTACTGTCTGTTATCACGTTTCTCCCTTTGCTAGGCGCCCTCGTTGTTTTATTAGCGCCAGGAGAGGCAACCAAGAAACCAATTGCCTTGGTTTGGACGCTAGCCACCTTCTTGATCAGTTTACTCCTGTGGATTAACTGGGAAGATGGTCAAGCTGGCATGCAATTTGTTGAACATTTGCCCTGGGCGCCCGAATTTGGTTTGTACTATTTCATGGGGATCGACGGCATTAGCCTCTTCCTCGTGTTGTTGACAACCTTCTTGATGCCGATTGCGATCTATTTCAGCAATCTCTATGTGCACGAGAACGTAGGTGCCTATCTCGCCCTCATGCTGCTATTGGAGACCGCCATGATCGGAGTCTTCCTCGCGTTGGACATGGTGCTCTTCTTTGTCTTCTTCGAGTTCAGCCTGATCCCCATGTATTTCTTGATTGGGCGGTGGGGAAGTGGCAATCGGGTCTATGCAGCTATCAAGTTTTTCCTCTACACTTTTGTTGGCTCAGCCGCCATGGTAGCCGCGATTCTCTATGTCTATACGCAAACCGGCACCTTTAACATTGTCGAGTTGCAAGGAATCCGGCTGCCGGAAAATGTCCAGACTTGGGCCTTTTTGGCCTTTGCCCTGGCCTTTGCCGTCAAGATTCCCCTTTTCCCCTTTCATACCTGGTTGCCCGACGCCCACGTACAGGCCCCCACTGCAGGCTCGGTCATTCTGGCCGGTGTGTTGCTCAAAATGGGAACTTATGGTTATTTGCGCTTTGCCGTGCCCGTCTTCCCCCAAGCCGCAGCTGAATTTGGCCCGCTGATTGGCATCTTGGCCGTCATTGGCATTATCTACGGGGCGTTGGTGGCGCTGGTCCAACGCGATATCAAAGCGCTGGTCGCCTATAGCTCAGTTGCCCACTTGGGCTTTGTCATGTTGGGGATTGTCGCCCTCAATGCCCAGGGGGTGAGCGGCGCGGTGCTGCAAATGGTCAATCATGGCCTGAGCACGGGTGCGCTCTTCTTGATGGTTGGGATGCTCTACGAACGGCGCCACACCCGTATGCTGGACGATTTTGGTGGTTTGTGGAAAAGTGTGCCGATCTACTGTGGTTTCTTCCTGGTCGTTGCCATGAGTAGCGCCGGGCTGCCCGGCCTCAATGGCTTCGTGGGTGAGTTTACGATTCTACTGGGCATGTACCACAGCCAACCGGTCTTTGCCGTTTTAGGTGCGTTTGGTGTCATTCTGGCGGCGTGGTATCTTTTGGCCGCCTTCCGCAAAGTGGCCCAAGGCCCCCTAACCAATCCGGCCAATGAAGCAAGCAATCTGCCGGATCTGCGGGTGAATGAAATCGCCATGTTGCTGCCGCTGATCCTGTTGTTTTTCCTCATCGGCATCTTTCCAAATCTCTTCCTAGACAAGATCAACCCGTCTGTGGAAGCCTTGCTCAACCAACAACCGGCCATTATTGTGGCTGAGGCCGGTCAGTAATTTAGACTCACTTTGGGGCTGGCTAGCGCTCTGCTGCACAGGTATACAAGCCGCCAAGCCAATCCCAAGGTCATCTACAGAGAGGCGCATGACGTATGTCTGATGTGTGGACAACAACGGGTGTGAACTTGACGGTTGTTCTGCCCGAGTTAGTACTCTTTGCCTTTGCTATTCTGATCATGTTGGTTGACATGACCAGCAATGATAAAAAGGAAGGTTTGCGCGGCATTACCCCTTGGGTGGCGCTGATTGGCGTGGCCGTGACAACCGGGCTGTGTGCAGTGCTTTGGAGCCAACCCGTAGCCAGCTTCCAAAACGCGGCTATTATTGACAATTTTGCCATGAGCGTGAAGTTGATCGTGCTCATCGCGGCGGCGCTCGCCATTCTCTTGAGCGTAAGTTACATCCCCCGTGTAAACAAGCAAGTCGGCGAATATTATACGCTGCTCTTGCTCTGCGCCGTGGGCATGATGATGATGGGCAGCGCGACCGATCTGATGGTGGTCTTCTTGGCCCTGGAAATCTTCTCTCTTGCCCTTTATATTCTGTGTGGCTTGAGCCGCGACAATCCGCGTAGCTCCGAAGCCAGTATGAAATATCTGCTGTTGGGTGCGTTTGCCAGCGCCTTCTTTGTCTACGGTGCCGCCTTGGTCTATGGTGCCACTGGCAGCACCCAATACAGCGCCATTGCCACCGCGCTAGCCGGTGGGACTAGCCAAGTTGGGTTGCTCTATCCCGGCATTGCGCTACTGATTGTCGGCTTTGGCTTCAAAGTCAGCTTGGTCCCTTTCCACATGTGGACGCCGGATGTCTACCAAGGTGCGCCGACTCCCGTAACCGCCTTTATGAGTGTAGGCACCAAAGCCGCCGCCTTTGCCGCTTTTATTCGGGTCTTTCTCAGTGCCCTACCCACGGAGCAGGCGAGTTGGAGTTGGATGTTGGCGATCTTGGCGGTCGTTACCATGACCCTAGGTAACTTTGCCGCGCTGCGCCAGTCAAGCCTCAAACGCATGTTGGCCTACTCCAGCATTGCCCATGCTGGCTACGTACTCGTTGGGCTGGTCGGTGGCACGGCCAGCAGCGCCAACGCGGCGATCTTCTATCTCTTCACCTATGCCTTTATGAACATCGGCGCTTTTGCCGTCATTATTGTCCTCGAACGCGCCAATGAAGATGATGCCTTGCAAAATCGGGCCGCGGGCATTGCCAAACGGTGGCCGCTGCTGGCATTGGTCATGGCAATCTTCATGTTTAGCCTGAGCGGTGTACCGCCCCTGGCTGGTTTCTTTGGCAAGCTCTTTGTCTTCAAAGCCGCGGTAGATGGCGGCTTTGCTTGGCTGGCGGCCTTTGCCATGATTAACAGTGCAGTGGCGGCTTACTACTACCTCCGCGTGACGGTTGCTATGTATCTCCAAGAGCCAAGCAGTGACAGCCTGGCCGAAGCGCCGAACCGCCTAACCATCAACATTGGTCTAGCGGTGGCAGCCATTTTTACAGTAGTGATTGGCCTCTACCCTGGGCTGTGGACAGGACTTTTCCAAGCTGGTATTGCTGGCCTAGGCGGCTGATCCGTAAATTCATTTTTTTAGAAAAAGGCCGTGGGAGCGATGCTGCCACGGCCTTTTTTGATTGGAAAGAAATTGCCCAATCGAGCGAATCTCGGTATGATGACGCAGTTTGCGCATGGCCCATGCAACGGGCGCGATCCCCAAGCAAGCCGGTTGGATAGCATGTGTAAGCCCAAGCGCAGCGCAACCATACTGATTCACCCCAAAAGCAGAAGGAGCAGAAGATGGAGATTGATCTGCAACAAGCCAATGAAGAGACGCGGCAAGCGTGGGATGCTAATGCTGCCTATTGGGACGCGCAGATGGGTAATGCCGGCAATGACTTTGTCAATGAGTTGATCTGGCCCGCGGTCACAAAGTTGCTGGCGCTCCAGCCAGGTGAACGCATATTGGATATTGCTTGTGGAAATGGGCTCTATGCCCGCCGGCTAGCAGCACATGGTGCAAACGTAGTCGCTTTTGATTTTGCCCAAAGCATGATCGAACATGCGCGGCAATATACAACTGAGCAAGCCACAGTGGCCGAACGGATCAGCTATCATGTTTGTGATGCGACGGATGAAGCCGCGTTGTTGCGCCTAGGCGAAGGGCAGTTTGATGGGGCTATTTGTAACATGGCATTAATGGATATGGCCGAGATCGATCCGCTGCTGCAGGCGCTAGCACGGCTATTCAAGCCCAAAGGGCGCTTGGTCTTTTCCATTACCCACCCTTGTTTTAACCAAGCACGAGCTGTCCATATGGCCGAGATGGAAGATCGCAATGGTGAAATTATCACTAGCTATTCTA
Source organism: Caldilineaceae bacterium (assembly GCA_019637645.1). The sequence goes on from JAHBVH010000040.1 coordinate 41,666, forward strand.
TCAAAATCCGTGGCTATATGACCCCGAGCATAGCCCACGGCGCGGCCATTGCGGGGCAACCCAAACCGCAGCTCTACTTTGATCGCCCTTTGTATCAGCTCTTAGGCGCGGGTTTTGCGGCAGGCTTTGTCGTCGATGGTATAGAAGAACGGGCCTTTGCCCCCACCAATCCCGCTGGACGTAATCCCCTGGGTTGGAATGGCAATTTTAGCGAAATCCCCCCAGTACTCGTTGTGCGGATGCGGCTACCCGGGTAAGCCCTCCGCAAGGCACAGGACACTAGCCAGCCACGCCAGCGAAAGCCCACTTATGAAGGATAAGAGATTAAAGCGGTAGACCTTACTCGTGCGCTTTCGCGCCGCTTGACCGAGCCGGCGCTGATTTCCATCCGCGCTGCTTTACCGAAGTTCATGGGTAATCTTCATTAGCAGGTGTTGTTGACTAGCCTGCCGCTTCAGCGCCGGGCGGTCAGCGTATCCCGCAACATCTGCGCAATCTTCATGAAAAACAGCCAGGTGTATAGGGTTTCCAAACGGCTCCTCAGGCTTTGCAGAGCGTCAATTCGGTCACCTCGGGGGGGCAGCTAAAGCGAATGGGCAGGCCAACCATGCCAATGCCGCGATTAGTATAGAGCCAGGTATCTTGCAACTGGTAGAGGCCATGCACATATTTCTTCCCCAGTTTGGGCAAGACTGGCGTTCCCCAAATGGGCAACCGAATTTGGCCGCCGTGGGTGTGGCCCGAAAGTTGCAGATCGATCCGCCGCGTCGTGCGAAATTCATCGATGACATCAGGCTCATGGGCTAATAAAACGGTCAAAACATCGTCAGGCTGATCATCCAAGGCCGCCGCTAAATCAGGTTGACCCCAGATGCAATCCTCGACACCAGCCAACAACAGTTGACTGTGGCCGACATCAAAGCGAATACTTTCATTTTGTAACACGGTGATGCCTGTATCTTCAAGCGCTTTGCTAATCATCGCTTTGCCGGTCCGGGCATCGTGATTACCCAAGATGGCAAAAACACCATAACGGGCATCTAAATCACCAAGGACATCGGTCATGCCAAAGATCGTTTCGGCCTCGTGGGTTACATAATCGCCCGTTAGCACAACCAAATCGGGCTTCAATTCAGCAACGCAAGCGACGGCTTGTTGGATGACGGAGAGCGGCGTATGGGGCAGAAAGTGAAGATCACTCAACTGGACAATTTTAAACCCCTCCATCGCTGGGTGCAGAGAGCGAAAGGGGACAATCACCTTTTCTACAGTTACATTCTTACCAAAAACCATGAACACTCCCAAAGACGGCTCGTATCAACAAATGCCAATATCGATAGCCAATCGGCTCACGACGAGCAACCATAAGCCAACAGCCCAGAGAGCGCACCGCGGCAGTATCGACCAAGCATCGATCCCATTCTTCAACGCCACGGGCAACTATCGCACAATCGAGAGGGACCAAAGTGATAGTTTACCAAAAGTGAGACGAATACCCTAAACTGGATAAAGCGCGACCAGAATGCCTTACAAAATCTGCTCTACCAGTGGAATTTGCGCAGACGAGGTGCGGCTTGATGGCTAACGAATATAGATTGTTCACCCTGCACAATGGCCTATGACGCCTTTTAGACAGATTCGGTGTGGCTCAAACCAGAAATTTGGCCTACACTCATAAACTGAGCGTACTATCGTTGCGGTGGGTCTTCACCCCATTGCCGATTGATGCGGATGTGCCAACCTCAACCAATAAGAATAGCTGCCTAAAACCAACCATTGTTATGTCAATTTGCTATGTCAATTTGCTATGTCAATTGAGATTCTGCGCCTGCTTCATCTTGCCGATAGTGCCTTTCCCATTGGCGCGACGGCCCATTCTTTTGGGCTTGAGACGTTGACAGCCGAAGGGCATCTGACACCACAAAAGCTACAGCGGGTGCTCCACGATCTGCTCTGGGAAAGTGGACAAGGCGAAGCACTCTTCACCCGCTTGGCCTACCGTTGCGCCGCCGCCCAAGCAAGTAGAGAAGCTGGCACCATGGAGGCAGCGTTACCTGGCTGGCTAGAACTCAACCAATGGGTGGCAGCCTGGAAGCCAGCCCGCGAGGGTCGCGAAGCGAGTGCGACGCTGGGGCGGCGTTTTCTCCAAACGGTAGCGCATCTCGAAGCAGCCCCCGTGCTCCAACAGGCCATGACCACAGCATCCCAAGCAGGCATTGCCGTCCACTACTGCGCCGCCTTTGGCTTGGTCGGGGGGGCGCTCACCTTGGGTGAAGAAACCACCATTTTGGCCTATTTGCAACAAACCGTGATGGGCCTAATTTCGGCTTGCCTACGCCTGCTACCGCTAGGCCAAAGCCGCGCGAGCGAAATCTTGTGGAAGCTAAAGCCGACCATGGCAGAGGTAGCCGCGGCGAGCCTTGCGATCAGCCAGACACAGCCAGCACTGGGCAGCACGCCAGAGACAGCGCTGACACATGCCTTTGGTCAGTTAGCCATGTGCACCCCCATGCTTGACCTAGCCAGTATGCGTCACCCAACCCTGACAACGCGTTTATTTATTAGCTAGCTCTTGTGGCAGAATAGTAGCAAAACAGTGCCAAGCAGACCTAACCGGTTTTGTAAAGCTGGTTAGGTTCAAGACAGCATAAGCCCGATAGAAATCAGAGCGCGATCTTACTGTGCCGACCAATCATCATGTTGATGGACGACTCCATCTACGCTTTACCCGCCCAGCCGCGGCCACGACCACCCAGCTACAGGTCAAGGAACAGAGACCGCCGTTGCGCGTGGTACGTGCCTTTCCCTTAGCCGATCAGGCTGTTTTAACGCATGTCCATAATGTCTCGGGGGGCGTTCTAGGGGGCGACCAACTGACCTTTTGTGTTGAAGTGGCGGAACAGGCACGCGCCCAGATCACCTCAACCGGCGCGACGCGTGTCTATCGTCATCGGCCAGCATATCCCGCGACAACCCAGCAAAATCACTTTCAGGTGGGACCAAGCGCGTTGTTAGAATATATCCCCGATCCCCTGATTCCCTTTGCGGGGGCCTGCTATCGCCAGACGACCCAGATCCATTTGGCCGAAGATGCCGGGCTCTTTTATTGGGAGATCCTCGCGCCAGGCCGCGAAGCCTATCAAGAGCATTTTGCTTATGATGAGGTGCAGTTGCACCTCGATCTTTGGGCCAATGGACAGCCCATTGCCATCGAACGGCTCCGGCTTACCCCAGCCAGCAAGCCGCTGGCAGCCACCGTCCGCTTTGGGCCCTATGGCTACGCCGCGACCTTCTATCTCTGCCGAGTCGGTCTGCCAGCCGCCACTTGGGTGGCCCTGGAGAAAGAGCTACAAGAGATCGCCCAGCGACTAACCGACGGCCACACGACCCTTTGGGGAGTCAGCACCCTGGCCGCCCATGGCCTGAGCGTACGCGCCTTAAGTATGAATAGCCGCGCGCTGATGGCAGGGTTGCCCCAATTTTGGCAGGCCGCCAAATGGGCACTCTATCGCCAAAACGCGATCATGCCGCGCAAGGTTTATTGAAGTGCGACAGTAGTCAGAGGTCAGTAGTCAGAGGTCAGCTCTGCTCCGCTGTCTTACTGTCCTCTGCCCTATCCACCCACAACCAAGGAGGAACTATGCATCTTGTCTTACGTGAGCAAGAAAAATTGATGATTTTTCTTGCGGCTGAGTTGGCACGCAAGCGGCAGGCCAGGGGCTTGAAACTGAACTATCCCGAGGCCGTTGCGATTCTGAGCTTTGAAATTATGGAGGCCGCCCGCGATGGAAGAAGTGTGGCCGACATTATGGTCTACGGCACCACAATTTTGCAGAAGAGTGATGTGATGGATGGTATCGCCGAGATGATCCACGAAGTACAAGTCGAGGCAACCTTTCCTGATGGGACGAAGCTCGTCACGGTTCATGATCCGATTCAAGCATAGCGCCGCTAGGCTATGGGAAGGAGAGAAAGATGATTCCAGGGCAAATTTTTGTCGATGAAACGGCGGGTGAGATTGTTGCCAATGAAGGGCGCGCCACCGTGACACTTCTGGTGCAACATACCGGTGATCGTCCCATTCAGGTTGGCAGCCACTATCACTTTTTTGAGGTCAATGCCGGGCTCGTCTTTGATCGGGCTGCGGCCTATGGCATGCGGCTCAACATCGCGGCCGGGACGGCGGTCCGTTTTGAACCAGGCGACGCCAAAGAGGTGACCTTAGTTGCCCTCGCTGGAACGCGCGTGGCGATGGGCCACCGCGGTCTTGTGCAAGGGGCGTTGGCCGCTACAACCGTACAAGCACAAGCAATGGAGAAGCTCGCATGACACTCAAGATTCCGCGTCAGACTTATGCTGATCTCTACGGGCCAACGGTTGGCGACCGCGTGCGCTTGGCCGATACGGAACTCATCATTGAAGTCGAACAGGATTATACAGTCTATGGGGATGAGATCACCTTTGGCGGCGGCAAGGTCATCCGCGACGGGATGGGCCAAAGCAGCCGGGCCACGCGTGAAGAAGCCAATGGGGTCCTTGATCTCGTCATCACCAATGCGCTGATTATCGACCATTGGGGGATTGTCAAGGGTGATATTGGGATCAAAGATGGCCGCATTGTCAAGGTGGGCAAAGCGGGCAACCCCGACACCATGGCTGGCGTCGATCCCGCTTTGGTCGTTGGCGCGTCCACCGAGGTGATCGCCGGAGAAGGGAAGATCATTACGGCAGGGGGGATCGATGCCCACATCCACTTTATTGCCCCCCAGCAGATCTACGAAGCCCTGAGCAATGGCATCACCACCATGTTTGGCGGCGGCACCGGGCCAGCGACCGGCACCAATGCGACCACCTGTACCCCAGGCGCGTGGAATCTGGCCCGTATGTACCAAGCGGTGGAAGCCTGGCCGGTCAACTTTGGCTTTTTGGGCAAGGGCAATGCCGCGACCCCCCTGCCGCTGGTCGAACAGATTTTGGCCGGTGCGTGCGGTCTTAAACTACACGAAGACTGGGGCACGACGCCCGCCGCGATTGATACCTGCCTCAAGGTGGCCGATCAATATGACATTCAAGCCGCCATCCACACCGACACGCTCAACGAGGCTGGCTTTGTCGAAGATACCATTGCCGCGATCGCTGGTCGCACCATCCACACCTACCACACCGAAGGCGCGGGCGGCGGTCATGCGCCCGATATTATCAAGATTGCATCTTTCCCCTATATTTTGCCGTCGTCCACCAACCCCACACGCCCCTACACCGTCAATACGATTGCCGAACATCTGGATATGCTCATGGTCTGTCACCATCTAAACCCCATGGTACCCGAGGATGTCGCCTTTGCCGAAAGCCGCATTCGGGCCGAAACCATTGCCGCCGAAGACATTCTGCATGATCTAGGGGTGATCAGCATGATCTCTAGCGATTCCCAAGCCATGGGCCGTGTGGGCGAAGTAGTCACGCGCACTTGGCAGACCGCGCACAAGATGAAGGTGCAACGGGGAGCGCTCCCCGGCGATAGCAGCCGCCATGATAATGCCCGGGTCAAACGCTATCTTGCCAAGTACACGATCAACCCCGCCATTACGCACGGCGTGGCCCATGAAATCGGCTCAATCGAGCCGGGGAAATTGGCCGATCTGGTGATTTGGCAACCCGCCTTCTTTGGCGTAAAGCCAGAAATGATCCTCAAGGGCGGCTTTATTGCCTGGAGTGTTATGGGCGATGCCAACGCGTCTATCCCTACGCCCCAGCCGGTGATGTATCGCCCAATGTTTGGCAGCTTTGGCCGCGCCATCGGGCCAACCAGCGTCTCGTTTATGTCGAAGGCAGCCCTAGAAGCCGGTGTACCCAATCAATTAGGGTTAAGCAAACGGGTGGTGGCCGTCGAAAAGTGCCGAGCCATTGGCAAGGCTGACATGGTCCACAACAGCGCCACGCCGGTTCTGGAAGTCGATCCTGAAAGCTACGAAGTGCGCGCCGACGGCGAACTGCTCACTTGTGAGCCCGCTACCGTTTTGCCTATGGCCCAGCGGTATTTCTTATTCTAACCTAACTAGAGTAGGCAATCTGTTGTGAACGCCAATGCTTGTTCGGTGGATAGTCGGACAGAGCGGCTTTGTGTCCCTCCCGCGTATGGACCACTTTCCCGCCTAACGCCCGCCACCGCGCCAGCACCTGTTGGGTCGGTGCGATCCCGGCGCGTGTCAGCGATAAATCATAGCCCATCGCATCGACATAGCCGCCGGGGCCACAAAAGTCGATCTGCCAGTCAATACACAAGAGCGCTGTGTGGGCAAGGGAAATTGCGCCATCAAAGGGCCATGCATAGGGCTCAGCACTCACAGGTGGAAACTGCATAAGTATCCTTCCTTTAGCAAAGCTGCCTGATCAAATTGGGACGCGGAAAAATGCGGATTTGCGCGGATAAGCATTCAATCCGCGCAAATCCGCATTTTTCCATGTCCTCTCTAACCAGCACGCACATTGGGAGATCTACGGGATGGCAGACAACAGGGTACGCGTATAGGTGTGGGTCGGTTGTGCAAAGAGTTGATCAGTGCGCCCTTCCTCGACAATTTTACCAGCCTGCATCACCAAAATTCGGTTGGAGAGCAGGCGGACAACATTAAGATCATGGGTGATAAAGAGATAACCCATCCCCAGTCGATGGCGCAATTCATCCAAGAGCTGCAAGATAATAGCCTGCACCGAGACATCCAAAGCCGTCGTGGGTTCATCCAACAGCAGCAGCGCGGGCTTGGGCGCGATCGCGCGGGCAATGCCCACCCGCGCTTTTTGCCCACCGGAAAGTTGATGGGGGTAGCGCGTCAATAGCTCGTGGGGCAAGCCCACCAACGTTGCCAACTCTTCCACCCGTTCTTGGATCAACCGCTTATTCGTCATACCCGCCAGACAGCGCAACGGGTCGGCAATGATCGCAGAGGCCGACAATGCCCCATTGAGACTGTCGGTGGGGCTTTGAAAGACCATCTGAATCCGCGGGCGGAGCGGGTGTTGGGCAAAGCGACCGGCGGCAGTCTGGCAGATTGGCTGGCCTTCAAAGTAGATATGACCAGACGTAGGATCGGTTAACCGCGCCAACATGCGGATCAAGGTCGATTTCCCCGAGCCCGATTGCCCCACCAAGCCGACACATTCCCCGCGATCAATCGTAAAGTTGATCCCATCCACGGCGCGCAGCAATTGGCTCGGCGGTGGAATTGTCGCCTTGCGCCAGGGCCAGGTCAACGCTTGCGGGCGCGGCGTAACCCCAAAATGTTTGTGCAGATCGACTACTTCTAGTAATGGTTTCATAGTGGATTCCAACAAGCAACACCATGCTCGGCAGTGGTAGCTGGGTTGGGCAGCGGCTCGGTATGACAAGCCGCCACGGCCCGCTCACAACGATGGAGATAACGGCAAGGCGGTAAGTCACTCCGAAGATCGGGGAGTTGACCGGGAATGGCGACGAGATCCGTCAGCGTGGTGCTGATCCCCGGCGTTGCGGCGATGAGCTTCGCCGTGTAGGGGTGGCGGGGGTGCTGAAAGAGACGCGCTTTGGTGCCGATTTCGACGACGTGGCCGGCATGCATGACCATGATGCGCTGGCAGTAACGGGCGGCCAGGGCCATATCGTGGGTGATGAGCAAGGTGGACATCTGCTGTTCCTGTGCGAGCGTCACCACCAGCTCCATGATCGCCTGCTGCGTCACCACATCCAACCCGGTCGTCGGCTCGTCGGCCACCAAAAGGCTGGGCGAAGTCGCCAACGCCAGGGCGATCAACACGCGCTGGCACATCCCTCCCGAAAGTTCAAAGGGATAGGCGGTAAAGCGATCGAGCGGAATATGGACTTGCTGTAAAAGTTCGCGGGCGCGCGCCAGTATGGCCGCGGGCTGGACCGTTGGATTTTGCCGAAGCACATCCATGATCTGTTTACCAACGGGCCGGATGGGGTTGAGCGCGGCGCGTGGGTTTTGGAAGATCATCGCCAGCGTGCCGGAGCGGCGCGCTCGGGTATTGGTAGAGCGGAGCGGCAGCGCCGTCCCATCTAAACGCACTCGTCCACCAGTCACCTGGCCGTTTGCTTCCAGAATCCCCATAATGGTATAGGACAAGACCGATTTACCCGAGCCACTTTCCCCCACAATCCCGACAATCTCGCCTTTGTTGACGGTAAAGCTCACCTGATCCAGCGCTTTGACCACCCCCATGCGCGTGCGAAATTGCACGCGCAGATCTTCAACCGCGAGCAATGGCCCACCCTTGTTAGTGGGCGGCACCGTGGGCAGGGGCGTTGTCTGTTTCCATAGACTCATGAGCGCCTCCGTGGATCGATCAAATCGCGTAGGCCATCGCCAAGCAGATTAAAACAAAAGACGGCACACATAAGGGCCAGCCCAGGAAAAAGGGCAAGCCACCACTCACCCGAGACCATAAAGTTGGCACCGTCGGCCACCATAATGCCCCATTCGGCGGTCGGGGGGCGCACCCCCAAGCCAATGAAGGAGAGCCCAGCCGCGTTCAGAATGGCCCAGCCCATGTTCAGCGAGACCTGCACCATCATCGGCGGGAGAATATTGGGTAACATGTGGATGCGCAGCAGACGGCGATCCAGATTACCCGACATGCGCGCCGCCTCAATAAATTCGGCCTCGGCGCGGACTTTTACTTCGGCGCGGGCCAGCCGAATGTAAAAAGGCAGATTGATAATGGCGGTGGCGTAGACGATATTGACGACCGTATTGCCCAACGCCGCCACAATACCCATGGCTAACACAAACAGCGGAAAGGCCATGATCGTATCCACCAAACGCCCCACCACCTGATCTAGCCAGCCGCCATAGTAACCAGCCAAGGAACCGATGAGCACCCCCAGCGTGAATGAAAGGCTCACCGCGCCCAGGGCGATGCCTAGATCCAACCGAGTGGCGACAATCACTCGGCTCAGAATATCGCGCCCCACCTGATCGGTGCCAAACCAATGCGCAGCCGAAGGTGCCGCGAGTGCATTGGCCGCGTCGGTCATCAGCGGATCGTAGGGAGCGAGCCAAGGCCCGAACAAAGCCAAGAAAACGAGCAAAACGAAGAGCGCAAAGGCAATGGTGGTTAGAAAATTTTCACTGATCATATACCGCACAGGATCGACCAGGCGCGTCTGGTTCTGCCGAGGCACAACCAGCGCACGCTCACCGCCGAGGGTGAGCCGCACTTGCTGAAAAAGGCTAGTCATGCTTGAATCCTCACACGCGGGTCAATGACCCCATATAAAATATCGATGACCAAATTCAAAATGACGTAGAGCAGGCCCATCGCCAGGACAAAGGCTTGGACCGGGGCATAGTCCGCAGTGATTAACGACTCAATCGCGTAGGAGCCAATCCCAGGCCAGGCAAAGACCTTTTCGACCAAGACATTGGCCCCCAGCAAAAACGAGAAGACCATCCCCATGGTGGTCAGCACGGGCAGAAAGGCATTGCGCAACGCATAGCCAAAGAGGATCTGGCCGGGGGGCAACCCGTTCGCGCGGGCGGAACGAATAAAATCGCTGGAGAGCACCCCTAACATGGAAGCCCGCGTCATGCGGGCCAGCGGTGCCAGCGCCACAATCCCAAGGGTGATCGCTGGGAGGATAATCTGTTGTAAGCAACCCCAAAAGAGCGCGAGATTCCCGCTCAGTAGGCTATCGATCAGATAAAAACCGGTGACTTGCGGCGGTGCACTGAGGAGAAAGGAGAGCCGACCAATGGGCGAGGGTGCCCACCCCAAGCGAAAGTAGAGAAAGTAGATCAGCACCAGACCGGTAAAGAAGACTGGCAACGAAACGCCCGCGGTGGTGACAAGCCGGGTGGTGTGATCGATCCAGGTACCGGGGCGGGCGGCGGAAAAAACACCCAAGGGAATCGCGATGACAATCGCAAAGAACAACCCAAAGAGGGTAAGTTCCAGCGACGCGGGCAACCGTTGGAGCAATTCTTGGCGGACGGGACGCCCCGTGCTCAACGAAACGCCCAAATCGCCCTGGGCCATGTCACGGAGATAGCGCACAAATTGGCGAGGCAAACTTTGGTCTAACCCCAGCCGGCTACGAATCTGTTCGACAGCCGCTGGCGTGGCCGAAGGCCCGGCAAAATAGGCTGCCGGATCCCCCGGCAACAAATGGGTCAGGATAAAAGTCACCAGGATCACACCGGCTAAACTGGGCAGAGCGCTGATGAGACGACGACCAATCAAGTTGAAGATCATTGGGTAACTCCTGCTGGAGAAGAGTACGGTTCCACAGTGTAGTGCTAGACGAGTGATGGCCTCGTCTAACACCGATCAAATCTATGCTGGCCCCAACGGCTATTCCTTGACCAGCTGGCGGAAATCTAGTTGGCGATGGAACCAATATTGGTAGCCCTTGATATTCGGCTGGAGCGCCACGTCTAGGTAGGGTTGAACCAAGGGTATGCGCGGCACCTCGTCCATGGCGATGCCAATAAAGCCGCGCACATAGTCGGCATACGCTTCATCATCTTGGGTAAAGCGGGCCCCGTCGATCAGCTCGTCCATGGCCGGATTTTGATAGGACATGGTGTTAAAGACAGCATTTTGGCCGTGATAGGTCCAGAAGAAGAAGTATTCTGGGTAATTTAACCAGCCGCCAAAGAAGTTGATGATCAGGGGCATCTTCTTTTCTAACATCGCGCCCCGCCAATTGGCTCCTGGCACCTTTTCCAAGGTGGTGGTAATGCCGATTTCCGCCAACGACTCTTGGACGAGGAGCGCCATGGGCTCACCCACAGTAGCTAGGCCAAGATCAAACGAGAGGGTGGTTTCAAACCCATCGGGATAGCCAGCTTCGGCCAGAAGTGCTTTGGCCGCCTCCCTATCGGTGGTATTAGGATAGGGCTGCGGCCAGTCGGTGGTGGCGGGTTCTGCCGAGGCCGCGCCATAGAGTGGAATCCCCCGGCCATACCAAGCCGCGGAGATGATTTTGTCGTAGGGCAGGGCCGCGGCCACCGCTTTGCGCACCAACACATTGTCAAAGGGTGGTTGGGTCACATTCATGCCCACATACCACATGGAGTTTTCAATCGGGACACCGATCACCTGGAGGTCGGTCGCTTCGGCCATCTCGGCCACATCTTTGGGCGGCAGATCAAAGGAGATGTCAACATCCCCCCGTTCGAGGAGCGCCCGGCGGGTGGAGGCCGAAGGAATTTCGCGGACAATCACCCGCTGTGCGTGGGGCAGCGGCCCCGATTTCCACTCTTCAAAGCGCACATAGATCGTCTCTTCTCCTGGCTTCCAGGACTCGATCTTATACGCACCGCTGCCCGCCTCATTGGACTTCAACCACTCCAGCGCCCAAGGATCGGCCGCGGTGGCATGCTCTTTGGCTAGCTTGGAGTTATAGATCGCGGGGACGGGAACGGCAAGATCGGGGATGGTCAATCGGTCTGGGCGCAAGAAATCGACCCGGAAAGTGTGATCATCCACCACGACAAATTGCTCGGGCTGCTCTAGCGAACCAGCCTGCATTTGGAAGGTGGCAAAGCCGCCCACGGCCAGCGCGCGATCAAAAGACCACTTCACATCGTGGGCGGTGACCGGTGAACCATCATGGAAGAGGGCATCTTTGCGGAGGTAGAAGGTCGCCGACATCCCATCTTCGGCCACTTCCCAACTTTCGGCCAATTCCGGTTCCAGCACTTGATAGTCATAGCTGGCTTCGCCTGTTGGCAAGGTCGTTTTGCCATAGGTCAAGAGGCGATCATAGACATTCCACGAAAGACCATAGGCAGGCCGGTTTGTGCCAATGCCTTGAATGTCCAGGCTGTTGGGCCCAGATTCGATCACGACGACAATGGTTGAGCCCGTGCTAGTGGTTTCGGCCTGTTCGGTCGTTCCACTAGTGGTAGCTGCTCCACCGGAAGTAGCACCACCGGAGCAGGCAGTCAAGATCAAGACTGCCACCAGTGCTACCAATCTCTGTATTTTACTCATGCTGATTTTGCCCTTGGGTTAAATGACTGATTCAGGATATGAAAGGGAAGTGTATGGGAGACCTGCCTTGCACACACTTATACACAGCAAAGAAATCGACTGTAGCCCAACGTTGGGAGCAGCCTTGCAGGAAGCGGTCACACGATGTTGGCTTCAACACGATGGCAGCGCCAGCGACGGGAGAGAAATGGCGTGGACAGCGTTGCGCTGAAGAACGGAGATACGCCCGATCACTATAATAAGTTTTTAGATGTGCTTTTATGATGGTAGAATGGTCAACAACTAGGGTTTCCACAACGGTGTAGAATTTAGTTATATACAATATTGTATACAATCGATAGTTGCAGTATACGAGAATGGCTGTCAGGAACTATAGACAATTTGCACAAATTTCAAGATATTCAAAAGGCTATTCTGCATAAATCGCAGGTATGTTCTTCATGAACGCTATGCAAACCAAACAAAATCTCAGCAAAGGCATCTTTGATACCCTCAAGCATCGTATCATTCGCTGGAGTTATCCACCCGGCTACCGGATGACAGAGGAAGAGTTATGTCGTGAGTTCGGCGTCAGCCGTGTGCCTGTCCGCGAAGCGCTGCGCATGCTAGAAGAGAATGGGCTCGTCGATAAGGCACCCTATCGCGGTTGCACCGTCAAACAACCGAATCTTACAGAAGTGCATGAACTCTACGATGTCCGTTTGGCGCTTGAACTCTTTGTCGTTGATCAATTGATCAGACGCGGCCTCCCAACAGCGATCGGCGAACAGCTTGCCACCACTTGGCGTGCCCTCCTCCACCATGAGGAGCCAACCGTTCTGGAAGAAATAACCGAAATTGACGGCGTCCATCTTGCGCAGCTAGATGTTACCTTTCATGAAACGCTCACGACGGCGACGGGCAACCGCACGCTGCTGGAAAACTTGCAGCTGATCAATGAACGGCTCTACTTCACCCGCATGACCGATATCACGAGCAAAGAACGCCTACAACAAACCTGCCAGCAGCATCTGTACATCCTCGAATGCATTGTCAAAGGTGAGCGCAGCCAGGCCCGCGAGGCCATTACCGCGAACATCGAATTTGGGCGTGGTCACGTGGAAACCGCCCTCAAAGAAGCGCTGGTGCGCGCCTACCTCCAACAGGACTTAGGCGCTGCTACCATCGCCAACTTGTAAGGAATGCACAAACGAAAGATTTGAAAAAGACCTATCCAGCGCCTATTTATACCGTTATCACAAAACAAATTTGGCAAATTTGTAACATTTGCTCAATGACAGCCCCGCCAGCGCCTGGTATACTAGGGACATGCGATGTTGAGTTGGGGAGCGCAACATTGCAGACTGGTTCCTCCTTTGGTTCTTCTTGACATACCTCTGGATTTCTTCAGAACAGTCCACGGTTCATGGCAGACCGTGGACTGTTCGCGTCTGGGGACTGTTCGCGTCTGGGGACTGTTCGCGTCTGGCGCGCATCCAGAACAGCGTTTGTACTAAATGGAGCAAAGACGCACTTTACCCAGTTCCCGCTCTAGATTTATTGTGCATATTGCATATGGAACAGGTAAACAAAAGTGATTATGCTGTGAAATGCAGCAAGTGAGTGCGTGTCATTGCTGTGCAATTCTGTCCCATTCAGGCCTGAAAATTGATGAATTGCTGGTAGAGCCGGTGCTGTCTCTGCCCCACTAGAGGATTTGCTCACCCTTGTTGTCCAACCACTATTCAGATTAAGCGGTCAAGCGCAAGTGCAATCGCATTGACGGCTGTTTAGTGTTTTGCAACAAACAATCGGTAAACCCAAAGCCAGTTACAGGAGAGAATAATCGTTATGAGTTCGTTGCGAAAGTATCAGACTTCGCCAGCACCACGTTTGTCGAACAAAGGCAAACAACCTTCTGTTATCCTATTTTGCCTGCTCATTCTGTCGTTATTGCTCAGTGCCTGTGCACCAGCGGCAGCACCTAGTGCACCAGCCCCCGCTGCAGAAGCAACGGCAACGACGCCAGCCACGGAAGAAGCAGCCGCCCCTGAAGGGGACACCATCAAAGTTGGCATTTTACACTCTTTGAGCGGGACCATGTCGATCAGCGAAGTCTCGGTCAAGGATGCAACACTCCTGGCCATTGAAGAGATCAACGCCGCTGGTGGCATCATGGGCAAACAAATCGAGCCCATTATTGAAGATGGGGCCAGCGATTGGCCGACCTTTGCCGAAAAGGCCCGCAAGCTGATCCAACAAGACCAGGTCGCGGTTGTCTTTGGTTGCTGGACGAGCGCCAGCCGCAAAGCCGTGTTGCCGGTCTTTGAAGAATTAAATGGGTTGCTCTTCTACCCCGTACAATATGAAGGGTTGGAATCCTCCCCGAATATTTTCTACACCGGTGCTGAACCGACCCAACAGATTATCCCTGGGGTTGACTTTTTGATCAACGAACTAGGTGCGAAGAAGATTTACTTGCTCGGTTCAGATTATGTCTTCCCCCGCACGGCCAACCTGATCATCAAGGCGCAGTTGGCAGCCGCGGGCGTTGAGCTCGCTGGTGAAGAATATGTCCCGTTGGGTGGCACAGAATTCAGCACGATTATCAGCAAGATCCAAGAAGCTGCCCCCGATGCCATCTTCAACACCTTGAATGGTGACAGCAACGTGGCCTTCTTCAAGCAATTTAAGGATGCGGGCTATACCCCAGAAACACTGCCTGTCATCTCTGTGAGCGTGGCAGAAGAAGAAGTTCGCGGGATTGGGGCCGAGAATATTGCCGGCCACTACACCGCCTGGAACTACTATCAGACCACCGATACACCAGAAAACGAAAAGTTTGTGGCGGCCTACAAAGCAGCCTACGGTGACGATCGCGTGACGGCAGACCCGATTGAAGCCGGTTACTTTGGTGTCTATGTTTGGAAGGCTTTGGTCGAGGCAGCTGGCTCAACGGATGTAGCAGCAGTGACCGCGGCAGCCGATGCCAGCGAAATTGAAATTGCCGCCCCCGGTGGTCCGATCAAGGTTGATGGCGAATCCCAACACATGTACAAGACCGTCCGGATTGGGCAAATTGGCGAAGATGGCCTCATCACCGAAGTTTGGGCGAGCGATGGGCCCGTGAAGCCGGATCCCTTCCTGCGGGCGATTCCGTGGGCCGAAGGTCTGGCGGAACGCGCCACACAATAGCACCCGCTCCAGAAGATCAACAAATGTAGGCGCTACCTACACGGCTTGTTTGCCAATCTAGACCTGACAGGTTTTGAAAGCCCGACAGGTCTAGATTGGCCTAAGTTCTACATTTGAATTACTTGCACGAGCGGAGCGGGCAACCCACCAAGGTCACCGCCGCCAAGGCAAGCGATGTGTTCGCTCTACTGTTTGTGCCAAATGGTAGGCAAGGGAATTGAACTGGATGCAAATGGGTGTATCCACAGCATGTGTTTGTTCTGGGCACATCTGATGATCCACTACATCAGCAAAACAAACACAGCAGTAAATACACCCATTTCATCATACCAAAAAGTGTCGACTCCGGCAATGCAGGGCAATCGCGAACATTAAAAAGGCGGGATTACCTCCTTAATGAGCAGCAAAAAGCGCCCATAGGCACTTCGGCTGGAGCGCCTATGGGCGCTTTTCGCAGCCAGCAAGTTCCGGCTGCCATCACGAAGTTCGCGATGACCCTGTTGGCAATATTTCTTAGGTGAATTTGGTTCAACGTTGCGACCAACCATTACTACCGTAGCCGCAAGCGGTACGCTTACGGTTCTACGCAGAGAGGGAGGCGCAGCTTGGGCTGGTTACCAACGACGAGTAACTATCTATGGATGCCATCATTTTACAAGCCTTTAACGGATTGAGCCTAGGCTCAATCCTATTGCTCGTTTCTTTGGGATTGGCGCTGGCCTTTGGCCTCA
The DNA here is from genome assembly GCA_019637645.1 of Caldilineaceae bacterium. Next base: position 57,565 of record JAHBVH010000040.1, read on the forward strand.
TGCGGGTCATCAACATGGCTCACGGCGAATTTATTATGATTGGGGCCTACGTCGCCTATCTATTCCAACAGACTACCGCGCCATACCTAGGCGGCGTCGAGCCAGGGATTTGGTTTATCTTAGCCATCCCCGCGGCCTTTGTGATCGCTGCGGCCTTAGGTGCCTTAATGGAAGTAACCTTGATCCGCCATCTCTATGGTCGTCCGCTCGATACCCTATTAGCAACTTGGGGCGTCGGGTTGATCCTCCAACAAGCAGCGCGCAGCATCTTTGGTGCGCCCAATGTCAATGTCAGCAGCCCGATTTGGCTCTCGGGCGGGGTAGACATTGGAGCGCGGCTCTTGTTGCCCTACAAGCGCATCTTCATTATCGCCCTTGTGATTCTGGTCGTCGTTGCCGTCTATCTCTATCTCTATCGCACCGTAAGTGGCCGGCGGTTACGTGCCGTGATGCAAAATCGCGAGATGGCTTCTTGCTTGGGTGTGCGCTCACGGTTGGTCGATGCCAGCACCTTTGCCCTAGGCACCGGCCTAGCCGGGGTAGCAGGGGTGGCACTGACCCAAATTGGCTCCATTGGTCCAGCGCTAGGCACTTTTTATATTGTCGATGCGTTTATGGTCGTCGTGCTTGGCGGCGTTGGTCGCTTGCCGGGTACGATCCTAGCGGCACTCCTGATCGGCATCGCCAACACGGTTCTAGAATTGGGGACGAGTGCCACCGTTGGCAAGGTGTTGGTGCTGCTGCTGATTATCGCCTTCTTACAGTGGAAACCATCGGGGCTGGCCACCTTGCAAACACGTTAAGCAACAGAATCGGGTAACGTTGTCAGCCAGCCAACTGGTTATCGATCACGTTGCGTTGCCGCGTGACCGATAGGCAATGCCGCTGGGTGACAAAATCATTACCGCAGGGTAGAGAGTGACCATGAATAATCGCGGAATCAATTATTATGTACTCCTAGTGTTACAGTGGATCCCCTTTGTGCTATTGATCGGTGGCCTCCTCCTCGCGCCGCAATATCTAGAGCCTTTTCGCCTCAACCAGCTTGGCAAATTTCTCACCTATGCGATCATTGCCATTGGGCTTGATCTCATTTGGGGCTACAGCGGCATGATGAGCTTGGGTCAAGGCTTATTCTTTGGCTTGGGGGCCTATGGCTTTGCCATGTATCTGAAACTACAGGCGTCGGGCGGCAAATTGCCCGATTTCATGTTTTGGAGCGGGCTCGAAAGCCTACCCTGGTTTTGGGTACCCTTCCAAAACCCGATCTTTGCGGTGCTGGCCGCGTTGGTGGTGCCCGCGATCATTGCCGGTGTGTTGGGTTATTTGGTCTTTCGGAGTCGTGTCCAGGGGGTCTATTTCTCCATCATTACCCAAGCCCTCACCCTGCTGACCAGCATCTGGTTCATTGGTCAACAAGCCTACACTGGTGGTACCAATGGGATTACCAACCTGGGTAGCGCGCAACTCTTTGGCAAATCACTCCTTTCAGCCGAAGTACAGACTGGCTTCTATATTGCCACGGTGGTCTGCCTTGCGCTGGTCTATTTGATTGCCACACGCATTACCAATTCCCGATTCGGCCGCATGTTGATCGCCTTGCGTGACAATGAAGCGCGCGTGCGTTTTCTAGGCTATAATCCGGTTATGCTCAAAACGCTGATGTTTGTCACCTCAGCGGTCTTTGCAGCGCTTGCGGGGGTTTTATTTGTCCCACAGGTCGGCATTATTTCGCCATCCAGCATGGGCGTGGTACCATCCATTGAAATGGTGATCTGGGTGGCCGTTGGCGGGCGCGGCACGCTCTTTGGGGCGATCATTGGCGCACTCGTGGTCAGCTACGCTCGTAGCTTTTTCAGCGAAGCATACCCAGAGATTTGGCAATACTTTCTCGGGCTGCTCTTTGTGATCAGTGTCCTCTTTTTCAAATCCGGCATTGTCGGCACGCTTTTGATTGGCTTCAATCGCCTGCGCGTCATGCTTTCAGGAGAACCGTTAGAAATGTCTGAACACGGACTTTCTTTCTATCGTACCGCCGAGCCAGCCCCACCGGCCAAGTCTACAGCCGCAACCACCGATTCACAGCGGACTGAGCAGGTGCCATCCGCAGCAGAAGGAGGCTCCTAATGGCTGGCGGAACTGCTAACGGCGTTTTGGTGGGGAATATGCCGAATGGCATGGCTACCCATGAAAAAATCATTGATGTGAGCGGGGTCACCGTCAGCTTTGACGGCTTTAAAGCCCTCAATGATTTGAATTTTGCCATGCAGCGCGGGGAGTTGCGCTTTATCATCGGCCCCAATGGCGCTGGCAAAACCACCCTCTTGGACGTGATGACGGGCAAGACACGCCCACAGCAAGGCACAGTCACCTTTGATGGCAACGTGAATGTGCTGCGCGCCGCGGAACATGAGCTCGTACGCCACGGGATTGGGCGCAAATTTCAAACCCCCACAGTCTTTGCCCCCCTGACCGTCTACGAAAATCTGGAAGCTGCCGCTGGTTTTAATGACGGCGTCTTTCACCTCTTTTCTAACTTAGCCGAACCACTACCCAACCAGATCGATGAGATGCTTCGCCTCATTGGGCTGTGGGAACGGGCCTATGTGCGGGCCGGAATTTTGTCCCATGGCGAAAAGCAATGGCTGGAGATCGGCATGCTGCTCATGCAGAATCCCAAGTTACTGCTGCTCGATGAACCAGTTGCGGGCATGACGCGCCAAGAGCGCAATCGCACCGGCGAATTGTTGCGGGCGATCGCGCAGCGCTGCTCTATCTTGGTGGTTGAACACGATATGGAATTTGTGCGCAACTATGCGAGCACTGTCTCCGTGCTCCACCTGGGCCATCTGCTCACCGAGGGGCCCGTCGATCAGGTGCAAAGCGACCCGCAAGTCATCGAAGTCTATATTGGTCGCAGCCGCTCTCATGCATAGAGCCTGTTTAACCGACAGCAAAGCCACAAGACGCCCATTGGCTGCTTCGTCAACCGTCAATGGACGCGGCAGGCGAGGCTCAGCCAAACGAATCGTTATTTCCAGAAAGTATAATCCATGTTAGCGATCAAAGATGCTGCTGTGAATTATGGGGAAAGCAGAATCCTGCGCGATGTGAACCTGCAGGTGCCCGCGGGACAGGTCATCTGCCTGATGGGTCGCAATGGCGTTGGCAAGACCACTTTGATGAAAAGTGTGATGGGCTTGTTGAAGCTCCGCCGTGGGGCCATGAGCTTTGAAGGCGAGAATATCACCAACTGGGCAACCAGCCAACGGGCACGGGCCGGTTTTGGCTATGTCCCCCAAGGGCGCGGGATCTTCCCCTACCTCACGGTCTATGAGAATCTCCTCATGGGCTTTGAAGCCGTGCCAGCGGGTACGGTCGATCAAGAAGCCATTGAAGAAGTCTACGCCATCTTTCCGGTGCTCAAAGAGATGCGCAAGCGTGTAGCTGGCACCCTCAGCGGTGGTCAGCAACAGCAGCTGGCCTTTGGCCGTGTCCTTGTCCGCCGCCCCAAGTTGCTCCTCCTCGACGAGCCGACCGAAGGGATTCAACCTTCGATCATGTTGGAAATTGAGAATGTGATCCACAACTTGCGGGAGCAGGGGAAGATGTCGATCTTGTTGGTCGAACAATTCCTCGATTTTGCCCTCAGTGTGGGTAGCTATTTCTACATGATGGAGACTGGCCGCATTGTCATGGAAGGGGGGACCAACACCTTTGATCCCAACCTAGCCAAGGAATATTTAGCGGTCTAGTCGGCTAGGCGTGCCATGTTTAGACCCGACAGGTTAACGTTGCTGTCAGGTCTCTAGGAAAGAAGACCATGCGTAGCGAAACCCAACGCGCCATTCGTATTGGTGTCGCTGGCCCAGTGGGCAGCGGCAAGACGGCCCTCGTTCACTGTCTGAGCCGTGAACTAGCGAGCCAATATAATATGGCCGTCGTCACCAATGACATCTATACCAAAGAAGATGCCGAGTTCTTGATCCGCCAAGGCGTGCTAGAGCCTGCCCGTGTGCGGGGTGTCGAGACCGGCGGTTGCCCCCATAGTGCCATTCGCGACGACGCTTCGATGAATTTAGAAGCGGTTTGCGATCTCGAAGCGACCATCCCCGGGCTGGAGCTGATCCTGATGGAGAGTGGTGGCGATAATATTGCCGCCTCGTTTAGCCCAGAGTTGGTCGATGTTTGGATCTATGTGCTAGATGTGGCCGCCGGGGATAAGATGCCCCGCAAAGGTGGCCCTGGCATTCTCCGCTCCGACTTGCTCCTGATCAACAAGATCGATCTTGCCCCCTATGTGGGCGCTTCGCTGGAACAAATGGAGCGGGATACCAACCGTGTCCGCCGTGATCAGCCGTGGTTTTTTACCAACCTCAAAGATGGCACGGGCCTCCCCGCCGTGATCGAATGGATCGAAGGGCTGATCAACACCCCCATCCAAGCCCGTACCGTCCTCTGGGATGGCCGTCTGCGCTTTGACAGCTTGGCCGACGCCACCTACGCCTAGTCTTCAGCCTCACCCCAATCTGTCCGTCTTTCTCTAACGAAGAGCTGTCAGGTTTTTCAAACCTGGCAGCTTTCATATTTACCCCGTTTATCCACCGCCCAGATTTCACTGGTCATCTGGCTAGTCTCATGACCCACCATGCGACTAGCCGTAAGTCTCGCTAGAGGACAGATCTCCTTTCTGCTGCTTCCTGCTACCCTATAAACAACAGAAAATGATGTTCGAGCCGCTTTGCAAAACAGCATGGGGAAACCCATATCGCTCTTTTACAAAGCAAGGGAAAGATGTGGAGGTGAAGCGATGAACCGGCGGGAATTGGCAGTACACCATTGGATGACTTCGCCAGCACGCGTGGTTACAACACAGACATCGCTGCTGGACGCCTACCACTTTATGACAGAAAACGATATCCGGCGGGCGCCGGTTGTCGATCGACATAATGGGTTAGTGGGCATTTTAACCCTGAGCGATGTGCTGCGCACGATGCCGCTCTTTTTTCAACCCGCCGATCTGACAACCGATTTGTTACTCAATGATCAACTGGTCAACCAGGTGATGACAACTGACCCGATCACCATTGCCCCCGATGCTTCTGTACAAGATGCCGCTGAGCTTATGTTGGAATATCAGGTTAGTGGTCTCCCGGTTATCGAAGATGGACGCGTGGTGGGCATCATCACTGAATCTGACATCTTCCGATTGGTTGTCCGTCTTTGGAACGAAGTAGTGGCCTAGCCACCTTCGCCGTGTCCTACGTTCACAGTATTTACGTTGAGAGGATCGCGCTATGACTGTTTATGATGTTGCGATTATTGGCGGTGGGCCTTCGGGCCTAGCGGCAGCGGCGTATACGGCAGGCTTTCAGCTTACCCCGATCTTGATCGCCCCCATGTTGGGCGGCAAAGCCAGCTATGAGTTCAAGCTAAATGGGCAGTATTATCCTACGCCGATTTGGGGGCTGGAGACGGTCCGGCTCTTTGAAAAGCATGTACAAAGCCAAATGATTGCGCACCAAACAGAAGAAGTCCACAAGGTACGCAAAGCAGAAAATGGCAACTTTATCGTTGAGCTGGAAAGCCAACAGATCGAAGCCCGGGCCGTGATCGTGGCCACCGGAGCCAAGCCCCAGCGCCTTTACGTACCCGGTGAACAGGAATTCTGGGGGCGCGGCGTCAGCTTTTCGGCGCTCAGCCATGCCCCACTCTTCCGCGGGCGCGAGGTGGTTGTGATTGGGAATGGGGAACGTACCCAAGTCGCGATTTTAAAGCTAGCCACGATTGCGAACCATGTCTATTGGCTGTCCACCACTACCCATGAAGCCACCGCAGCACGGCTACGCGAGTTTGAGGATCACCCCAAGGTGACACCCCTCTTTGGCTGGGAATTGCAACGGATTTTGGGCAACGATTGCGTCACCGCAATTGAGATCGCCACCGACTTCACCACGCGTGAGGTCACGGTTGATGGGGTTTTTGTGGAACTCGGTCTCATTCCCAATGTGGAATTTCTGCGGGGTATGCTGCCCTTTAACCCGGAAACAGGGCATATTCCGGTCAACCAACACTGTGCGACCACTGTACCAGGGCTCTTTGCGGCAGGCGATGTGACCGATGTCTATGCCGAGCAGATCACCGTGGCGATTGGCGAAGGTGTCAAAGCCGCCATCAGCACATGGGACTATTTGGTGACTTTGCCCACGTTAGATCATTGACCTAGCACTGACGCAGCCTAGACCTGTCAGCGGCTTCAGCAAATCATCCGGTAACAAGCTGCCGCCGGGTCCATGCCCCGGCCAGCGCGATGACCGGTTGCCTTGCGAAAGCTTTGGAAAACCTGACAGGTCGGGTAGCACCCACTCGACCACACCTGGTTCATGGGGAAAAATTGTATGCATGAGTATCTCATCACCGAACGCCTGCTCAACGTTGCTTTAGCTCAAGCGCATCCTGCTGCAGACGAACGGATCAGCCGGTTACAGATCAAGCTGGATCCCCTTTCCGGCTATGCCCCCGACTCGATCCGTTTTTATTTTGACCAACTGGCCCAGAATACCCCAGCGGCTGGAGCCGAATTAGCATTTGACCTCGCACCGACGCCACAGCATATTCAATTAGTGACCGTCGAGGTTGCGGGAAAGGAGAAGGGCATGACAGCCACACCAGTACAATCCTACAACAACGACGTAGTGACCATCGATGGCAACGAGGCCGCGGCCCACATTGCCTACAAAACAAGCGAAGTGATTGCCATCTATCCCATTACCCCCGCTTCGGTCATGGGGGAATTGGCCGACCTCTGGAGCGTCCACGCCGATCAAAATCTTTGGGGCACCACACCTCAAGTCATTGAAATGCAATCCGAAGGCGGCGCGGCTGGCGCGGTCCATGGTGCGCTCCAAACGGGCGCGCTCAGCACTACCTTTACCGCCAGCCAGGGCTTGCTGCTTATGATCCCCAACATGTATAAAATTGCCGGCGAGCTGACCAGCACGGTCTTTCATATTGCGGCCCGCTCCCTTGCGGCCCAAGGGCTTTCGATCTTTGGCGATCACAGCGATGTAATGGCTGCCCGCAGCACCGGTTGGGCCATGTTATTTGCTAATTCCGTCCAAGAGACAATGGACTTTGCGCTGATTGCCCACGCCAGTACCCTGCAAGCACGACTACCTTTCTTACATATTTTTGATGGCTTTCGCACATCACACGAAATTAACAAAATTGAAAAAGTTTCTGATGAAACCATTCGCGCCATGATCGATCAGGAGCTGATCCAAGCCCATCGCGCCCGGGCCCTCTCTCCCGACAACCCCGTCATGCGTGGCACCGCGCAAAATCCCGATATCTATTTCCAAGGCCGTGAGACGGTGAACCCCTACTACCTAGCCACGCCCGCCATTGTGCAAGCCATGATGGATAAATTCACCGTGCTGACCGGGCGTCATTACCACCTCTTTGATTATGTGGGCGCGCCGGATGCCGAACGGGTGATCGTCCTGATGGGCTCAGGGGCCGAAGCGGTGGAAGAGACGGTGCGCTATCTCCAACAACAGGGAGAAAAGGTGGGCTTGCTGAAGGTGCGCCTCTATCGGCCCTTTGCCAGCGAACAATTTGTCGCGGCCTTGCCTGCCACCACCAAGAGCATTGCCGTGCTCGACCGCACCAAAGAACCAGGCAGTGCCGGTGAGCCGCTCTACCAAGATGTTGTAACGGCCATTAGCGAAGGCATGGCGACTGACATGACACCCTTCCCCCGCATGCCGCGCATTGTCGGTGGCCGCTACGGCCTTTCGTCCAAAGAGTTTACCCCGGCGATGATCAAGGGGGTCTTTGATGAGCTGAACAAAGCCCAGCCCAAGAACCACTTCACCGTTGGCATTATTGACGATATTACCTTTAGCCACTTGGCCTACGACCCGAACTTTGACATCGAGCCAGCGGAGACGGTTCGGGCGATCTTCTGGGGCTTGGGGGCCGATGGTACCGTCAGCGCCAATAAGAACTCGATCAAGATCATTGGTGAAGAGACGGCCAACTACGCGCAGGGCTACTTTGTCTATGACTCTAAAAAGTCCGGGGCGCGCACGGTTTCCCATCTTCGCTTTGGCCCAACGCCCATCCGCAGCACCTATCTGATCACTCAGGCCAATCTGGTGGCGGTTCACCAATTTGGCTTCTTGCAACGGTATGATGTGCTCCGCGAAATTGTCGATGGCGGGATCTTCCTGCTCAACGCGCCCTACAGCGCCGACGAAGTGTGGGATCAATTGCCAGCCACGGTACAAGCGACGATCATCGCCAAACGGCTGCGCTTCTATGTGATCGATGGCTATCAAGTGGCCCAAGAAGTAGGCATGGGTGGCCGGATCAACACCATTATGCAAACCTGTTTCTTTGGTCTGCTTAATGAGCTGCTGCCCAAAAGCCAGCGTGAGAGTGCCAATTCGTTGACAAGCGAAACGGCCATTGAGAAGATCAAGGCGGCCATTCGCAAGAGCTATGGCAAACGGGGGGAAGCAGTCGTGCGCAAGAATTTTGCCGCGGTCGATGCCACCTTGCTTCGCTTGCACCGTGTCAGCGTACCAGCCATCACCACCAGCAGCATCGCGTTGGTGCCTGCCGTTTCACCCGCGGCCCCCGACTTTGTCCGCACCGTGACGGCCAAGATGATCGCGGGGGAGGGTGATTTACTGCCGGTGAGCGCCTTGCCCGTTGATGGCACCTATCCCACTGGCACCACCCAATGGGAAAAGCGCAACATTGCCCTCGAAGTCCCCGTTTGGGACCCGGATGTTTGTATTCAATGTGGCAAGTGTGTGCTCGTCTGCCCCCATGCCGTCATTCGCAGCAAAGTAGCCAGCGCAGAAGAATTCGCCAATGCGCCGGCGGGCTTCCAACACAGTGAAGCACGTTGGCGTGAACTGCCCGGCTTGCACTACACCCTGCAAGTCGCCATGGAAGATTGCACCGGCTGTAGCCTCTGTGTCGAAGCTTGCCCGGCCAAGAACAAGCGGGCCGTTGGGCGCAAAGCGATTAACATGGAAGCACAACCACCCTTGCTCGAACAAGGCCGCGACCATTGGGCGTTCTTCTTGGATCTACCCGATCAACCAATGACGGTGGCGAATGGTCATGGCCCTCAACCGATTGAGTTGAGCTATAACAACGTCAAGAATGTTCAACTGCTCCAACCACTCTTTGAGTTTTCGGGGGCCTGTGCTGGCTGTGGTGAAACGCCCTATCTCAAGCTGATCAGCCAACTCTATGGCGACCGGGCGATCATTGCCAATGCCACCGGCTGTTCCAGCATCTATGGGGGCAACCTGCCAACTACCCCGTGGGCCAAGAATCGGGAGGGGCGCGGACCGGCTTGGAGCAATTCGCTCTTTGAAGACAATGCCGAATTTGGCCTAGGTATGCGCTTGGCACTCGACAAACAGACAGCCTATGCCACGGAATTAGTCCACCGCCTGCGCAGTGCGATCGGCGATGAGCTGGCTGATGGCCTGCTGAGCGCCGATCAGACAACACCGGCCGCCATTACTGCCCAACGAGCCCAGGTGGACGAATTAAAGCGTAAACTCCAGGGCAATCCCGATGTGGCAGCCCGTGACTTGCTGAGTTTGGCCGATGTGTTGGTGGAGCGCAGCGTCTGGATTATCGGGGGGGACGGCTGGGCCTATGACATCGGCTATGGCGGGCTTGATCATGTGTTAGCCAGTGGTCGCAATGTCAATATTCTGGTGATGGATACCGAAGTCTATTCCAACACCGGGGGGCAATCTTCCAAAGCAACGCCGTTGGCCGCCGTCGCCAAATTCGCGGCGGGGGGCAAAACAACTGCCAAGAAAGATTTGGGCATGTTGGCCATGAGCTATGGCAATGTCTATGTTGCCAAGATTGCCATGGGCGCGAGCGATGCCCAAACCGTGAAGGCAATTCAAGAGGCCGAAGCCTACCCTGGGGTCTCGTTGGTCATTGCCTATAGCCACTGTATTGCCCACGGCATTAACATGGCCAAAGGCATGGAACAACAGGCGCTGGCAACGAAGTCCGGTCACTGGCCGCTCTATCGCTACGATCCCCGGCGCAAGAGCACGGGCCAGAATCCATTACAGCTCGATAGCAAAGCACCGCAGATTCCGCTCAAGGAGTACATTTATAACGAAAATCGCTATACCGTACTGGCCCAGAGCGATCCAGACGCGGCGAATGAACTCTTGGCCGCGGCGCAAACCTATGTCAATGACCATTGGAAGAAACTAGCAGCAATGGCCGCCGAACCAGCGTAGTTGGCGAGGCGCGGAGTCGTACAAAACTCTGTGCCTCGATCCAAAACAGGAGCAGACTTATGGACTTACGAACAACCTATATGGGGCTACCCTTAGCGCATCCCATTGTCGCTTCGGCCTCACCACTTTCCTATACTGTTGATGGCATTCGCCGCCTTGAAGACGCTGGTGCGGCAGCAGTGGTTATGCATTCGCTCTTTGAAGAGCAGATTGAAGGGGAAAGCCACCTGCTCGATCACTACCTGAGCTACGGTTCCCATAGCTTTGCCGAAGCGATCAACTACTTTCCCGAGATGCAAAACTACAATGTAGGACCACAGAGCTATCTCGAATTGATTGCCTCTGCCAAAGCCGCGGTCGATATTCCCATTATCGCCAGCCTGAACGGCACCTCCACCGGTGGTTGGATCGAATACGCCAAGCTCATGGAAGAGGCCGGTGCCGATGGGCTCGAATTGAATATTTACTATTTGCCCGTCGATCCAGCGATGGACAGCGCCACGGTCGAGCAGACCTATCTGGAGATTGTGCGCCATGTCAAAAATACGGTTTCGATTCCGGTTGCGGTTAAGGTTGGGCCTTATTTTAGCGCCTTTGCCAACATGGCAGCGCGTTTAAGTACAGATGGAGCCAGCGCGTTGGTCCTCTTTAACCGCTTTTATCAGCCCGATCTCGATCTAGAGACGTTAGAGGTTACCCCCAATCTGGTCCTAAGCAGTTCTACCGAGCTGCGTCTGCCCCTGCGGTGGGTAGCTGTGCTCTATGGCAAAGTCATGGCCGATCTCGCCATTACCAGTGGTGTGCATAGCCACATTGATGTGGTAAAGGGATTGATGGCCGGCGCAACCGTCACCATGTTGGCCTCAGAACTGCTGCGCAATGGCGTCAAACGGTTGGGTGAGATCCGCACCGATCTCAAGAGCTGGATGGAAGATCATGAGTATGCGTCGGTCGAACAGATGCGGGGCAGCATGAGCCAACAGAATGTCGCCAACCCAGATGCTTATATCCGCGCCAACTACATCAAAATGTTGCAATCTTGGCGCCCCGATCCGATCCGGATGTTGGTCTACTAACCGCTGCAGCAAAGGGTTGCCGAAGAGCGTATCTGGTCAACGAGCAACCAGCAGAGATGCGCAAAGACCCAGTGGCGCATCTCCAGCACGCTCACAGCCTTTTGCTTGGGTTACGATTTTTTACATAGTCTAAGTTGGTTGGTACGACCAGGCGACCAAAGCACGTCCTTTCATGATTCTTATCCACAAACCATATAAAAGTCGCACATTCGTACACAGGGACATACCCATCTATTTGTGCGACTTTGATGGGTTTTATCTATGAGGAGGAGCATTATGGCGTCATTGGCTGAACTCAAAGAGCGGGCAAAAGCACGCACAGCCGCCAATAAGGCTACCCAAAACCAAGCCACGGCTACCCCAACAACCGTGGCCGCCGCCGCTCGCCCGTCACCGCGGGCGGCGGCCCCAGCGCAGCAGGAAATCCAAAAATCAGAGCGCCGAGCAGAAGCACCACAGGCAAAACAACGCGTTGATCTTCCACACCCGAGCGGTGATCCGCGTTTTAAGCTCGTCGATCGCACCCTCCAACGGTTTCAATACCAACAGGATGCGCTCATCGAAGTCCTTCATACCGCGCAGGAAGCGTTTGGTTTTCTCGAAGATGACCTACTGCTCTATGTGGCGCGCCAGTTGCGGCTACCCCCCAGTTGGGTCTATGGCGTAGCGACCTTCTACCATTTCTTTTCACTCAAGCCCACTGGTGAACATAACTGCGTGGTCTGCCTGGGTACGGCGTGCTATGTCAAGCGGGCTGCCGAAGTGCTTGCCACGATTGAGGCCACGTATCAGGTTAAGTCCGGCGAGACCACAACGGACAACAAGCTAAGTCTTTCCACTGCCCGCTGTCTTGGCAGTTGTGGCTTAGCACCGGTCTTGGTTTTGGATGGTAATGTCATTGGACGCGGCACGCCAGCAGAACTCTTGGTACGCATGCAAGAAGCGTTGCGGCAGGTAGCGTCCACCACAGCGCCAACGGGGCCTTGAGCCCACGGCATGGAAAGGAGAGGGACCATGGACTTAGCAGAACTGCAACAAGTAGCCGAAGCCGAACGACAAAACCAGTCTACCTTTCGCTGCCGCATTCTCTGCTGCGCGAGTACCGCCTGCTTGTCATCGGGCAGCACCGCGGTCAAGGATACCCTGACCGCGGCTGTCAAGGCCCATCAGTTACAAAAAGAAGTGGATATTGTGCCGACCGGCTGCAAGGGCCTATGCAGCCTCGGCCCAGTGGTGCGGGTGCAAAAACCAGGGGCTGACGATGTGGTCTATGAACAGGTGACCCCGGCCTTGGCCACCGCGATCTTTGACGCGCATGTCCAGCAACAAGCACCACTGCCCACCCAAGTCTTAGATACAACGATTCCCTTTTTTAAGAAACAGACCAAAGTGGTGCTCACCAACAGTGGGCTGATCAATCCTGAAAAATTAGAAGAGTATCTTGCCCATGGCGGCTATCAAACCCTAGCCCGTGTGCTCCACGAAAAAACGCCAGAGGAAGTCTGCCAGGAGATCACACAGAGCGGGCTACGCGGGCGCGGCGGCGCAGGCTATCCCACCGGGTTGAAGTGGGATCTGGTGCGGAAAGCGGCCAGTGATAAAAAATATATTGTCGCCAATGGGGATGAGGGCGATCCTGGCGCGTATATGGACCGCACGCTTATGGAGTCCGACCCCCACCGCCTGCTGGAGGGCATGGCCATTGCTGGCTATGCCGTTGGCGCGGATCAAGGGTTTCTCTATGTGCGGGGCGAATATCAAATTGCGGCCAAACGGCTCGAGAAGGCGATTCGCGCGGCGGAACGGCGTGGCTTGCTGGGCAGCCGTGTGTTGGATAGCAACTTTACCTTCCGCATCGACATTCGGATCGGTGCGGGCGCTTTTGTCTGTGGCGAAGAGACAGCCCTGATGGCCTCGATCATGGGCCGCCGCGGCCAGCCCGTGCCTCGCCCGCCCTATCCGGCCCAGCAAGGCTTGTGGGGCAAGCCAACCTTGATCAATAACGTCGAGACCTTTGGCAACATTGTGCCCATTATGGAACACGGCGCCGATTGGTTTGCCGCGATTGGCACCGAGAAGAGCAAGGGTACCAAAATCTTTGCCCTCACCGGTAAAGTGAACCACACCGGCTTGATCGAAGTGCCCATGGGCATTACCCTGCGCGAAATTATTTTTGAGATCGGCGGCGGCATTCCCGATGGCGCAGAATTTAAGGCCGCGCAAACCGGCGGCCCCAGCGGCGGCTGTATTCCGGCCCAACACCTGGATACACCGGTGGACTATGAAAGCCTTAAGCAGCTTGGCTCGATCATGGGCTCGGGTGGATTGATCATTATGGACAACCATAGCTGTATGCCCGACGTGGCGAAATATTTTATGGAATTTTGTGCCGACGAAAGCTGTGGCAAATGTGTCCCCTGTCGCGTCGGGACGATGCAGATGCACCGCCTTCTCGAACGCATTACCAACGGGAGTGCCACCCCAACGGATCTGGCGCGCCTAGAAGAACTTTGTCCCTTAGTCAGCGCAACCAGCCTCTGTGGCTTGGGCCAATCCGCGCCCAACCCCGTGTTGAGCACGTTGCGCTTCTTCCGTGAAGAATACGAGGCCCATATTCGGGACCATCGCTGCCCCGCCGGTGTTTGCGCAATGAACCAGCTGCCCGTGTTGGCGTGGGGAGAGTGAGGCGAAGGACAGCGGGCAGAAGACAGCGGGCAGAAGACAGTGCGACTTGTCGATGCTGACTGCACCTAATGTCGCCAGTCTCTACTCTCCAGCCTTCCAAAGAAAGGGGAAGTCTAATGTCAGTCGTAACCTTAACTATTAATGGAAGTCTCGTCAGCGCGCGTGAAGGCGAGACGCTGTTGCAGGTGTTGCGCGAGCAGAACATAGACATCCCCACGCTCTGCCACTTGGAAGGCTTAAGTGAGCGGGGTGCCTGTCGGCTCTGCATGGTGGAAGTGGCGGGCAGTGCCAAGCTTTTGGCGGCGTGTGTTACATCGGTGCAAGAAGGCATGGTGATCCAGACTCACACGCCACGTCTGATCGAATATCGCAAAATGCTCTTAGAGCTGCTCTTTGCCGAGCGCAACCATGTCTGTGCGGTTTGCGTGGTGAATGGCCACTGCGAATTGCAATGGCAAGCCGCCCAAGCGGGCATGGATCACGTCCGCTATGACTACCTGGCCCCCAAACTAGCCATGGATGCCAGCCATGAACGCTTTGTACTCGATCAGAACCGCTGCATCCTTTGTACACGCTGTGTGCGTGTCTGTGATGAAGTCGAGGGCGCGCATGTGTGGGACATCATGGGGCGAGGTGTCAATAGCCGCCTGATCTGCGATCTCAACCAACCGTGGGGCACCAGCGAAAGCTGCACCAGTTGTGGCAAATGCGTCCAGGTCTGCCCCACGGGCGCGCTAGTCAACAAAGGCTCCACGGTGGCCGAAATGGAAAAAACGCGCGACTTTCTCCAGTGGATTGTCCGTGGGCGCGAAAATCATGAATGGACACGGTAGGTGGCGCGCCATCCCGCAGCACGCCACCAGGAGAGGAGAAGATCATGGGAGAAGAAAAGAAAATCCGCTTGGCGACCGCTTGGCTAGGCGGCTGCTCGGGTTGCCATATGAGCTTTTTAGATCTGGACGAAGCGCTACTCGAACTTGCCCAGAAGGTTGAACTGGTCTATAGCCCCATCGCCGATCCCAAAACGTTTCCGGCTGCGGTTGATGTAACGTTGGTCGAAGGCGCGGTGGCGAACCTGGATCATGTCGAGCTGGCGAAGCAGATCCGTGCCAATAGCAAAGTGGTGGTCAGCTTTGGTGACTGCGCCGTTACCGGCAATGTCACTAGCCTGCGCAATATGCTCCCCGTTGCGGATCTACTCACAGCCGTCTATCGAGAGGGCCCTGGCCAAACCCCACGCGGGGGCGAAGCGGATCGGGTGATGCCCGCGCTGTTGCCACGCGTACTACCGCTGCACCAACTCATTCCGGTCGACGCCTTTATCCCTGGCTGCCCGCCCGATCCGCAACGCATTTGGGCCGCGGTCAGCGCGCTCCTCAATGGGGAAGCCGTGGCCTTGCCGCCCGCGATGCGCCGCTTTGGCTAAAATAGGCTGTCAACGGCGGGAGGAACGGCTGTCAGCGGCTCACCGCCAACAATCCGTTCTCGCTGGGGGAGTTCAGGCACAGGGACGAATCGACCATCCGTTCAATCCGCGCCCCGCATCCGCTGACAGCGAGCTTGAGGAGGAACTTATGACACGCACAATCACCATAGATCCGGTCACTCGTATCGAAGGCCATGCCAAAATTACCATTCACCTCGACGACGCTGGTCAGGTGGCCGATGCGCGCTTTCATGTTACAGAATTTCGCGGCTTTGAAAAGTTCTGTGAGGGGCGTAGCTTTTGGGAAATGCCCGGCATCACCGCACGCATCTGTGGCATCTGTCCCGTTAGCCACCTGATGGCGTCGGCCAAAGCGGGTGATGCCCTGCTCGCGGTGCGCATTCCCCCCACCGCAGCCAATCTGCGCCGCCTGATGAACTTGGCCCAAATTGTCCAAAGCCACGCACTTAGTTTCTTTCACCTCAGCGGCCCCGATCTGCTCCTTGGCATGGAAAGCGATCCCGTCCAGCGCAATCTCATGGGGTTGATTGAACACTATCCCGAGGTGGCGCGCACGGGCATTCGCCTGCGCAAATTCGGCCAAGAGGTCATCCGCCTGCTGGGTGGCCGCAGCATTCATCCGGCCTGGACTGTCGCTGGTGGCGTCCGCGAACCGTTGAGCGACCCAACGCGCCAACAGATTGAACAGATGCTCCCCGAAGCCTTTGACGGTGTCGGCCTGGCCTTTCGTCTGTTACAAGACGCGCTCCCCAACCTGACGGCAGAGATTGAACACTATGGCGATTTCCCCTCCTATTTCCTGGGGTTGGTCACGCCCCACGGTGGGCTTGAACATTATGATGGCGTCTTACGGGTCATGGATAGCAACGGCCAGATCGTGGAAGATGGAGTTGCGCCACAAGATTATCGCACCTTGATCGGCGAAGCGGTAGAGCCGTGGAGCTATCTCAAATTTCCTTATTACAAAAAGGCCGTTGGCGACCAAGGCATTGCGGCCTATCGCCTGGGTATGTACCGCGTGGGACCACTGGCGCGGGTCAACTTGGCTTCCTTTGCTGGCACGCCCCAAGCCGACGCCGAACTAGCCCGCTTTCGTCAGCTCAACCCCCAGGGCAAGCCGGTGAGCAGCAGCTTTCACTATCACTATGCACGCCTCATCGAGATTCTCTTTGGGCTCGAGAAAATCGCCGAATTGATCGCAGACCCGACCATTACCGATTCCCACGTGCGCAGCCGCGCCGATGTCAACCAACGCATTGGGGTGGGCGTTAGCGAAGCGCCGCGCGGCACGCTTTTCCATGAGTATCAGGTTGATGAGAATGGGATCCTGCAAAAGGTCAATCTACTCATTGCCACGGGCCAGAACAATCTAGCCATGAACCACACCGTACGCCAGATAGCCGATGCCTATGTCAAAAGTGGGCACTTGAGCGAAGGAATTTTGAATCGGATCGAGCATGGCATTCGGACCTTTGACCCCTGTCTCAGCTGTTCCACCCATGCCGTTGGTCAAATGCCTCTCCAGGTACAGTTGATGAACAGCGCTGGCGAAATGATTGATGAAGCGATCAAATGAAGCCATTAACCACGGCTCCACTTTGGAGCGAATTAGAAAAAAGCAAGCGGCGCGCAGTGGGGCAGGTTCCTATGGTTGCCGCGCCCCCGACACGCCTGCTCTTCATTGCCTATGGCAACCCCTGGCGCCATGACGATGGGGCCGGGTTGGCATTGGCGACCCAGGTGTTGCCCTATTTGCATCACCAAGGCTATCAAGTGGAGCTAGTTGCCGTCCAACAATTGACACCCGATCTGGCGCTGGATCTAGCAGACCCGACCGTGGCGGCTGCCTATTTTTTTGATGCTACGGTGACTCCTGAACCAGCGGGCATTCAGATTCACCCCCTAGTAGCCACAACCGCGACGGCGGTGGTTGGGCATCATCTCAGCCCCGCGGTGCTTCTGCTCTATGCAGCGCGCCTCTACGCTCATTGCCCACCAGCCTGGCTGGTGACCGTTCCTGGCAGCGACTTTGCCCTAGGCGAAGGGTTGAGCCCCACGACAGCCCGCTACCTGGCCCAAGCAGAGCCCCTGGCCTGGGAGATTGGACTCCTAGCGGCGAGCAGGGCAAGCTAATGCGCGAACTCCCCAAGTGGACAGGGTAGCGACTATCCACTTGTCGGAACGCCAACGGCCACACCCTTGGTATACTGTAACTGTACGACCGGTAGGAAGACGGTCGCGAAGACAACTTAATAACCGGTTTACGCAGGGTTGCACAGGACGGGTAAGGCCGCGAGTGCAAAAGACTTACCTCTTTTACCACCCTCTCATGTGCATCACCGCACTCCTCCTTTGTACCATGCCTGTGCAACCAACCCTGTATTCGGTTAGCTTAGCTTCTCCGGAAAACCTACTGATTTATCATTGGTCTCCAAGGCAACTTGTCCAGCCTTCTGATATAGGCCATTTATATGGCAACCGACCGGCACTTTCATAGGTGCCGGTCTCTTTATGTTTGGGCTTACCGCTTTATGTTTGGGCTTACGCGGGGGCAGCGTTAACAGATTTTGACCATCTGTCAGCGCTCGTTGGGGCGGCTGGCGTCCAACCGTCATGCTGGCAGATAGGGCAAAGTGGCAGGGTTTCTTGCTGAAAGGTTTGGGTATAACCACAGCGTTGACAGGCAAGCACTTGCTTGGCTTGGATGAACTGATCCTTGACAAAGCGCTCTGCATTGGAGAGTTCCATGGGTGGGACGATCCGTAGCCCGATATGCGCTTCATCAGGGGCAACGGGGAAAACGCTAATCTGCCCATTCTGTTCAAAATAGGCAGCGCGGATCGTACCCAAATTTTCCACCCCTTGGCTACGCAAAAATTCAAAGAGTTCGTCGTGGCTCAAGCCAAAGCGGCGTAAATTCGGCATCAGGAGTCGCCCATCCTGTACCAACGTCGCCGGTCTACCTTCGACAACCCGCTCCACCAAGTCATGCCGCGCCATTAGCCAGTTGATCCCTCGGTTCAGCACCACCACCGTGGTGACCACGGCAAAACCATGCAAGAGCGGCACATCTGGATAAAACATCGGGTCACCCACAGCAGAGCCCAAGGCAATGACCAAGGCAAATTCAATTAGCGAAAGCTGGCCAATGGCTCGGCGACTGAGCAAGCGAATCAACAATAACGTATACACATACATAATGACCGTACGCGCAATGACCTCTAAAGTGAAGGTCCAAGGCAGATCACCAACGAACATACGGTGCAGATCAAAGAGCTGAAAGGATGCTGGATCTGACATGCTGGATTTGCTCAGTGAAAAGTGGGAAAGTAAGGTAAGGCCACTACCGCCGCGTATTGCGCCGCAAGGTATAGAGATAGGCACTCATATCGCGTGCATCTTGTTCCGTCACCGCTAGGTTGGGCATCGCGGTCCCCGGCTCGATCGCTTGGGGATCACGCAACCACTGGATCAAGTTATCCGGCGTATTGACCAATGTCCCAGCAATATAATGACGTTCGGCCCAAGCATCCAAGGGTGGCCCCACATAGGCGACGGCCCCTGGCACACCGGGGATCGCATGGCAGGCCCCACAGCCATAGGCGCGCAGAGCTTGCACACCCCGTTCTGGATCGCCATCTGCCACGCGGCTGTACGATGGCACCAAGCTGAGAGTACAGCCGGTCAATAAGCCCATAAATCCGAGGATGGCAGACGATAGCCAGTGCTGGGGTTGAGCGCTGCGCCCCATGGGCCAGTATGTCCAATACCTCATCAAAAGACCTCCTGAGGGTTAGGGCATTCTTTCGCGTTGGTTGCGCACTGCGAAGCTGGTCTGCGATGGCGTTGCAGGTCGCTCTAACTCCTGTAGCCACCGAGCGATGAGCAGTAACATCGCGCCCAGATAGAAGAAGCCAACCGGCACCCACATGATCACACCAGCCAACTGCTGATCCGCCAGCAGGCTCAAGCCCCATTGGGCAGTGCCCAAACCGTAGACTGGATAAAGGGGCGTGGCCGCAAAGGTTAGTAGTGCCCCCAACAGGCCACTGTGCATGGCTGTGGTAAAGAGGATAAGCAAAATCAGGCCATAGCCAGCCTTGCGCCGCCGCTGAATATTAACCAGCAATTCGCAGAAGAGGAGCGCCACGCCAAAGAAGCTCACATGCTCAAGCAGGTGGATGAAGGGATCGACCACAGCGGCTTGATAGAGCAGCGGCGCGTGCCAGATCCAGAGCACAAGGGCAAAGAGCGCCCAGATCGAAAAAGGATGCTGCAACCCTTGCCACAGGCGGTGTCCCCAACTCCGCTGCCACCATTGGGTGACGGGTCGCCGCCAAGCCGCGGGCAAGGCCCAGATCCAGAGATGGGGTGGCGCGCCGAGAACAAGCAAAAGCGGGGCGACATAGAGCAACAACATGTGTTGGACCATATGAGCCGAAAACAGAGCCGAGCTGAGCGCGTCCAATGGGGAAACTAAGGCCACAACCAAAGAGAGCATACCCAAAACGAACCAACTGACCTGCCAGCGCGTCACACCACGCCCAATGCCAACTTGCACCCAGAGCGTCATAAGCCCGCGGGCGTAGCCATAGGCTGTCAAGAGCAAAGCCAGCAAGATGCCTGGCTCCCCATTCCAAGCAGCCCAGAGATCATGGGGGGCAATCGGTGCGCCAAAATGAGCCAAAGCCGACATTGGGTTCGCATACCAAATTAGCCCGCCGAGGACCACGGCCATTGGGCCACGGCAGTACCTCGCATATCGCGCGCACATGAGTCGTCGCTTCCTCTCCAGCTCGCCAGGGTTATACCCAACGGCAAGCTTGTATGAGCAAGACAGAGATACCGGTCAGGATCATCAACAGGGTAAAGAGCGCAGACAGGAGCACACTGCCAAAGAGCAGGAAAGGAACGGCTTGATCGGGATCATCGCCAAGCGGGTAGGCATTCTGTCGCCAGCGCCGCCAGCTCGCCACGCCAACAAGAGTAGTGATCAAAGCAACGACCAAGGTCAGCGCTAAGACACAGAGCGAATAGAATGGAATGCCCCCCAACGTCTCTTGGAGAAAACCCAACTGACAAGCCGCTTCCACCAACAAATAGCCAACGATAAAGTAGAGCGCATAGAGCACCGGCCCCGTCAACAGCCCAAGCCAGAGGTGATGGGGCTTCGCTTGGATCGAACTTTTGTAAATTGATTCGGGCACGACATCGATATTGGTCAAGCGGGTACTCCTCGTTGGCAATAGGCCGGACACAGACAAAAACGCTACGCGGCTGACACGCGCTGGCAGGGCAACAAGAGTTAGCTCGTCCCCAGCCCACGGCCTTAGCTTGGGTCCAAGCTACTGAAAACGCGCACGATGGCGCTGCCACCCCTCCAGCACCCGCGGCTCGGCAGTTTCACGGTCGAGCCGGAGGCCAAAGACTTGACCCATTGTGCGCAGGGTGGCTTGGGCTGCGTCAACCCGCCACCCTGCTTTGGCCGCGGCCAGGATTCGATCGGCTAAGGTGGAGAGTACCTGTATGGCGCTGGGCGTGTCGAGATCTTGGTCCAATGCTTCGCCAAATTCATAGGCATAGGTGGTGACATCCAACATACGGCTCATGGTGCTTTCCGCTTGGCTGCCCCGCCGCGCGGCCGCGGTTTGGAGTTTCTGCGCCAAAGCGGCGGCCTCGATTAGCATTTTTTCTTCAAAATTCCACGATGTGCGATAGTGGTATTGGCCCAGATAGACGCGCAACGCGTCGGGTGAAAAGCGTTCGAGCAGATCGCGCACCATGACCAAGTTGCCCAGCGACTTACTCATCTTTTCGCCTTCGTACTGCACCATAGCCACATGCAACCAGTAGCGGACAAAAGGGACTTTACCCGTAACCGGCTCGACCTGGGCAATTTCACATTCATGGTGAGGAAAGATCAGGTCGCTCCCACCGCTGTGAATGTCGATCATATCGCCCAAGAGTTGCGTTGACATGGTCGAACACTCAATGTGCCAGCCCGGTCGGCCTGGCCCCCACGGGCTGTCCCACGCGGGTTCGCCTGGTCTCTGCGCCTGCCAGAGGACAAAATCCAACGGGTCCTGTTTATGGGGGTCATCCGGTCGGTTGCCATGGTCATTGGCTACCCCCAGCATCTCGGCACGCGGAATGCGGCTCAATTTGCCAAACTCAGGCCAGTGGTCCACCCGATAGTAGACATTACCACCGGCGACATACGCCATTCCCGCTTTGAGCAGCTCCTGGACAAGCGTCAAAATCTGCGGAATCACATCGGTGGCACGGGGAAAGTGATCCGGCGGACGCACGTTCAGGGCTGCCATATCTTCGATAAAATGCACCGTCCACTGGTTCCCGAGGCTGAGCCAATCTTCCCCGACTGCTTGCGCCTTGCGTAGAATATCATCATCAATATCGGTGACATTCTGTACATAGCGCACCTGATAGTGGTTATATTCGATATAGCGAATCAACGTGTCGTTAGCCACATAGGTGAAGGCGTGACCGAGGTGCGTCGTGTCATAGGGGGTAATACCACAGACATAGATCGTCACTGGCCGCGCCGGGAAAGTGAACGGTTCAATCTGGTTGGTACGTGTGTTATATAGGTTCATAGGAGAAAGCGTTAAAAGCTAGCTTGAAACCAGTTGGTGCCAAAGAAAATCGAACAGGCAAAGATCAGCACCAATACGACTAAAATGATGCCACAGCCGACGCCTGTACAACCGCCGCGCCCAAAGCCGAAATGATCGTTGAGCCAGTCAAAGAGCCAGCCGAGAGCCAGCAATTTTACAATACCAGAGAGACAACCAGGACGTTCTTCCATATTCTTCGTTACCTTGTAGAGACCTGACAGGTTTTCCAAACCTGTCAGGTCTGGTCTGAATGCGTAACAAAATACACGGTTGATTTAGTTTTTTGCTATGACCGCCCGCGCCCAATGGGCAACCGAAAGGCACCGGGCAACCGAACAACGCTGGCTCAAGCCCGCTTATGAAGGTTAACCATTAACTTTGGTAAGCCAGCGCTGATTGAAATCAGCGCTG